>NZ_JBFUKG010000008.1:0-231500 GCF_056400945.1 Polaromonas sp. P4_H1 | reverse complement strand
GACCGTGGGTCGGTAAAGCTGGTGCGGTGCTTGGACACGCCTGGGGCGAAGTCCTTTACCGAGATAAGCCCCGACTTCGCGAATCACCATAGGGGCCAGCAAGGCGAGGGTTCTGAAAGCCGCTTTGCAACGAAAAGGCCGGATATAAGCAAGCAGTCAATCCGCCCGGCCAGAACTTCCAATCAGCACTTGCCTCACGGAAGGCGTCCATATAAGCACCGCAGGCTGCCCGCAGCGAAGCGCAGGGACGCAGACAGCAGGGTCGCCTTTTGTTTGGTTACTTTATTTTGGCGAGACAAAATAAAGTGACGAGCCGCCGGGCTCCCCCCGGCCAGCAAGCCTCAGCAACCCCAACCCAGACAGTTAATCAGCAAAATTCCGCAGAGCCGCCTCGACAGCCGCCGCCGTAGCCTCAGGCTTCTCCATGGGAAACAGATGACTGCCATCAAGCATCATGATCCGCCCCTTCGTCACCTTCTCCGTCATGGCCATCCCGACCTGTTTCATCTCGGCCGACTGCCGCCCGCCGATGAAGGCGACCGGGCATTTGAGTGGATGCGCTTTTAGCAGGCTCTCCAGGTTGTCGGGCAGGGTGTTGTAGATGCTGGTTTCCACATCGCGGTCAAAGCTCAGCAGGCGCTGGCTGCCGGTGCCCGTGTCGGCATCGTGTGTGCCGTGCTCGATGTAGTCAATCAGCACCTGCTCATCCCACTGGGCAAAGGCTTTTTTGCTGCGGAAATGCGCCAGCACTTCGTCGCGGCCCAGCCACTGCTGTTTGCGCCTGCGGCTGATGGCGCCCGGCGAGATGGAGCCCACCAGCTGGGCGCGCTTGGCTACGCTGAGCGCAGTGGCGCGCCAGCCGCCCAGAATCGGCGAGTCAAGCATCAGCACTCCCTGCACGGGCAGGCCGCCCAGCACCGGGTTTCGCGCCGCGCACATCAGGCTTAAAAAACCGCCCAGCGAGTGGCCGACCAGGAAAGCGGGCTGGCCGGACTTTTCGACCTCCTGGCTGGTGAAGTCGGCAAGCTGCTGCACCAGGTGCGGCCAATTGCTGGTGACTGGGTAGCGCGGGTCGTGGCCGAATTTTTCAATCGCCTTGACCTGAAAGCCGCGGGCCTTGAGGCTCTTGAACAGCACGCCATAGGTGCTGGCGGGAAAACTATTGCCGTGCGAGAAGATGACCAGGGCTTTGGCGGGGGCGGTAGACGAGGTCGAGGAGGGAGAGGAGGGAGAGGAGGTAGAAGACGGCACGGGTTTAAATCAGCTTTTCGTTGGGACCGCTGATTTTCTTGAGCGGGTCATGGCGGCTTGCCGGCATTTTCAGGGGAATGTCTGTGTGCGCGTCGTCCCATACCGGGTCTTCAATGCTGTCGAACACTTCGCGCAGCCTCCTGCCCCAGTTGTTGTGCAGCATCGAGTAATAGGGGTTGCTGCTGTCGATGCAGACCACCTTGTCGCTCTGGAAGCTGTCAGCCTCATACACCACGAGGTCCAGCGGCATGCCCACCGAGAGATTGGACTTCATGGTCGAGTCCATCGACACCAGCGCGCATTTGGCGGCTTCCGCCAGCGGCGTCTCGGGGGTGATGACGCGGTCGAGAACCGGCTTGCCGTATTTCGATTCGCCCACCTGGAAGTAAGGCGTTTCACCCGTCGCTTCAATGAAGTTGCCGGCCGAGTACATCTGGAACAGGCGCATGCCTTCGCCCCGAATCTGGCCGCCAAAGATCAGCGAGACATTGAAATCGACATCGGCTTTCCGCAGGGCGTCGGCATCGCGGTCATAGACGTGGCGTATCGCCGAGCCCAGCACGCGGGCGGCATCGAACATGCTTTTGGCGTTCCAGATGGTGATGGATTCGCCGGTTTCGGCGTCCTTGATGTGCTCGATCTGGAGAATCTCGCGCACCGATTGCGAAATCGACAGGTTGCCGGCGGTCAGCAGCACCATGAAACGGTCGCCGGCCTTTTCATAGACGATCATTTTGCGGAAGGTGCTGATGTGGTCGAGTCCGGCATTGGTGCGGGAGTCTGACAAGAAGACCAGACCGGCATTCAGTTTGATGGCAGTGCAATAAGTCATGGCAGTTGGGTGAAGGGGTTTGGTATTTCGCATTCAAGCCAGCGCCGACAGCTTTTTTAGCTGGTAGAGCGCATCCAGCGCCTCACGGGGGCTCAGGGCATCAGGGTCTATCGTATCCAATGCCCTGTCAAGAGCAGTTTGTTCAGGTGCGGCTGTTGCTGGCGGAGCGGCAAAAAGATCCACCTGGGCGCGTGTTTCGGTTTGCTGCGTTTCCAGCGCATTCAGCGCGTGGCGGGCATGGGTGACCACCGCGCTGGGCACACCGGCGAGTTTTGCCACGGCAATGCCGTAGCTCTTGCTGGCAGGGCCGGGTTCGATGTGGTGCAGAAACACAATATTCGCCCCCGATTCCACGGCGCTGACATGGACATTGATGGCGCCATGGTGCTGCGCGGGGAACTCGGTCAGCTCAAAATAATGCGTGGCAAACAGGGTGAAGGCCTGGGTCTTGTTGTGCAGGTAGGCGGCAATCCCACCGGCGAGTGCCAAGCCGTCAAAGGTGGACGTGCCGCGGCCGATTTCATCCATCAGCACCAGCGAATGCGGCGTGGCGGTGTGCAGGATTTGCGCCGCCTCGGTCATCTCGAGCATGAAGGTGGACTGCGCGTTGGCCACGTCGTCGGCGGCGCCGATGCGGGTGTGGATGGCGTCTATGGGCCCGAGCCGGCAACGGGCGGCCGGCACGTAGGAGCCCACGCTGGCCAGCAGCACGATCAGCGCGACCTGGCGCATATAGGTGGATTTGCCGCCCATGTTGGGGCCGGTGATGACCTGCATGCGGTGTTTGCCGCTCAGGCTGCAATCATTGGCGATGAAGGAGCCGCCACCGGTTTCCGCCAGCCGCGCTTCAACCACCGGATGGCGGCCCTGGGTGATGTCGATGCAGGGTTCCTTCACAAACACCGGGGCGGCCCAGTTCAGCGTGAGCGAGCGCTCGGCCAGCGCGCACAGGGCGTCGAGCGAGGCGAGGGCGCGCGCCAGGCGGCTCAGCGCGGGAATGAAGGCCTGCAACTGGTCGAGCAACTGCTCGTACAGCCACTTTTCGCGTGCGAGTGCGCGCTCCTGCGCCGACAGGGCCTTGTCTTCAAAGGCCTTGAGTTCGGGCGTGATGTAGCGCTCGGCATTCTTCAGGGTCTGGCGGCGGCGGTAGTCGTCGGGCACCTTGTCGAGCTGGCCCTGCGTGACCTCGATGTAGAAGCCGTGCACCTTGTTGAACTGCACGCGCAGGTTGGCAATGCCGGTGCGGGCCTTTTCACGGCCTTCCAGCTCGAGCAGAAAGCCATCGCAGTTGGTCTGGATGGCGCGCAGTTCGTCGAGGTCGGCGTCGCAGCCGTGGTTGATGACGCCGCCGTCGCGAATCAGTGCGGCGGGCTCGTCGAGCACATAGCGGCCCAGCAATTCGGTGCATCCTGGCGGGGGCTGCAGATCCTCAAAAATTCGGGTCAACAGTTCCGGCAGCCCAGTACTTTCACCAGCGGCGTGCTCTGATTGTTGCTGCAGCTTGTCCAGGGTCTGGCGCAGCGCCACCAGTTCGCGCGGCCTGACTTGCCGCAGCGCGAGGCGGGCGGTGATGCGTTCGACATCGCTGCAGCCCTTGAGCCTGGCGCGCAGGGTTTGCTGTAGCCCCCCCCGCAAATGCGCAATCGCTTCGAGGCGGGCTTGAGCCTGCGCGCGGTCGCGGCGCGGGCTCAGCAGCCAGCTTTTCAGCGCGCGGCTGCCCATGCCGGTGCTGCAGGTGTCCAGCAGGGAAAACAGCGTGGGCGAATCTTCGCCGCGCAGGGTTTGCGTGAGTTCGAGGTTGCGGCGCGTGCTTTGGGGCAGTTCAATGAGTTCCCCCGACCGCACCACCTGCAGGCCCTGCACATGGGGCAGCGTGCGGCCCTGCGTATGTTCGGCGTAGCCCAGCAGCGCCGAGGCGGCGGCATGGGCCTCGTTCAGCGCTTCCGCATTCCATGAGGCCAGCGAAGCCACCTTGAGCTGTTCGAGCAAGCGGCGCGCGCCCAGCGCCCCGTCAAACTGCCAGGCCGGGCGCGCGCTGGCCGCGCAGCGCTGGGTTTTCAGGCGCTGTTCAAACGCCGGCGTGACGTCGACGTTGTAGAGCAGTTCGCTGGGGTTGACACGCGCCAGCCAGGTTTCCAGTTCGTCATTGGCGCAATGCGCCAGGTGAATTTCACCCTGGGTGACGCTCAGCCAGGCCAGGCCGCAGGTGTTGCGCGCGCCCTGGTGCACGGCCAGCAAAATCGATTCGGCCTTGTCGTTCAGCAATTCGGTATCGGTGAGCGTGCCCGGCGTCACCACGCGCACTACCTTGCGCTCGACCGGGCCCTTGGATGTCGCGACGTCACCGACCTGCTCGCAGATGGCGACGGACTCGCCAAGCTTGATCAGTTTGGCCAGGTAGCCTTCCAGCGAATGAAAGGGAACGCCGGCCATCACCACCGGCTCGCCGCCCGACTGGCCGCGCCGCGTCAGCGTGATGTCGAGCAGGCGCGCGGCTTTTTCGGCATCGGCGAAAAAGACTTCGTAAAAGTCACCCATGCGGTAGAAGACCAGCGTGTCGGGATACCCGGCCTTGATGCCAAGGTACTGCTGCATCATGGGGGTGTGGCGCTCCAGCGGCCCGGCGGGATTGGTGTGTTCTGGGGTCACCCGGATGGTTTCACTCATGCTTTTGGTAGGACGTCGTGCAGTTCAATACTGACTGGTGCTGAATACTGCTGAAAACAGCATTATCAATGTCAATGTGGTCTGCTTCAGGCCAGTGCACGGGCCGCCGCCTGCCGCAGCTCCCGCGCCATGGCACAGGCCAGCGCCAGGCGGCGCAGCAGCCAGGGGGTCAGGTCGGTTGCCACGAGGGGGTCGGGCCGGGGCTGGAAGGGCTGGCCGGCAATCGGGAGTTCGACGGCCTGCGGTGTAGCTGCGGTGCCGGACAGTTCAGCCGCAATATGCTCGGCGGCCTGCGCCAGCGCGGGGCCGGCCACCGACAAATCCAGTTGCGCGCGGCGCAGCAGGAGCAGTGACTTGACGGCCGTGAGTTGGGCCAGCAGCTGGTAGCTGCGTGCCTGCAGGGCCTCCAGCGGCTCTAGCGGCGGCCTGACCTGGCGCGGTTCGGCCAGGGTGCGCTGGGTGGCCAGGGTCAACTCCGAGAGGCTGTTGTACGCGTCACGGCGGGCCAGCCGCCAGGGCAGGTCCGAGGTTTGCGGGCCGCCGAGCAGGGCCAGGGCCAGCCGGGCATGCCGGATCTGCGCCTGCACGCTGCGCCGTACCAGGCCCGGAATCTGGTTGCGCTCCCAGGCTGGCAGGACATAGCTGAAGATCCAGGCGATCAGGGCGCCGAGCAGGGTGTCGGCCAGCCGTTCGCCCACCGCGAAAGTGAATTGCTCGCCGGCCAGCAGCAGGTGGGCCTGCAGCAGGCCGGAAACCGTCGCGGCGATGGAGGTGAAGAGATAGCGGCGCAGGGCAAAGGCATGCGCCAGCCCCATGCTCAGCGCCACCACGAAGAAGATGCTGCGGGCGCCCGGATGGATGGCCAGTATCGCCATGACCAGCCCGCAGCCCAGCAAGGTGCCGCCCACGCGCGCATTGCGGCGCTGCACGGTTTGCGCGAGGTTGCCGCGCATCACGACGACGATGGTGAGCAGGATCCAGTATTCATGCGCCACCCAGGGCAGGCGCAGGGACACGAGGTAGCCGGCGCCGACTGCCAGCGTGGCGCGCAGCGCATAGCGCAGCGTGGGCGCGCGCCAGGTCAGCTGGCCCAGCAGCGGCTTCCACGACCAGGTGGTGGCGCTGACAAAGAGCTGCCATTGCGTGCGCACGGCCGCCAGCTCGGGTGCCAGGTCGCCACGCGCCAGGGTGGCAATTTTCACCGCCTCGTCGTTGATGTGGCCGATGCGGTCCGCCATGTTGTGCAGCAGCGCCACGGTATCGGGTAGCTGTGTTTGCAGCGGATCGGGCTCCAGCGCGTTCAGCAGGGCGGTGCGCGGCGGCAGCACGCCGGCCAGCTGCGCGCGCAGGTCGTCCATGGCGTCAATCGCATGGCCTGATTTGCCCAGCAGCAGGGACAGGCTGAGCGCCTCCAGCCCGCTGGCGGTGGCATTGAGCGCCTGCTGCAGCGCCGGCAGGGTAGCGGTGCCGGCGCTGTGGTCCAGCAGGATGTCGAGGTCCAGGTCGCAGGCCAGCTGGTGGTCGCGCGCTTCGAGCAGGCTGAGCAGCATGGCGGCCAGGCGCTGGCGCGGCGGCGTGGTGGGCGACTCCAGCACCACGTCGCGCGTGTTTTGCAGGTGGTCTGCCAGCTCTGCCTGCTGCTGCAGCATGCTGGCCAGCAGCGCCTGGTGGTCGGGCTGCGGGGCGAAACGCCGGGCCTGGGTGCGCAGGATTTGGGCAAAGCTGTTCAGGCATTCGGCCAGCAGCTGGGTGCGATAGCGCTGGTTGAGCAGGTGGGTGGTGAGCACGGCCCAGAGCAGGTACAGCACGGCGCCGGCCAGAAACCAGCCGGCATCCAGGGCGATCTGCTCCAGCGAGTCGACAGGTGGCGCGGCCATCGAAAACAGCATGGCGAACATCAGTGAAAAGCAGATGGGGCCGCCGCGCTTGCCCCAGGCCATCATCATGACGGCCAGGAAGGTGCCGGCTACCAGCACCACGCCCAGCAACACCGCGTCCTGGCGCACCAGCTGCACCAGCACGAACAGCGGCACCCCCAGCAGCGGGGCGGGCAGCATCTGCATGATCTTGCGCTTGCGCGGGGCGGGTACATCCGGCAGGCTGGTGACCAGGACGCCGACCGCGGCGGTAGAGGCCGCGGCCAGGCCGGCAGCCTCGAAGATGGCCAGCATGATCAGCACCAGGCCCAGCGAGACCGTGAGGCCATTGGCTACATACTGGCTCAGGACGACCCGCAACCAGCTTTTCGCCTGGCCCTGCAGGCGTGCTGCCAGCGGCAGCGGGGTGTTCAGGGCAGGCTGGGTGCGGTTCATGGTGCGTTGCACACACTTTACCCAATGGCGGCTGGGTGATGTGCGGCAAGTGGGGTGCTTGATGCGTGGTAAATTGCCCTGGTTGCCGGAATGCCGTCAATTCATTGCAATTGATGCCTATCCCACTCCAACGAAAGAACGCAATGACCGAACAGAGTTCACCGACCCCTACAATCCCGGAAACCCTGAGCGAATGCGACGTACTCGTGATCGGTGGTGGTCCGGCGGGGGCCACGGCAGGGGCGCTGTTGGCGCAACGGGGGCACAAGGTGGTGGTCCTCGAAAAAGAACACCATCCGCGCTTTCACATCGGCGAGTCGCTGCTGCCGGCCAACTTGCCATTGTTTGAAAAACTCGGCGTGGCTGATGCCGTCAAGGCCATCGGGATGGAGAAATGGGGCGCCGAATTTGTCTCGCCCTGGCATGAGGCCAAGAGCCAGACCTTCAAATTCGGCGACGCCTGGGACAAGTCCATGCCGTTTTCCTACCAGGTGCGGCGCTCCGAGTTCGACGAAATCCTGATCCGCAATGCCGCCCGCCTGGGCGCCGAAGTCATTGAAGGCTGCCGCGTCAAGGACGTCGCGTTTGCGGCCGACCATGGCAGCGCTACGGTGCATGCGCAGCACGAGGATGGCCGCGTCCAGCACTGGCGCGCCCGCTTTGTGGTGGACGCCTCGGGGCGGGACACCTTGCTGGGCAAGCAGTTCGACGTCAAACGCCGCAATCCCAAGCACAACAGTTCTGCGCTTTATGGTCACTTCACCGGTGCCAGCCGGCATCCGGGCCAGGACGAAGGCAACATCACCATCTTCTGGTTCGAGCATGGCTGGTTCTGGTTGATCCCGTTGGCGGACGGCTTCACCAGCATCGGTGCCGTGGTCTGGCCGCATTATTTGAAGAGCCGCACCACGCCCGTCAGGGATTTTTTCCTCGACACGATTGCGATGTGCCCGGCCCTGAGCGAGCGGCTGGCCCACGCGACGCTGGCCTCCGAAGTGGAGGCGACCGGCAACTTCTCTTACGCCTGCGACCGCACGCACGGCCCCAACTACGTGATGATTGGCGATGCCTTCACCTTCATTGACCCGGTATTTTCGTCCGGCGTCATGCTGGCGATGCAGGGCGGCTTTGTCGGGGCCGAGACGGTCGATACCTGCCTGCGCGAACCCGCCAAAGCCGCGTCGGCACTGGCGCATTTTGACCAGCAGGTGCGGTTGGGCCCCAAGGAGTTTTCCTGGTTCATCTACCGCGTGACCAACCCGACCATGCGCGACATGTTCATGGATCCGAGCAATGTGTGGCGCGTGAAAGAAGCGTTGCTGTCAATGCTGGCCGGCGATATTTTTGGCAAAACACCGATCTGGCGGTCACTGGCGGTGCTCAAGGGCATTTTCTACATTGCATCAGCCTGGAATCTCAAACGCTCGTGGCAGGCCATGCGCATGCGCAAGGCCAACATTCGCGTCGTAGAGGGTGCTGAAACGGCTGCGCGCTAGGGCCGGCCACAGGCCTGACTTTATGGAACACAAGCCCCATGCTGTGCTGAACGAACACCTCAAGCTGCACGCCGCTCGCAGGGCCCTGCATGAAACCATCAGGCTGCACTTGGGCTTCGCGCTGCTGGGCGTGATCTGCCTGACCGTGACCTTGCTGGCCTTGCCGATGCGCGCGCTCTTGCCGCGCGCGCTGAGCAAGCGGATAGGCCGCAAGCTGGTCAACCTGCTGGCCCGGGGTTACTTGCGTTTTCTGGTACTCATGGGGGCCTGCCGCTTTGACCTGGCCGCGCTTGATGTGCTGCAGGGAGAGCCGGCCATGTTAATAGCGCCCAATCATCCCTCGCTGCTCGACGCCGTGATGATTTTGTCGCGCCTGCCCAATGCGGCCTGCATCATGAAGGCCGAACTGGTCAACAGTGTCTTTTTTGGCGCGGGGGCACGGCTGACCGGCTACATCCGCAACACGCCGATCCGTACCATGGTGCAATTGGGCGTTGCCGATTTACGCCAGGGCAGCCATTTGCTGCTGTTTCCGGAGGGCACGCGCACCAACCGGTTTCCAGTGGGTGCGATGCAGGGGACGACGGGGCTGATCGCCAAAAATGCCGGCGTGCCGGTGCAGACGGTGTTTATCGAAACTGATTCGGCTTTTCTGGGCAAAGGCTGGTCGGTGTTCTGGACGCCTAAAATGCCCATCACTTACAGGGTCCGGCTTGGCAAGCGGTTTGATCCGCCCCAGCATACGGCGCATTTTGTCAGCGAGCTGGAGCAATACTTCCAGGCGGAGCTGGCGCATGCGCAGTTGCCCGACTTTCCTGCCAAGGCGCCGCCGGCCTGAACCGGGCCGCTTTCGCTTTTTCTCTATCTTTCTTTCCTGTCCATGAATGCTTTGTTGCCCAGCGCGTCCCGCACGCATCTTGTCCTGATTCCCAGCTACAACCCCGGCCCCAAGGTCTATGACACGGTGCGTTCGGCGCGCGCGCAGTGGACGCCTGTCTGGGTGGTGGTCGATGGCAGCACCGATGCCAGCGCCGAGGGCCTGCAGGCGATGGCGGCGCAGGATGAAGGCCTGCGGGTGATCGTGCTGCCGCACAACGTCGGCAAGGGCGCTGCCGTGCTGCACGGGCTGGACCTGGCCGCGGCGCAAGGCTTCACGCATGTGCTGACCATGGACTCCGATGGCCAGCATCCGGCGCCGCTGATTCCCGACTTCATGGCCACCTCCGCCGCCCAGCCCGCCGTCATGGTGCTGGGTGAGCCGGTGTTCGCGGCCGATGCGCCGCGCCTGCGCGTCAACGGCCGCAAGCTGTCGAACGGTTGGGCCAACCTGGAGACCCTGTGGGCCGGCATTGGCGATTCGCTGTTCGGCTTTCGCGTCTACCCGATTGCGCCGCTGCGCGAGGTGATGCATGGGCAGCGCTGGATGCGCCGTTTTGACTTTGACCCCGAGGCGGCGGTGCGCATGTGCTGGCGCGGCGTCAAGCCGGTCAACCTGCCGGCCACCGTCAGATATTTTCGCGCCGACGAAGGCGGGGTCTCGCACTTCAACTACCTGCGCGACAACCTCTTGCTGAGCTGGATGCACTCGCGCCTGTTTCTGGGGTTTGTGCTGCGTCTGCCCGTGTTGCTGGCGAGGCGCTTGTTCGGGCGCCCATGAACAATCCTGGGAGTTTTTTGCTGGAGCGGCAGCTGAGCGCAGCCAGTGGGTGCTGGCGGTTCAGGCTGGGCTGGCGCTTCTCCCCCTGGTGACGGTGTTCGTCCCAAAGCCAGTGTTCATGATGCCTGCCTTCCTGCGGCAGGCCGTCAACTGGCGTTCCCGGGTTTGATCGCCTGGTATTCCGAAAACACGCCAACCTCCAGGTGTTGCTTGACCTGCGTCAGCCCGGCCGCCCTCAGTGTGGCCATGACCTGTTCGGGAGGGACGCAGGCTTCTATGCTGTCCCAGTAGTAACGCCAGATTGTTGCTGTATCTTTTTCCCGGGAAATAAACCGTGTCAGCAGCGGTATCACACCCCGCATGTAAGTTTTGAGCAGCCACTGTCCCAAGCCGCTTTTCGCCTGGGTTATTTCAAGGATGCACAGGCGGCCTCCGGGCTTCAATACCCGTTGAAACTCTGCAAACGCCACACCCAGGTCACTGATGTGGCGAAGTGCATAGCCCATGCTCAGGAAATCAAAGTGGTTGTCCGGAAAGGGCAATGATTCGGCCCGGCCCTCCATCAGCACCATGGTCTTGGGCAGCTTGCTGGCTGCCATCATGCCGGGGCTGGGATCAACCCCGGTGACCAAGGCGGGATCGCCGGCCAAGAGGCAGGCCTGCGCAGCAACCAGGCCGGTTCCCACGCCCACATCGAGCACTTTCATGCCCGCTTGCAAACCGCCCCGGATCAGGGCCTGGTGCCGGTAACGGGAACCGGTGCCCCATGCCAACATCGCCTCGATACGGTCGTAATCCGCAGCGGTATTGTCAAAGATCTTGCGCAAATAGGCTTGCCTATCCTGCTCTGTCTGGTAGTAATCAGTGAGCGGAATATGGGGTGCATGCGTCGTAGGGACGGGTTCGGAAGTCTTCATGGGGTATTTACCTCTAGACCTGAAACGGCAGTTGGACGCGCCGGGGGTGGGCCGTCATGGGCGTGCGTTGGCAAGGTGCGACGATGACGCAGGCTGATGTCTGCAAGGAGGAGCAACGCGGCCAGGCGTGCCCCGGGGGGCTTGATGGGGTGCGTTGTGCTCTCCCCTTGAGGTGATTGCCCTTGACGCTGGATCAGCCAGTTTTACACGTCTTTTTCAACAGTCAAGCGGATAACTGCTGGTTCGGGGGTCAGATCATGCCGCCATTGATGGAAATGATCTGCCCGCTGATGTAAGCCGCCCGCTCTGATGCCAGAAAACCGACGAGGTCGGCCACTTCATCGGCCCGGCCGGCCCGCTTCATCGGCACCATGCGTTCGATGACGTCGGAACTGAAGCTGCTATTGCTCATGGCCGTGTCAATGATGCCCGGCGCCACGGCGTTGACGGTGATGCCGCGGCTGGCCACTTCGAGGGCCAGCGATTTGGTGGCGGCGTGCAGGGCTCCCTTGGCCGCTGAATAGTTGACCTGGCCCCGGTTGCCGGCCACGGCGGCCACGGAGGTGATGGTGATGATGCGGCCCCAGCGGGTCCGTATCATCGGCAGCGTCAGGGGTTGGGTGACGTGAAAAAAGCCGTTGAGCGACACATCCAGCACGCGCTGCCATTGGGACAGCTGCATGCCGGGGAACACGGCGTCGTCGTGGATGCCGGCGTTGTTGACCAGCACCTGGATGGGCCCCTGTTCGAGCAGGGCCTCCAGTGCAGCCGCCGTGGCGGAGGCATCGGTGACATCAAAAGCCACGGCCTGCGCCTGACCGCCGTCGGCCGCGATGCTGGCCGCCACGGCCTGCGCCGTGGCCAGGTGGCTGTTGGCATGAACAATGACGCTGAAGCCGTCGGCCGCCAGGCGCCGGCAGATGGCCGAGCCGATGCCGCCGCTGCCGCCGGTGACAAGTGCACGTTTGAGGGGAGGGGTCATGAAGGTGTCCTGGAAAGGCCGGAGGGTTCAGCCCGCGCTGCCGCTGCCGTTGTTGACGGGGCTCGGCAAGAGGGCCGCATCGAGCACGACAACCGCACGCCCGCTGAGCAGGGTCTGGGTTCCGGCCTGCACCGTGAAGCTATAAAGCACGGTGTTGGCGTCCCCGGTCATCCGCTCCGCGCTGACGGTCAGGGGGCCGGGCACCGTGTCCAGCCGTTCGACATACAGGTTCACGCTACGCATGCTGGCCAGGTAGCCGGCGCGCGGTGGCGAGCTGCCGCCGACAGTGCCCGCAGCCGCCTCCGTCACCAGGGTGCCGTGCACCGCCATGGCTTGCGCCGCATATTCCACGCCGCAGGCCGCTCCCAGCCGGCCATGAGCCCGCAGCGGGTGGTCGGGGGCGCGATGGCTGCTGGCCTGGCAACGGATGTGGCTGTCGTCCCAAGCCGTGACGGTGTCGAGCAGGCACATGCTGCCCTGGTGGGGAATGCGGCGGGCGATGTCGTCCCGGTTCAGGGGCTGCCTGTTCATGGCGGCGCGACTTCCAGCGCCAGTTGCGTGCCTTCCAGGTAATCCAGTACCAGCGCTGCCGCCTGCTGTTGGGCAAGAGCCTGCAACAGAGGCAAGGCGCGGGCGGCCGGAATGGTCTGGCGCAGGAACTCCAGCCCGGCGTCGCTCATCACAGTGGCCGCAGCCGTGGTCAGGCCGTTGCCGCCCTGCAGCGTGATGCGGGCCACGCTGCGTGCGCTGGCGCCGGGGCGGATGACCAGCGCCACGCCCATCGTGTCGGGAACCGGCCGCTTGCTGCGCAGCGGTTCCGGGTAATCGGTGTCGTAGGCCACCAGCAGCACCGGGGTGTCGTCGATGACGGCCTGCGTCATCGCTTCCAGCAAGCTGGCGGCAAAGCTGCCGTCGTAGGCGCACAGCACCGACGAAGAGGGCATGGCGCCGGTGGAAATACTCCAGTAACCTGACGCCGCGTTGTGCACCGAGTTGTGAAAGCGGGTGGGTGAAATCAGCCGGTCGCTGGAGGCCAGCGCCGAGCAGATCTCGTGGCAATTGACACCGTCACCACTCGAGGACGTGAATACCGAGGGCAGTTCGGCGGCGCTAAGTCCGGCCGCGTCAACCGCCTCATGGCCGACCGCCAACGAAACCTTGATGACCGCACCGGCACGCCGGCGTTCCGCCGGTGGCAGCGACATTGGCGAGGGAAGCAGGGTTTTTTGCGGGGCATAGGGCGCCAGGCCAGCCAGGTGCTGGCGGCCTTCTTCCCAGCTGGAAAAACCGGGGCCTAACAGTCCTATGCCCTCGACAAAAACCGTGAGCGGGTTGGCGGCGGGTGGGTTGGATGCAGTCATATCCGGCGTTTCACGTATTCGGCATTCAGCCGGCGCGGCCAAAAACAAGGCTGCAGTTGGTGCCGCCGAAACCGAAAGAATTGCTGAGCACATGCGTCAGCGCCTGATCGCGGTTTTCCAGCAGGTAGTTGACCGGCAGGCTGGGGTCCACGCTGTCGGTGTTCACGCCGCCGGGCATGAAGCCCTGTTGCAGGGCCAGCGCGCTGATCACGGCCTCTATGCCACCGGCGGCTCCGAGCGTGTGGCCGGTCGCCCCCTTGGTGGAGCTGCAGGGCAGCGCATGCGCGCCAAAAACGGTGGCGACGGCCTTGCTCTCCGCCGCGTCGTTGGAGGGGGTGGCCGTGCCGTGCAGGTTGATGTAGTCGATCGCGCCGGGCTGCAGGCCCGCGCTGGCCAGTGCCTGCCGCATCGCCATGACTGCGCCCAGCCCGTCCGGATGCGGCGCCGACATGTGGTGCGCGTCGCTGGATTCACCGGCGCCGCGCAGCAGCACCGCGCTGGCGTCCAGACTGCCAGGCGTCCTCTCCAGCAGTGCAAAGGCCGCACCTTCGCCGATGGAGATGCCCTTGCGCGCGGCGTCAAAGGGTTGGCACGGGCTGCGCGATAGCAGATCCAGCGAGTTGAAGCCGTACAGCGTGGTCAGGCACAGCGAATCCACCCCGCCGACGATGGCCGCGTCAATCAGCCCGGCGGCCATCATGCGGCGGGCCGAAGCAAAGACCTTGGCGCTGGAAGAGCAGGCCGAAGACACCGTCACCGCCGGTCCTTCGAGACGGAAATACTCGCGCACGAAGGCTGTCACCGAGAAGGGGTTGTGCGTGGATGCATAAATAAAGCTGGCGGGCAGCGCGCCGGTGGCGGGGTCCAGGTCGCGGTAGGCGAGCTCGGTCTGCAGGATGCCGGAGGTGCTGGTGCCCAGAAAGATGCCGATTCGCCGGTGTCCTACGCGTGCGGCCACGTCCTGTACCGCCTGCTCGAAATTGTCTTGCCGCAGGGCCAGCCGGGCCAGCCGGTTGTTGCGGCAATCGAATGCCTGGAGTCCGGCAGGCAAGGCTTCGTCGGCCAGGCCCTCGACGGCCCCAATCCAGGTGGGCAGGTCAGCCGAATCGAAATCGCAGGGCTTCAGGCCGCTGCGCTGCGCCCGCAGCGAAGCCAGCGTCTCGCCCAAGCCTTGGCCGATGCAGCTGGTGGCGGTGAAATGGGAGAGCCAGAGCGGGTTCAGAAAAAACTAGCCAATCAAAAGATGAAGTGAGATGTTAGCAAATACAGGCGTGGGGGCGTCGGGCGCCGCTAAAAAGAAGGCTTGGGCAAAGGAGGAGCCTCAGCGCCTGCCTGAAAAACAGGCATTGACCCCCGCCCAACGAGACCCCAAGGACAGGGAAAATGGCCAAATAATGCTGTTTATTGATGTTTCCTAAAAACATGACAACCGCCGAGCAACTCGAGCGTTATGTCTCCCAGGAACGATCCTGGAGAATGTTGGCATGGTGCAAAAGCGATTGAGCGAAGCGGCGAAGAAGCGCTTGCGGGCCGGGCACATGCTGCTGGCGGGCAAGGGCTGCGCGGAAGTGGCATTGGCCGTGGGCGTGGCGCGGCAAACCGTGTACACATGGAAAAGGCTGCTCAATGAGGGCGGCATCGATGCCTTGCGAGCCGTGCCAGAGCGCGGGCGGCCGGCCCAGTTGGATGAGCAGCAGCTGGCGGCTGTGCGAAAAGCCCTGCTGCAAAGCCCGACCGAGCATGGATTCGGAACCGAGTTGTGGACCCTCAAGCGGGTGGGTGCCGTCATCGATCGTATGCACGGCGTGCTCTTTGGCCAGACGCAGGTCTGGCGCATCCTGGGCAGCCTGGGCTTCAGCGCGCAAAAACCCGAAAAGCGCGCCATCGAGCGCGACGAAGAAGCGATGCGGCAGTGGACGCGGCGCACTTGGCCCGCGCTCAAAAAAAGGCCCAGCGAGAAGGCCGGCTGATCGTCTTCATCGACGAATCGGGCATCAGCGAACGCCCAACTCGAGTGCGTACCTGGGCCCCCAAGGGGCAAACCCGCCGCTGCTTGTCATCTGGGATGGCCTGAAGGCGCAACGCAGCCGTCTGGTGCGCGACTACCTGGACAGTCTGAACGGGCACATCCAGATCGCGTTTCTGCCGCCGTACGCACCCGATCTCAATCCGATGGAGTACCTTGCAGGACGCCTCGCAGCGTTCGAACGGCGATTTCTTCTAGCCCGGCGTTGATTAGAACTTGCAATAGAGGCTGAACCTGATGTGCTAGGTCCGGTCTGAATGCAAACGGAAATTCTTCATCCATGTATAGGCTTTGGCACATCTCCAGTTGAATGGCATGAATGCTTTGGTCTGGATTACCGTAATGCCGGGTGATATAGCCCCCCTTGAAGCGGCCGTTCAAAACGTACGAGAAATCATGTGATTTGTTCGGCTCGGTCAGCGGCTTGAGCACGGCCGCCATGATTGATGCTGAGCACGTTGCGCCGGCATTGGTGCCGAAATTGAAGTCCGGCAGCTTGCCTTCGAACAGGCGCGGCAGCACGCTGGCAATGGAGTGCGCTTCCCACAGCAGCACCTGGCCGTGCAAGGCCCGGAGCCGGTCCAGCTCGGCGCGCAGGGCGTCGTGGTAGGGCTGCCAGTAGGCGGCGCGGCGCCGGCTGATCTCGGCGGCATCGGGTTCGCGGCCCGGGGCGTAGAGGGGCACGCCCTTGAAGGTTTCCGTGGGGCACAGGCCCGTGGTGGTCTGCCCGGGGTAGAGGCTTTCGCCGTGGGGCGGGCGGTTCAGGTCGATGGCGTAGCGCGAGACCGTCGCGCCCAGCACCGAGGCGCCCATGTCCTTGGCAAAGGCATAGAGCCTGTCCAGGTGCCAGTCGGTGTCGCTGACGATGCCGGCCTCGGGTGAGAAGGCGGAGGCGATTTCATCCGGCAACAAGGTGCCCAGGTGCGGGATGGAAATCAGCAGCGGGGCATCGCCCTGGTGGAGCGTGAACAATGGGTGGGTCATGGTGGGTGGGCTTAGAACGTGTTTACGATCTCTTTGGGGGTTCAGAAACCAGAATGGCATCGACTGGCAGCTGGGGCATGCTCTTGCGTATCGCGGGCAGCGTGTCGTGGTTGAGCGCGGTTTGGGTGATGCGGACAATGTCGTCGGCCATCGGCGACCATTCTTCTTCACGGCACAGCAGGTAGAAGTCGCGGCGGCCCAGGCCGGCGCCGGGGATGGCCAGCAGATCAACCTGGCCCAGCCAGGCGCGCGATTGCCACAGGCATAGCGGCGTGCTGATGGCCCAGCCCAGACCGGCGGCGACCAGGCTCAGCATGGGGTCGGTGGCATCGAACTCGAAGCGCCTGGGCGCGTCCACGCCCAGGTGGCGCAAAAAGCGTTCGATCTGTTGGCCAATCACGGAGCGCTGGGAGTAGCGGATCAGCGGCAAGTCTCCCGCTATGGCAGCCTTCAGCCCACGGGCTTCGGCCAGTGCCGACGGCGCCGCGCCGCGCGGAAACACGGCCACCCAGCTTTCTGAGAACAGCAGGCGCTCGGTGATGCGGGGGTCCTCCTTCGGGACTTCGGTGCAGATGGCCAGGTCCAGTTCACGCGCCAGCAACTGCTGGTTCAGGCCAGGCGTCAGGCCCGACCAGAGCTGCAACTGCCGCGCCGACCCGGACAGCGCATGCACCAGCGCCGGCCCCACCGTGGCGGCAAAAGAGTCCACACAGCCCAGGCGCAGCTGGGTGTGGTCCAGGCGGATGCTGGCACGCAACTGCTCGGACACGGCGCGGGCGCTGGACAGCAAGCCGTCGGCCATGTCCAACAGCCGTGTGCCGGCGCGCGTGGGGCGAGCCGGGCGCACCTCGCGGTCAAACAGGGTCACGCCATAGTTGCCCTCCAACACGCGGATCATCTGGCTGACGGCACTCTGGGTGATGCCCAGGCGCTGGGCGGCCAGCACCATGGAGCCGGCTTCACACACCGTGACAAACGTTGCCAGCGCCCGTAAATCGGGCAAAACCTGACCGCGCCGCGCGTTGTCGGGCGACGCCGCGGTTGGCGTGGGCAAGGACGAAGAAGGCGGCTGTTGGCTGCGCATGGTGTACCCCGACGATGGTGGTCGCTCCATGGTTGCAAGAGCAACTTATGAAGCAAAACTAATATTTTGAATTAGTTTTCGTTTATCTCCAAAGTGCAGCCGCCGCCCTATTTACGCTTGCAGCTATTCAAACCTCCTGGGAAATTGACATGGAAAACTTCGATGCCATCGTGATCGGTGCTGGCGTGATCGGCAGCTCGGTCGCCTACCATCTGGCGCGCCTGGGGTGCACCAAGGTGCTGGTGCTGGACCGCACGCAAATCGGCGCGGGAACGACCTCGCAGTCCAGTGGCATTCTGCGCACCCACTATTCCGTGATTGAAAACGTGCGCATGGCGCAGGCCTCATGGAGGGTGTTCAATGATTTCGCCAACTACCTAGGCGATGAAGACGCCGCCTCTGGCATGGTCAAGTGCGGCTATGTCATCGCCGCGCCTGAAGGCCCCAAGCTCGCGCCATTGCACGCGGCATTGGAGGCCCAGCAGGCTCAGGGCATCGAAGTACGCTTCCTGGGGCAAAGCGAGGCCCGCAGCCTGTTGCCGATTGCGCGCTTCGACGATGCGGCGCTGATCGGCTACGAGCCCGAAGCCGGCTTTGCCGACGCCTACCTGGTCGCAACCAGTTTTGCGCGCAGCGCCCGCCGGCTGGGCGTGAAGATCAAGGAAGGCGTGGAAGTCCACAAGCTGCTCCTCGAAGGCGGCAAGGTCGCCGGCGTCGAAACCTCGCAGGGCACCTTCCGCAGCGGCACGGTGATCAGCGCGCAGAACATCTGGGCCACCGACATTGAACGCTGGACAGGCATTCCGAGCCCGGTAGTGCCCGAGCGCCACAGCGTGCTCGCCCTCGAGGGCCCTGAGGCCTACACCTTCAAGATGCCGGTCTACAAGGACCTGGGTTCGCCAGGCATGCTGTACTGCCGCAGCTACGGCGGCAAGCAGATGCTGGTCAGCGAGGGCGTTGTGGGCGAAACCCTGCCCAAGCCCGACAACGAGCAGGGCGACATCAGCATGGATTACATGGTGGAAGTCGGCGCCCAGGTGGCCGAGCGTTTCCCCAGCTACGAGACGGCGGGCGTGGCCTCGTCATGGACCGGTGTCTATGACGTGACGCCTGACTGGAACCCGGTGCTGGGCCGCCTGCCCGATGTGCCAGGCTTGGTAGTGGGCTACGGGTTTTCCGGCCATGGCTTCAAACTCTCGCCGGCCGTGGGCCTGGTGCTGGCGCAATCGGCCCTGGGTCTCGCGACCGAGGTCGACATCGCGCCTTACGCACTGGAGCGTTTTCGCACCGGCCAGCAACTGGTCGGCAAGTACGGCCTGGGCGCCGTGTCCTGATCGGCCCTTCCTCCCTTCCTCCTTTCTGAAGTCATCCCATGCACATCCTCGTTCTCGTCAAGCGCGTCGTCGACCACAACATCAAGGTCCGCGTCAAAAGCGATGGCTCGGCCGTCGACACGGCTGGCGTCAAGATGTCCATCAACCCCTTCGATGAGGTCGCGCTGGAGCAGGCCGTGCGCCTGAAGGAGCAGGGCCTCGCCAGCCGCGTGACGGCCGTGACCTGCGGCGCGCCCATCGCGCAGGACGTGCTGCGCACCGCGCTGGCCATGGGGGCCGACGCCGCCATCCTGGTCGATGCGCCCGCCGCGCTCGACCCGCTGGGCGCCGCGCGCCTGTTCCGCGCCCTGGCCGAGCAGGAGGGCGCCGGCCTCATCCTCTGCGGCAAGCAGGCCATCGACGACGACCTCGGCGCCACCGGCCCCATGCTGGCCGCTTTGCTCGACTGGCCGCAGGCCGTCGCCGTGAACCGGCTGGCGATTGAAGCGGACGAGTTGCAGGTCTCCACCGATGCCGATATGGGCGCCGAGCAACTCGCGCTCAGCCTGCCCGCCGTGCTCAGCGTCGACCTGCGCCTGTGCGATCCCCGCAACATCACCTTGCCCGCCATGATGCGGGCGAAAAAAGCCACCATCACCACGCTGCCCGCCGCCTCGCTGGCCGAGAGCGGCCAGCCCTGGGTGCAGCTGCTGGGCGTGGCCGAGCCCGCGGCGCGTGCGCCCGGCGTGCGACTGGCTGGCATGCCCGCGCTGGTCGATCGCCTGCGCGGCCTGCCGGCCTTCCAGGCGGTCTGAACCTTTCGCCCGTCCGCTCATTCGCTGAAATTCCCGGAGTCTTCTGATGAACATCCTCGTCCTGGCGGCCTGCGACGGCCTGCAACTCGACCCCTCTACCGCCCACGTGGTGAAGGCGGCCACACGGCTGGCCGCTATCGCTGATACGCAGGTCCACCTGCTGCTCATCGGCCACGGCCTGACGGCCGCTGCCACCCAGGCCGCGCAGCTGCACGGCGTGGATATGGTGCTCGTGGCCGATGACCCCGCGCTCGCGTCGCCCGGCGCCGAAACCCGCGCCCGCCAACTGGCCGCCATGGCCGCCGGTTATGGCTGGGTGATCGCTGCGCACACCCTGGCCGCGCGCGCCGCGCTGCCGCGTGCGGCGGCCCTGTGCAACGCGGCCTACCTGTCGGATGTGACGCGTGTCGACGGCGACACCCTGGAACGCCCGGCCTATGCCGGCGTCGTGTTGACGCAGGTCCGCTCGACCGCGCTGATGACCTTTCTGACGGTGCGCGCCAGCAGCTTCAAGCCGGTGGGCCACGCCGAATCAGCCGTGGCCATCACCCCGGTGCCCGCCGTGGCGCCGGACACGCGCACACGCCTCCTCAGCCGGGAGGCGGCCGCCAGCACGCGGCCGGACCTCGGCCGGGCGCACATCGTCGTGGCCGGCGGCCGGGGTGTGGGCTCGCGGGAGAGCATGGCCAGGGTCGAGGCGTTGGCCGACTGCCTGGGGGCCGCCGTGGGCGCCTCGCGCGCCGCGGTGGACGCGGGCTTTGCCGCCAACACCGTGCAGATCGGCCAGACCGGCAAGACCATCGCGCCGCAGGTCTATGTGGCGCTGGGCATCTCCGGCGCCATCCAGCACCTGGCCGGCATCAAGGACGCCGACTGCATCGTCGCCGTCAACAAGGACCCGGACGCCCCCATCTTCCAGATCGCCGACTACGGCGTGGTCGGCGACCTCTTCGACGCGCTGCCGGCCCTGCAGGCCGGCCTGCCGGCTGCGCCGGTCGCATCGCTTGCATCGGCCGCGGCCTGAGCCATGAACGTCGCCGCTTTGCCCGCGGGGCTGCGCCGTTTTGCCGTGTCGGACCTGGTGGCCGAGCCCTGGCGCAATGGCGGCGGCCAGACACGGCAGATCGCCGCCTTCGGGACGGGTGATGGCGGCTGGGACTGGCGCGTCAGCCTGGCGGACATCCGCCGCGACGGCCCGTTTTCTGTCTTTGCCGGCATGGATCGCCAGGCGCTGCTGGCCGATGGCCGGCAGCTCACCTTGCGCGCCGATGCCGCTGCCTTGCGGTTCACCCGGCTCGGCGACGGCCATGCCTTCGACGGCGAGCTGGCGCTGGCCACCGAGCTGGGCGAGGGCCCGGTGCGCCTGTTCAATGTGATGACGCGGCGCGGCCAGGCAACGGCCGCCGTCAGCGCCCACCGGAGCAGCGCCGAGCTGTCGCTGGCTGAAAGCGGCGCCCTGGTGGTGCTGGTGGCCTTGGGGGAGTTCAGCCTGTCGTTTCGCGGCACGCGTGCGGCCTCGGCTATCGAGCAGCATGTGGGGCTGGGCGAAGGCCTGCATTTCCATGGCTTGGCGGGCGCCTTGCGCGTGGAGGCGCTCAGCCTCGATGCCTGTCTGCTGGTGGCGCAGCTCAGCCCTTGAACGCCGGCTTGGCGTTGTCGCTTTCTTCCCCCAAAAACAATTCAAGCCCACCCCGATGAACACCGAAGAAATCCTGGCCCAGTTCGGCCCCCGCGAAGCGATGGAATACGACGTGGTCGTGGTGGGCGGCGGCCCCGGCGGCCTGGCCACGGCCATCCGGCTCAAGCAGCTCGCCGCTGAAAAAGGCACGGAGCTTTCCGTCGTCGTGCTCGAAAAAGGCTCCGTGCCCGGCGCGCACATCCTCTCCGGCGCCGTGATGGACCCGAAGGCGCTGACCGAACTCTTCCCCGACTGGAAAGAACTCGGCGCGCCCTTGAACCAGCCCGTCACCGCCGACGAAGTCCTCTTCCTCAGCGAGACCGGCGCCGTCAAGATACCCGACTTCTTCGTGCCCGCGTGCTTCTACAACGAAGGCAACTACGTCATCAGCCTGGGCAACGTCGTGTGCTGGCTCGCGCAGCAGGCCGAGAACCTGGGCGTGGAAATCTTCCCGGGCTTTCCCGCCGCTGAAGTGCTCTACAACGACGACGGTTCCGAAGATGGGGGCTTACCTTCGGTAAAAGGTGTCGCTACCGGCAACCTCGGCATCGGCAAGGACGGCCAGCCCACCGACAATTTCCAGCTCGGCATGGAGCTGCACGGCAAGTACACCGTGTTCGCCGAAGGCGCGCGCGGCCACCTCGGCCGCCAGCTCATCAATCGCTTCAAGCTTGACGAAGGCAAGGATCCGCAGTCCTACGCCCTCGGCGTGAAGGAGCTCTGGGAAATCGATCCGGCCAAACACAAACCCGGCCTCGTGATCCACACGGCCGGCTGGCCCATGGCCAGCGACACCTACGGTGGCGGCTTCATGTACCACCTGGAAGACAACAAGGTCACGCTGGGTTTGGTCACGGGTTTGGATTACACCAATCCCTACCTCAGCCCCTTCGAGGAAATGCAGCGCTGGAAAACGCACCCCAGCATCAAGGCTTATTTGGAGGGCGGCAAGCGCGTCAGCTACGGCGCGCGGGCTATCACCGCGGGCGGCGCGCTCAGCCTGCCCAAGACGGTGTTCCCCGGCGGCGCCCTGGTCGGCTGCGAAGCCGGTTACCTCAACGCCAGCCGCATCAAGGGCAGCCACGCTGCGATCAAGTCCGGCATGCTCTGCGCCGAAGCTGCTTATGACGCCGTCATTGCCGGCCGCCAGCACGACGAACTCGCCGGTTACCCCAAGGCCTACGCCGAGAGCTGGCTGGCCAAAGAGCTGGACCGGTCGCGCAACTTCAAGCAGTGGTTCAAGAAGGGCGTGTATGTCGGCTCATTCATGACCGGCATCGAGCAGTGGCTGCTGCCCAAGCTGGGCATCAAGAGCCCTCCCTGGTCTATCCACCGAACCGAGCCCGACCACGCGCGCCTCAAGCCCGCGGCCGAGTGCAAGTCCATCGCCTATCCCAAGCCGGACAACAGGCTCACCTTCGACCGCCTGAGCTCGGTGTTCGTCTCCAACACCAACCACGAAGAGCACCAGCCCGCGCACCTGACGCTCAAGGATGCGAGCGTGCCGGTGACCATCAACCTGGCGAAATACGCCGGCCCCGAGAGCCGCTACTGCCCGGCGGGCGTCTACGAGTTCGTGAAGAACGCCGACAACACCGACCGCCTGCAGATCAACGCGCAGAACTGCGTGCACTGCAAGACCTGCGACATCAAGGACCCGACGCAGAACATCGTTTGGGTCACGCCCGAAGGTGGCGGCGGGCCGAACTACGCGGGCATGTGAAGCGTCTGGCGCGTAGGCGTTTTGTGCGTTAAATAAAAGAGGCCAGCTTGATGGCCTCTTTTTCATTCCGGGTTGCGCGGATAAATGATGATGGAAAGGAACTTGATCGGGCATTGCGTCAGGTTCTCCGGCCCGTGCGGCACGTCGCCCTGAAAACTCAGCGAGTCGCCCGGCTGCAGCACATAGGTCTGCTGGCCACAGCGGTACTCGATCACACCTTCGAGCATGTACAGGAATTCCGTGCCGGGATGCTGGAAGGTCGGGTAGCGCTGGCTGTCGTCGTCGATGGTGATGAGAAAGGGCTCGAAGAGTTTGACGGGCCCTTGGTCGTATGCCAGAAGGTGGTAGGTGTGCCCGTCTTTGGTGCCCCGACGCACCACTTCCATGCCTGCACCACTTTTGACGTGCTGCGCGGTTGCAGCAGTTGCGTCGTACTTGCTGAACAACATGGACATGGACACGCCAAGCGCGCGTGCAATGCGAGCCAGTGTGTCCATGCCAGCCATGGTGCTGCCGGTCTCTATCTTCGAGAGCATTCCCCTGCTAAGGCCGGCCTGTTCAGCGATCTGGGCGATGGTCAGACCGTCGCGCAGGCGCAGCTGGCGGATGGCCGCGCCGACGGATTCTTCGAGGGAGGGGGGCTGGATTTCAACGGGAGTGGTCATGGTGGGCAGTGCTTTTGAGCAAGTTTAATGCACCAAAAAAATAGTTCGCAGTAGGCATAAATGTTGCATCACAGGAATTAATGCGATAAGCTTCAACCATGGAGCAAGTCGTTCCCCGTAGTGCGTTGCACTATTTTGTTAAGACCCAAGGAGCTTGTTCCATGAAGTCAGATCCCACCTCCCGCCTGGCCGCGCCGGCCGGTACGCTGGTCCCCTCGCCACGCTTCGACACGGTCGAGGCGGCGCAGGCCTATTTGCTTGAGCAGGGCGTCAGCTACGTGCTGGCCCAGTTCGTAGACATCCACGGCGTGGCCAAGGCCAAGTCGGTACCGGTAGCGCATTTGCCTTCCATCATGAAAGAGGGCGCGGGCTTCGCCGGTTTCGCCATCTCCGGCGTCGGCATCGAGCCGCACGGCCCCGACTTCATGGCCAAGGGCGACCTCTCCACCCTGTCGCTGGTGCCTTGGCAACCGGGTCTGGCACGCATGGTTTGCGAAGGCCATGTCGAGAACGAGCCTTGGGCCTTCGACAGCCGCGTGGTGCTGCGCGGCCAGATCGAGCGACTGACGGAACGCGGCTACACGCTCTTCACCGGCCTGGAGCCCGAGTTCTCGCTGCTGCGCCGCGACGACAAGGGTGCGCTCGCACCGTGCGATCCCAGCGACACGCTGGCCAAGCCCTGCTATGACTACAAGGGCTTGTCGCGCACGCGTGCCTTCCTGGAGCGCCTGTCCAACGACTTGCGCGCCGTGGGCATGGACGTCTACCAGATCGACCATGAGGATGCCAACGGCCAGTTCGAGCTGAACTACACCTTCACCGACTGCCTGACCTCGGCCGACCATTTCGTCTTCTTCAAAATGGCGGCGTCGGAGATCGCCAACGACATGGGCCTGCTGTGCTCCTTCATGCCCAAGCCGTTTGCCAACCGTCCCGGCAACGGCATGCACATGCACATGTCCATCGGCGACGGCAAGAGCAACCTGTTTTGCGATAAGAGCGATGCACGCGGCCTCGAACTCTCCGAGCTGGCTTATCACTTTCTCGGCGGCCTGCTGGCGCATGCACCGGCGCTCACCGCGCTGTGCGCGCCCACCGTCAACTCCTACAAGCGCCTGGTGGTTGGTCGCTCGCTCACCGGCGCGACCTGGGCACCCGCCTACATCACCTACGGCGACAACAACCGCTCCAGCATGATCCGCATCCCCAAGGGCCGGCTGGAGCTGCGCCTGCCGGACGGTGCGGCCAATCCCTACCTGGCCACCGCGGCCGTCATCGCCGCGGGCCTCGACGGCGTGGACCGCAAGCTGGACCCGGGCGTGCCGCGCAACACCAACCTCTACGAGTGGAGCGAAAGCGAACTCAGCGAGGCGGGCATCGGCCTGCTGCCGCAGAACCTCGGCCTGGCACTCGACGCCCTGGAAGCTGACACGCTGGTCTGCGATGCGCTGGGCCCGGTCGCCCAGGAATTCCTCAAGCTCAAGCGGATGGAGTGGCTGGAGTATCAGCGTCACGTCTCCGATTGGGAAATCAAGCAATACCTCGAATTCTTTTGAAAGGGAAACGCCATGTGCGGAATAGTTGGACTTTTGGTGAAAACGCCGGCGCTGCGTGAGCAGCTCGGCGAACTCATGGTGCCCATGATGATCGGCATGACCGAGCGCGGCCCCGACTCGGCCGGCCTGGCCGTCTTCACGCCGCCGCTGGCCGATGGCCGCCGCAAGGTCAGCGTGTTCTCCGGCCTGGTCAAGGGTGGTGCTACGTACGACTGGCAGGCCCTCGTCGCCGCGCTGAACGGCGCGTTCGGCGTGAACGCCTCGGTCGAGGCCAAGGGCAACCACGGCATCATCGCCTTCGACGGTTCGCCCGACACGGTCAAGGCCTGGCTGCACGGCTACCAGCCGCTGCTGCAGGTGTTCTCCGCAGGCCAGAGCATCGACCTCTACAAGGACATCGGCACGCCCGCCGAAGTCGCGGCGCGCTACCGCTTCGCCGACTTCAAGGGCAGCCACCTCGTCGGCCACACCCGCATGGCGACCGAGTCCGCTGTAACGGCCGACCGCGCTCATCCGTTCACCGCCGGCGAGGACTTCTGCCTGGTGCACAACGGCTCGCTGTCCAACCCCAACGGCATCCGCCGCATGCTGGCGCCTTACGGCATCCAGTTCGACACCGACAACGACACCGAAGCGGCGACCCGCTTTCTGGAGTGGCGCCTGCGCGAGGGCGACAGCCTGAAGGACGCGCTGCAAAAGGGCTTCGAAGTGCTCGACGGCTTCTACACCTTCCTGATGGGCACGCCCAACGAACTCGCGCTGATCCGCGACCCCTTCGCCTGCAAGCCGGCGGTGGTGGCCGAGACCGATGACTACGTGGCCATCGCATCCGAGTTCCGCTCGCTGGCCCACCTGCCCGGCGTCAAGCACGCCCATGTCTTTGAACCCGCCCCGGAGGAGATGTACGTATGGAAAGCATGAAATTCGACCTCGCAGCCACGCCGCTGCGTGAGGTGAACCAGTTCCTGCACAAGCAGGCCAAGCCCGGCCTGTCGGTGCAGATCGACAACCCCAACGGCGCCCATGCGATTGCAGCCGGCATGAATGCCGACGTCAGCATCACGGTGGAAGGCCATGCCGGCTACTACGCCGCTGGCATGAACCAGATCGCCAACGTCATCATCAACGGCAGCGCCGGCACCGGCGTGGCCGAGAACATGATGAGCGGCAAGGTCCACGTCAAGGGCTTCGCCTCCAACGCCGCCGGTGCCACGGCCCAGGGCGGGCTGCTGGTCATCGACGGTGATGCCGGCCTGCGCTGCGCGATCTCGCTCAAGGGCGCGGATGTGGTGGTGGGCGGCTCGGTAGGCAGCTTCTCGGCCTTTATGGCGCAAGCCGGCAACCTGGTGGTGCTCGGCGACGCCGGCGAAGCGCTGGGCGACTCGCTCTACGAAGCCCGCATCTTCGTGCGCGGGAAGGTCAAGAGCTTGGGCTCCGACTGCGAGCAAAAAACCATGGGCGAGGCCGAGCGCAGCATCCTGGCCGACCTGCTGGCCAAGGCCGGCCATACCGACGTGGACACCGGCGCCTTCAGGCTTTTCGGGTCTGCCCGCACTCTCTACAACTTCCATGTTGACAACGCAGGAGCCTACTGACATGAACGCACCCATTTCCGCCCAGACGCTGGCCGCGCCCGTCGCCGCACAGACTCCGCCGCGCTTTTCGGCAACCTTCGATCCGGCCACGCTGGCCGAGATTCGCCGTGCTGCAGCCACCGGCATCTATGACATTCGGGGCGGCGGCACTAAACGCAAGCTGCCGCACTTTGACGACCTGCTGTTCCTTGGTGCGTCGATCAGCCGCTATCCACTCGAAGGCTACCGCGAGAAGTGCGGCACCGACGTGGTCCTGGGCACGCGCTTTGCCAAGAAGCCCATCCACCTCAAGACGCCGGTCACCATCGCCGGCATGAGCTTCGGCGCGCTGTCGGCCCAGGCCAAGGAAGCCCTGGGCCGCGGCGCCAGCCTGGTCGGCACCAGCACCACAACCGGCGACGGCGGCATGACGCAGGAAGAGCGCGGTCAGTCCAAGACCCTGGTCTACCAGTACCTGCCGTCGCGCTACGGCATGAACCCCGACGACCTGCGCAAGGCCGACGCCATCGAGGTCGTGATCGGGCAGGGCGCCAAGCCGGGCGGCGGCGGCATGCTGCTGGGCCAGAAGATCAGCCCGCGCGTGGCCAAGATGCGCTGCCTGCCCGAGGGCATCGACCAGCGCTCGGCCTGCCGCCATCCGGACTGGACCGGCCCGGACGACCTGGAGATCAAGATCCTCGAGCTGCGCGAAATCACCGACTGGGAAAAACCCATCTACGTGAAGGTCGGCGCGACGCGCCCCTACTACGACGTGGCCCTGGCGGTGAAGGCCGGCGCCGACGTCGTGGTGCTCGACGGCATGCAGGGCGGCACGGCCGCGACGCAGGAGGTCTTCATCGAACACGTCGGCATTCCCATCCTGGCGGCCATCCGGCCGGCGGTGAAGGCGCTGCAGGACCTGGGCATGCACCGCAAGGTGCAGCTCATCGTCTCGGGCGGCATCCGCAACGGCGCCGACGTGGCCAAGGCTCTGGCGCTGGGCGCCGACGCGGTAGCCATCGGCACCGCCGCGCTGGTGGCCCTGGGCGACAACGACCCGCGCTGGCAGGACGAGTACGCCCGGCTGGGCACCGTGGCCGGCGCCTACGACGACTGGCATGAGGGCAAGGACCCGGCCGGTATTACCACGCAGGACCCGGGCCTGGCTTCGCGCCTGGACCCGGTGCAGGCGGGGCGCCGCCTGGCCAACTACCTGTCGGTGCTGACGATGGAAGCCCAGATCATTGCGCGGGCCTGCGGCAAGTCCCACCTGCACAATCTGGAGCCCGAAGACCTGTGCGCGCTGACCCTGGAGGCCTCTGCCATGACGCAGATTCCCATGGCTGGCACGAGCTGGTACCCGGGCGTTCAGGGCTTCTGAACGGTAGTGCGTCGGGTCATCTGGCGGTCGTTGAACATTGAGCTCAATGAACGAGCCGAAGCGCCGCATGGCGGCTTCGGTCCAGATGCGCCGACGGCTGTCCTGCACGTTCTCCTCGACCACGCCTTTTTTCCAGCCCGGGGCGACGTTGCAGAAGTCGGGGTCGAACAGGTAATGGCAGACCATAGCGCCAAAGCGAGCGTTGACGTTACGCGGCTTGCCGCGTCGCACCCTGGCCACGGCAGCATAGCTACAAACATGCGCAAGTTGAATGAGATGATCGAAAAGTTCCTGTCAGGAAAAACTGGCATGGACGTTGCTGAAGGTCCTGCGCACTTTTTCAACCCTTAAAGGACTTTTGCCATGAAAAGATTTCCTGCGGCGCTTGCCATATGCAGCGCCTTCGTTCTCAGCTCGGTCGCCTACGCGGCCGACGCTGCGCCACTGCCCAACAAGGGCGATACCAGTTGGATGATTGTTGCAACCTTGCTGGTCATCATGATGGCCGTGCCCGGCCTGCCCCTGTTTTATGGCGGCATGGTGCGCACGAAGAACATGCTTTCGGTAATGATGCAGGTCATGGTGACCTTCGCTCTGCTGGGCGTGTTGTGGTGCCTGTATGGTTACAGCCTGGCTTTTACCGAAGGCAACGCCTTCTTTGGGGGCTTCGACCGTGCGTTTCTCAAGGGTGTCACGCCCGACAGCGTGATCGCCACGTTCAGCAAGGGCGTGGTGATTCCGGAATTCATCTACATCGCCTTCCAGATGACGTTTGCGGCCATTACGCCCACCCTCATCATCGGATCGCTGGCCGAGCGCGTGAAGTTCTCGGCAGTGCTCGCCTTCATGGTGTTGTGGTTCACCTTCAGCTACCTGCCTATTGCCCACATGGTGTGGTACTGGGCCGGCCCTGACGCTTACACCAGCGCCGAAGTGGCCGACAAAGTCGGCGCCACAGCAGGCTTCCTGTTCCAGAAAGGTGCCATCGACTTCGCGGGCGGCACGGTTGTGCACATCAACGCGGCAATGGCTGGCATCGTGGGCGCTTTCCTGATTGGCAAGCGCGTCGGTTTCAACAAGGAACCCATGACACCGCACAGCCTGACGATGACAATGATCGGCGCCTCACTGCTGTGGGTGGGCTGGTTCGGCTTTAACGTCGGCTCCAATCTGGAGGCGAGCGGCACGGCGACCCTGGCATTCGTCAACACGTTCCTGGCCACCTGCGCGGCCACCGTATCGTGGGTCTTTGCGGAATGGATCCGCAAGGGCAAACCCTCCATGCTGGGTGCGGCATCTGGTGCGATTGCCGGCCTGGTGGCCATTACGCCCGCCTGCGGCTATGTTGGCGCCATGGGCGGCCTGGTGATCGGCTTGCTGGCCGGTTTGGCCTGCTTCTGGGGCGTTACGGGGCTCAAGCGCATGCTGGGCGCGGATGACAGCCTGGATGTGTTCGGCGTGCACGGCGTGGGCGGCATTCTGGGCGCCTTGCTCACCGGCGTATTCGTGTCGCCCAAGCTGGGCGGTACCGGCGTCTACGACTACGTGGCCAACAAGGTCGCCGACTTCGACATGACGACCCAGCTCATCAGCCAATTGTGGGGCGTGGGTGTGTCGATCGTCTGGTCGGGCGTGGTGTCGTTCATCGCCTTCAAGCTGGTCGATATGACCATCGGCTTGCGCGTCACGGAAGACGAAGAGCGCGAAGGCTTGGATATCGCCTCGCACGGCGAAAAGGCCTACGACCACTGAGCCGGAATTCGCAGATTCTGTGGCCAAGGCCCTGGCGCTGGGCGCCGACGCGGTAGCCAGGATGGCCGTCAAGGCATGGATCGTGCTTAAGTATTATGGTATTCCATAATATTAGAAGACGGTAAGGGTGGTTAAATCCACGCCACAGGGCTTCTGAAAGCCACATCCGCTGGCCACAGGCAGTCGCTGGCTCGGGGAGCCGCGGAGGGCCGGCCTGCATCGCCAGGCACTGTGTGTGTTTGCCGTGAGCGGCCCGAGAGCCGCAACGGTCGATGCGCAAGGGATTCATCGTTTTTGACATTTACTTTTTGTTGTCGCCATGAAAACTCTGTCTCTTCCTTCCTCCGCCACCTTCGGCCGCCTGGCCGCGCTGGCGGCCAGTGCCTTCGCGTTCTGCCTCGCGCCTACCTTCTCTGCGCAGGCGGCCTGGCCGGAGCGCAGCATCACGCTGCTGGTGCCTTTCGCGCCGGGTGGCAGTTCGGACAACGTGGCGCGTACGATCGCGCCCTTGCTGAGCGAAAAGCTCGGCAAGCCGGTCGTGATCGAAAACGTGGCCGGTGCGGGCGGCATGCTCGGCACCCAGCGTGCCGTGCGTGCAACACCTGACGGCTACACCATCTTCCTGGGCTCTGGCTCCGAAATCCTCATCAACAAACTGATCAATCCCAAGGTGGGTTATGACGGCATGAAGGACCTGTCGCCCGTGGTGTTTGTCGCCACCGGCCCGATGGTGCTGGTGGGCAGCCCCAGCCTGCCGGCCAATTCGGTCGCTGAAGTCCTCGCGCTGGCCAGGGCCAAGCCGGGGGCGCTGAGCTATGCCTCCGCAGGCAACGGCACGCCGATGAACGTGGCCGGCGAGTTGCTGAAGATGCGTGCCGGCATCTTCATGACACACATCCCCTACCGGGGCGCGTCGCCGGCCCTGGTCGACGTCATGGGCGGGCAGATCGAGCTGGGGGTCTCCACCCTCAGCGCCGCACAGCCCTTCATCAAGTCGGGCAAGCTCAAGGCTTTTGCCGTCACCGCGACCAAGCCCAGTGAACTGGCGCCGGAGATTCCCGCCCTGGGGCAAATCAAGGGTCTGGAGGGTTTTGACCTCGGCGTGTGGTTTGGTCTCTTTCTGCCCAACAAGACGCCGCCGGACATCCTGCAGAAAATCCAGCAGGCAGCGCAGCAGGTGTTGACGGATGCGCAGGTCCAGAAGCGGCTGACGGAGCAGGGCATTGTGGCCTCTGGTGCCTCTGCCGAGGCGCTGGGCAAGTTCATGGCCTCGGAAGTCGAGAAGTACCGCTCGGTGGTGAAGGCGGCCAACATCCGCGCCGACTGACGCTCACGCAGATCTGTGCCCTGGCTCAAGAACTTCACGATGCGCCGTTGAAAAGGCGGCCTGGGTGAAGGAGGGGGCCTCAGCCCCTGCCTGAAAAACACGCATCGCATTCCACCAAACGAGACGCCAGGGACAAGGCAAATGGCTGGATAATCTTGTTAGGTATTATGGTATACCATAATACCGAAAACGGTAAAACATGATCCAATCAACGCAAAAGGAACTTCTATGAGCGCTCTCCAACTCCGAAAAATCGTCACCTACACCGAAGACATTCGCCTCGAGGGTGGCCGTGTGGCGGCCCGTCCGCTGCAACTGTTTGCCGCGGCGGCCGTGCTGGCCAACCCTTGGGCCGGGCGCGGTTATGTGGACGACCTGAAGCCTGAAATCCATGCCATTGGCCCCCAACTGGGCAAGCTCCTCACCGACAGCATCCTGTCCATGGCAGGCTCGGGCGAGGTGGTCGAGGGCTACGGCAAGGCGGCCATCGTCGGAACATCGGGCGAGCTGGAGCACGCCTCCGCGCTGATCCACACGCTGCGCTTCGGCAATCTCTACCGCGAAGCCGTCGGCGCCAAGAGCTACCTGGCCTTTACCAATGTGCGCGGCGGCCCGGCCTGCCCGATCGCGATTCCGCTGATGCACAAGCATGACGAGGGCATGCGCTCGCACTACCTGACGATCCAGTTCTCCATCGTCGATGCACCGGCTCCTGACGAAATCGTCGTGGCACTGGGCGCCTCGATTGGCGGCCGCCCACACCACCGCATCGGCGACCGCTACCAGGACATCAAGGAGATGAACGCCAATGCAAGCTGATCTGCACGCCGATAGGGGCGTTGGTTCGCGTGCTGATTTTTCACCGCCGACGCCGACCGCCTCCGGGGTGACGCCCCAGGGCACGGCCTGGCGCCGCTACGGCCACGGCGCGTCTGTGGTGCTGATCCACGGTGTCGGCATGGCCAAGGAGGTGTGGACACCCCAGGTCAACGACCTGGCCGCGGACTTCGATGTACTGGTCTACGACATGTGGGGGCATGGCCAAAGTGCTTTGCCCGAAGGACCGTTGGCGCTGAGCGAATATGCGCAGCAGCTCCTGGACCTGATCGACATGCTGGGCCTGCCCCGGGTGCGCGTGGTTGGCCACTCCATGGGCGCCCTGGTGGCACTGGAGTTCGCGCTGGAGTACCCCTCGCGCTGCGCCGGTGTGGTGGCCATGAACGCGGTGTTCTCGCGCAGCGAAGAGCAGCGTTTTCTGGTGCGGCAACGCGCCAGCGAGCTGCTGCGCCACGGCACGCAGGCCAACCTGGACGACACCCTCAAGCGCTGGTTCGGCAGCCCCGGCAACCCGGACACCGCGATGGCCGAAGCGCTCTCGCGCAAGCTGCTGCAGGAGGTCAACCACCAGGGCTATGCCACGGCCTACCAGGTCTTTGCCACGGCCGATGCGGTGCACGCCGCGCGCCTGCCCAGCCTGCAGCCGCCGGCGCTGTTCTTCACCGGTGAGCTCGACCCCAACTCGACGCCAGCCATGTCGCACGAGATGGCCCGTCTGGCGCCGCGTGCTGCGGCACATGTGCTGAAGGGGAACCGTCACATGATGAGTCTCACGGCACCGGAGGAGGTCAGCCTCGTCCTGCGCGATGCATTGAACAACTTCACGGAGCAGGTGCCATGAACGACAAACCCCAAGCCTCTCAAGTCCAAGAGGCCCCGCAAACCATCGATGTCCGCTCCTTCCGGGACGGACTCGGTTGTTATCCCACCGGCGTCACCGTCGTGACGACGCGCGATGCCGACGGCCAGCCGCGCGGCTTCACCGCCAACTCTTTTACTTCGGTGTCGCTGGCCCCGCCGCTGGTCTCCGTCTGCCTGGCGAAGACCGCGCACAGCCATGCAGTGTTTTCTGCGGCGCCGGCCTTTGCCATCCACGTGCTGAGCGAAGCGCAAAAGCCCATTTCCAGCCTGTTCGCATCGAAGGCTGCGGACAAGTTCGAGCAATGCCAGTGGACCGAAGGCCGCTCGGCCGTGCCGCTCATCAAGGACAGTCTGGCCACCTTCGAGTGCAAGGCCTGGCAGCTGGTCGATGCCGGTGACCACACCATCCTCATCGGTGAGGTCGTCGGTCTGGAGCACAGCCCGGGCCGGCCTCTGGGCTATTGCCGCGGTGCCTATGTCGGTTACCAGGATGTCGCCGCGGTCAACGCCAGCGGCAGCGGCAACGCCCACATCCATGCGCTGATCGAAACTGACGCCGGCGTGGTTCTGCTGCGCCATGGCGACGGCGGCTACGAGTTGCCCGGAGCCTCGCGCCTTGGCACGCCCAGCGGCAACGACGGCCTGTATGGTGTGCTCAAGGCGCTCGGCCTGCATGCCACGCTGGACTTTGTGTTCTCCGTCTATGAAGACGCGCAAGGTCCGTGTGTGATCTACCGCGGCCGCGCCCCTGACGCCGGCCACGGCGACGCGCGCCTGCACCACGTGGCGCTGCAAGACCTTGCCGGCCTGAAGGCGGTCGACGACGCCACGGCCGCGGTGCTGACGCGTTATGCGCGCGAGCGCGCCGAAGACAGCTTCGGCGTCTACGTCGGCGATGCACAGCGCGGCGACGTCACCCCGCTGGCCCACGCCGCCTGATCCCGGCCTGCCTCCCGGTCACCGACTCCAGACTTCAACCTCCCACAAAGCCCGCCATGAAATTTTCATTGTTCGCTCACCCCGAGCGGTATGACGACAGCGTTTCCCATCACCAACTGCTGGAGGAACTGACCGAACTGACGCTGATCGCCGAGCGTGGCGGTTTCGAGACCATCTGGGTCGGTGAACACCACGCGATGGAGTACACCATCGCCCCCAATCCGTTTGTGAACCTGGCCTACCTGGCCGCGAAGACCTCGCGCATACGCCTCGGCACGGGCACCATCATTGCGCCGTTCTGGCACCCGGTGCGACTGGCCGGAGAAGCCGGCCTCTGCGATGTGGTCAGCAACGGACGGCTGGACCTGGGCATCGCGCGCGGCGCCTACCTCTTCGAATACGACCGCCTGCTGCCCGGCCTCGACGCGATGAGCGCCGGCGCCCGCATGCGCGAGATGGTGCCCGCGCTGCAGAAGCTGTTTGCCGGCGACTACGCGCACGACGGCGAGTTCTGGAAGTTCCCTGTCAGCACGCCTGTGCCGCGCCCGATCCAGCAACCGCATCCGCCGATGTGGATCGCCGCGCGCGATCCGATGTCGCACGACTTCGCCGTCGCCAACGGCTGCCATGTGCAGGTCACCGCGCTGGCCGCCGGCGATGCCGAAGTCGCCGAGTTGATGAACCGTTTCGATGCCGCCTGCGAGGCTCACCCCGAAGTGCCGCGCCCCGAGATCATGATGCTGATGCACACCTATGTGGCCGAGACCGAGGAAGAGCTGTCGCGGGGTGCACTGGACCTGCAGAAGTTCTACACCTACTTCGGAAAATGGGCGCGCCGCGAGCGGCCGATCAAGAACGGCTTCATGGAAGCGGTCCGCCAGGAAGAGCTGGACGCCGCGCCGGCCTTCGCCCCGGACAAGCTGCGCCAGAACCTGGTCATGGGCACGCCGGCGCAAGTCATCGAACGCCTGAAGGCGTATGAAGCCCTGGGCTACGACCAGTACAGCCTGTGGCTGGACAGTCATATGGACTTCGAGCGCAAGCGCCGGTCGCTGCAGCTGTTCATCGACGAAGTCATGCCTGCCTTCGCCTGAGCAAGCCTCTCCTCAAACCGATTGACCATGGCCATGCAGCAATTCCAGCAATACATAGACGGCGCTTTCGAACACGCGGAAGAGTCGTTCGAAAGCCTCAACCCTGCCAGCGGCCTGGCCTGGGCCATGATGCCTTCGGCCAGCGCCGCCGACGTGAATCGCGCAGTCGAAGCCGCGCACCAAGCCTTCAGCGATTCCGCATGGTCACGACTGCGTCCCACGCAGCGCGGAAAACTCCTGCATCGCCTGGCCGACCTGCTGGCGGTTAACGTCGAACGGCTGGCCGCGCTGGAGACCACGGACACCGGAAAGATCCTGCGCGAGACCCGTGCGCAGATCCTCTACATCGCGGAGTACTACCGCTACTACGCGGGCATGGCCGACAAGTTGCAGGGCGCGCACTTCCCGATCGACAAGGAGGACATGGAGGCTTATACGCGGCGCGAACCCATCGGCGTCGTGGCCGCCATCGTGCCCTGGAATTCTCAGCTCTTTCTGAGCGCGGTGAAGCTGGCGCCAGCATTGGCGGCCGGTTGTACCGTGGTGCTCAAGGCTTCCGAAGATGGACCCGCGCCGCTGCTGGCCTTTGCCGAACTCATTCATGAGGCCGGTTTTCCTGCCGGTGTGGTCAATGTGCTGACCGGCTTCGGCGCGACCTGCGGCCTGACGCTGACCAGCCATCCGCTGGTCTCCAAGATCGCCTTCACGGGCGGGCCGTCGACCGCGCGCCACATCCTGCGTAACTCGGCCGAAAACCTCGCCACCACGTCGCTGGAGCTGGGCGGCAAGTCTGCGGTGATGGTGTTCGAGGACGCCGACCTTGACAGCACCGCCAACGCTATCGTGTCGGGCATCTTTGCCGCCTCCGGCCAAAGCTGCGTGGCTGGGTCGCGTCTGCTGGTGCAGGCTAGCGTGCATCAGGCTCTCGTTGAAAAACTCGTAGCCAAGGCCCAGGCCATACGCATCGGTGACCCGCAAGACCTCGCCACGGAAATGGGCCCCTTGGCCACGGCGCGCCAGCGCGAACACATAGCGCGTGTGGTGCAAGCCAGTGTCGCGGCGGGTGCCCGTTTGCTGACGGGTGGCCGTGTACCCCCGGCGCAGGCCTCTGGCTTCTATTACGAACCCACCATTCTCGATTGCGATAGCCCGAAGACACCCTGTGTGCAGGAAGAGTTGTTCGGCCCGGTGCTGAGCGTGTTGAAGTTCGATGATGAAGAGCACGCCTTGCGGCTGGCCAACGACAGCCGTTATGCGCTGGCTGCGGGCGTGTTCACCCAAAACATCGCGCGTGCGCACCGCCTCGTGCGCCAGGTGCGCGCCGGTGTGGTGTGGGTCAACACCTACCGTGTGATTTCGCCCATGGTGCCCTTCGGAGGTTATGGCGAAAGTGGGCTGGGCCGTGAGGCCGGCATGGAAGCCATGCTCGACTACAGCCGAACCAAATCGGTCTGGATCAACACCAGCGATGCGCCCATCGCTGATCCCTTTGTCATGCGTTAACCCGAGGGCAATGTCATGTTTTATGAACTGCGGACCTACCGTCTCAAAATCGGTGCCGTGCCTGCCTACATTCAGTTGGTGCAGGAAGAAGGACTGGCGATTCAGAAGCGCCATCTGGGGCAACTGGTGGGCTACTTTTCGACCGACATTGGTGCGCTCAATCAGATCGTTCACCTCTGGGCTTTCGAGAGCCTCGATGACCGCGACAGACGTCGCACGGCTCTGCTGATGGACCCGCTGTGGAAGGCATTTTTGCCCAAGCTGCAGATCTTGATTGAAGAGATGGAGTGCAAGATTTTGAAGCCCATGCCGTTCTCGCCGCTGGTGTGATCGGCACGGCAATCAGTCCTATTTCTTTTACACGCGCTTGAACTGGCCCTGTTATTGCAAGCGTGACACGCGTAGTTCCCTTGGTTCCGTTCGATATTCAACACATGGAGTAGTTATGAAAACACTGTCTTTGAGCCGCCGCCATCTGACGGCCCTTGCCCTCCTCTCCCTTGCCTCCCTCGCCATTCCATTGGCAGGTCATGCGCAATCATCGCAAATCGTCTTCACCAGCTGGGGTGGCACGACGCAGGCGGCGCAGAAGAAAAGCTGGACCGATCCTTTCACCGCCAGCAGCGGCGTGAAGGTCGTGATGGACGGCCCGACCGATTACGGCAAATTCAAGGCCATGGTCGAAAGCGGCAATGTAGTGTGGGACGTGGTCGATGTCGAGGGTGACTTCGCCGCCCGCGCCGCCAAGGACGGCCTGCTCGAACCCATTGACTACAACGTGGTGCAAAAAGCCAGCCTGGACCCGCGCTTTTCCGGCACGCACCAGGTCGGCAGCTTCTACTACTCCTTTGTGCTGGGCTACAACAAGGACACCTTCAAGACGGCCCAGCCCGCCAACTGGACCGACCTCTTCGACATGAAGGCCTTTCCGGGCAAACGCACGCTGTACAAGTGGTCCGCCCCTGGCGTGCTGGAGCTGGCCTTGCTGGCTGACGGCGTGCCGGCCGACAAGCTCTATCCGCTGGACCTGGACCGTGCGTTCAAGAAGCTCGATACCATCAAGAGCCAGATCGTCTGGTGGACGGGCGGCGCGCAGTCGCAGCAGCTGCTGGCGTCGGGTGAAGCACCCCTGGGCATGTTCTGGAACGGGCGCATCAATGCCATCGAAAGCACCGGCGGCAACGTCGGCATGTCCTGGAACCAGAATCTGACGGCCGCCGATGTGCTGGTGGTGCCCAAGGGCAGCAAGAACAAGGCGGCCGCGATGAAGTTCCTGGCTGCGGCGAGCAGTGCCAAGGCGCAGGCCGACTTCGCGGTGGAGACTTCCTACGCCCCCATCAACAAGGACGCCAAGGCCATGATGCCGGCGGCCGCCGTCAAAAACCTGCCCGACCAGTTCACCAAGACGCAGATCAACCTGAACATGGCGTACTGGGCAGAGAACCGCGACGCCATCGGAAAACGCTGGTACGCCTGGCAAGCCCAGTAAACCGGGCCGGGCAGGGTGAAGCCGAGCGGTCGTCGACACGGCCGGCTCTCTTCACCGGCCCGTGATTCCGGCCGCATTTTTGCCACGTCGAAGACGACCTCAACACGCTTATTTGCCATGCCCAACCCCAGTTCCGCTTCCCTTCCGTACGGCGCTGCCAGGCCGGCCCCGTCGATCAACCCGGCCGGACGGGTCAAGCGCGCCTCCGGCTTTGCCTGGCTGTGGCCGGTGCTGAGCCTGCTGGCGCTGTTCTTTGTGGTGCCGGTTCTGATGCTGCTGCTGCGCAGCTTCATGGAGCCGCAATGGGGCTTGCAGAACTACCGGGAACTGGTCGGTTCGTGGACCTATGCCAAGGTGATGCTCAACACCTTCACGGTCGCCAGCCTGGTCACGGTGTTCACCGTGCTGGTGGGTTTTCCGGTGGCCTGGCTGCTGGCGATTCTTCCGCGCGGCTGGGCCAAGCTGCTGATGAGCGTGCTGCTGCTGTCGATGTGGACCAACCTGCTGGTGCGCACCTACGCCTGGATGGTGCTGCTGCAGCGCACCGGGGTCATCAACCAGATGCTCGTGAAGTGGGGCGCCATCGATGCGCCGCTGCCGCTGGTCAACAACCTGGTGGGCGTAACGATAGGCATGACCTACATCATGCTGCCCTTTCTGATCCTGCCCCTGCACGCAACGATCAAGGCGATCGATCCATCGACGCTTCGCGCTGCCACCATTTGCGGCGCCAGCGCCTGGCAATCCTTCTGGCGGGTGCTGCTGCCGCTGGCGGCGCCTGGCCTTGCCAGTGGCGCGTTGATGGTGTTTGTGATGTCACTGGGTTATTTTGTGACGCCGGCCTTGCTGGGCGGGACCAACAACATGATGCTGGCCGAACTGATCGCGCAGCTGGTGCAGTCCCTGCTGAATTGGGGGCTGGGCGGCGCCGCGGCACTGGTGCTGATGGTTGTGACGCTGGGTCTATATGCGCTGCAGTTGCGCCTCTACGGCGGTGTTCAAGGCAAGCGTAACGCTGCCGCCTGATTGACTGGAACTCCCGACATGCTGCTCGAATTTCCCCATATCGGCCGGCCCCTCAAGGTGGGGCTCCTGTTCATCGCTGTTTTGACCGTGGTGTTTCTGCTGGCGCCGATTGTGTTCATCGTCGCCTTGTCTTTCGGCAGTTCGCAGTGGCTGGCCTTTCCGCCGCCGAGCTGGACCACACGCTGGTACCAGCAGCTCTGGGCCGAGCCGGGCTGGATAGAAGCGACCTGGAACAGCCTGAAGATCGCCGTCCTCGTCAGTGTGCTGTCGGTGGTGCTCGGCTTCTTCACCGCCATGGCTTTGGTGCGCGGACGATTCCGCGGCAAGGCCATCCTGCGGGCCTTCTTTCTGACGCCAATGGTCATGCCCGTGGTCGTGCTGGCCGTGGCGCTGTATGCGGTGTTTCTGCGCATCGGCCTGACCGGCACCCTGCCGGGTTTTGTGCTGGGCCACCTGGTCATCGCCTTGCCGTTTTCGATCATCGCGATCTCCAATTCGCTGGAGAGTTTTGACTTCGCGCTGGAAGACGCGGCGCGCATCTGCGGCGCCAGCGAATGGGCCGTACGCTGGCGTGTGACGCTGCCGTCGATCCGGCTGGGCCTGGGCGCCGCCGCGCTGTTCTCTTTCCTGATCTCCTGGGACGACGTCGTGCTGGCCATCTTTATGGCGACGCCGGGCGCGGAAACCCTGCCGGTGCGGATCTGGGCCGCGCTGCGCCAGGACCTCTCGCCGGTGATCGCCGCGGCCTCGGCTCTGCTGATCGGCATCACGCTCCTGTTCATGCTGCTGTCCGCGCTGCTGGGCACCAGGGCCACGAAATCCCCCACCTGATTGATTGCCATGTCCACACCCAACGATGTATTTCTGAGCCTGCGCGACCTGCGCAAGACCTACGGAGCCGCGGTCGCGATCGACCATGTTTCGCTGGATATCCAGCGCGGCGAGTTCATGACCTTTCTCGGCCCCAGCGGCTCGGGCAAGAGCACGACGCTCTATATCACCGCCGGCTTCGAAGACCCGACCGAAGGCAGCGTGGTGCTCAACCAGAAGAACCTGCTCAGCGTGCCGCCCAGCCAGCGCAACATCGGCATGGTGTTCCAGCGCTACACCTTGTTTCCGCACCTCAGCGTGGCCGAGAACATCGCCTTTCCGCTGCGCGTGCGCAAATGGAGCGAAGACAAGGTCCGCGAGAAGACCGCGCGTATGCTCAAGCTGATCCACCTCGATGACTTCGGCCATCGCAAGCCCGCCGAGCTGTCAGGCGGCCAGCAGCAGCGTGTGGCCATCGCCAGGGCGCTGGCCTATGACCCGCCCATCCTGCTCATGGATGAGCCCTTGTCTGCGTTGGATAAAAAGCTGCGTGAAGAGCTGCAGAGCGAGTTGCGCCGCATCCACCAGGAAACCGGGGTCACCGTTCTCTACGTGACGCATGACCAGGAAGAAGCGTTGCGCCTGTCGGATCGCATCGCCGTTTTCAACAAGGGCCGCATCGAGCAGGTTGGCTCGGGCACCGATTTGTACGAGACACCTGCCACGCGGTTTGTCGCCAGCTTTATTGGCAACTCCAACTTTCTGCCCATAGAGCTCAGCTCCCGCGGTACGGACGAGACGGTCTACACGCTACCGAATGGCGGCCGTGTCAGATCCGGTGCCGCAAGCCAAGTAGTGGAGCAGGGCCGCAAGGCGGTACTCATGGTGCGTCCCGACTGCATGCGGCTGAAATCGGTCGCTCAGGCCGGCGACGGCGCCAGCCTGGCGGTGCGGGTGCGTGATCGCAGCTATCTCGGCGACACCATCCAGTACTCCGTGGTCACACCGTGGGACCAGGAAATCACCGTGCGCATGAACGCCAGCATGAGCGATGGCAAGATCTGGAACAACGGCGATGAAGTGACCGTGGCCTGGGACGCCTCACGCGGCATGGCGTACCACGACCCGGCCTGAATGCAATGCCGAAGGCCAACATGAAACTCCTGCCACCCGCAGCGCTTCCCGTGCCGGGAGCCTTTGCCGATAATAGACACGATGCAGTGCGCGTTCACAAGACGCGCACACCCGAGGATATCCAGAGTAGAGGAAAGATCGTGACACCCATGGCCGATAACATCAAGGTAGACCGGAACCAGAAGACACTTCGCGAGCTCACGCTGGAGAAAGTTCGTTCGGCGATCTTTTCCCAGTATTTCAAGCCTGGCCAACGCCTGGTGGAGAGAGCCCTGTGCGAAGAGCTGGACGTCAGCCGAACGGTGGTGCGGGAAGTGCTGAGGCACCTGGAAACAGAAGGCCTGGTTGAGTCTGTGCCCCAGCAGGGGCCCATCGTTGCCGTCATCGACGCGGACACGACCCGTCAGATCTACGAACTGCGCGCCCTGCTCGAAGGCCATGCGGCGGCGGCCTGCGCCCTGCGCCGTGACGAGGCCAGCCTCATCCGCATGACGTCCACGCTGCAGCGTATCGAGGCCGCCTTTGAAGCCAATGACCTGCAGGGCGTCATGGAGCAGACCGGAATTTTCTACCACACGATGTTCCAGGCGGCCGGGGACACCGTGGCCTGGGGCGTGGTGAACTCACTGAACGCACGTATCAACCGTCTGCGGATGATCACCATCGCCAGCCGCCAGCGTGGCTCGGCGGCGCCTGCGGAAATGCACCGCCTGTTGTCGGCCATCCGCGACCAGGACCCCGATGCCGCGCGGAACGCCGCGCAAACCCACATCCTGAACGCACAGGCCATCGCCATGGCCAGCCTGGAAAACAACGCGGTCTGATGCCTGTGGCCTAGGTTTTCTCTAGGTTTTCTTCTTCCCTCCGTCAACCTTCATTAACCCGTCCTCCCTGCTGATCAGTGCTGGCTTCTGCCAGCCCTGGAGGGCGGGGTTAGCCTCCGGAATTGCTTCATGACCACTGCCGCTTCCTCCTCCTCTCCCTTCACTGCACTGCGTGATGCCAGCCTTCTCCAGACTCATGCACTTATCAATGGCCACTGGGTGGCCGGCGCGCAACGATTCGACGTGATCGATCCGGCAACCGGGCACAAACTGGCTGATGTGGCCAACCTTAGCGCAGCCGAGACCGACGCCGCAATTGCCGCCGCGAATGCCGCTTGGCCAGCCTGGCGCAGCAAGACTGCCAAGGAGCGCAGCATCATCTTGCGGCGCTGGTTCGACCTGTTGATGGCTCACCAGGATGACATCGCCCGCATCATGACGGCCGAGCAGGGCAAGCCCTTTGCCGAGGCCAAAGGCGAGGTGGCCTACGGTGCGAGTTTTGTCGAGTGGTTCGCCGAAGAAGCCAAGCGCGTCAACGGCGAAACCCTGCCGCAATTTGCCGCCGACCGCCGCCTGATGGTGCTCAAGCAGCCCATTGGCGTATGCGCGGCGATCACGCCGTGGAATTTCCCGCTGGCGATGATCACACGCAAGGTGGCTCCAGCACTGGCGGCGGGTTGCACGGTCATCATCAAGCCGGCCGAACTGACGCCGCTGACGGCACTCGCGGCGGCCGAACTGGCCCTGCGGGCCGGCATTCCGGCCGGTGTGCTCAACGTGATCACCTCCGACAGCCAGAATTCCATCGCCGTTGGCAAGGCCCTGTGCGCCAGTGATGTGGTGCGCCACTTGAGCTTTACAGGCTCCACCGAGGTCGGGCGCATCCTGATGGCCCAGTCGGCACCCACGGTCAAGAAAATGTCGCTCGAACTGGGCGGTAACGCCCCTTTCATTGTGTTCGACGACGCTGACATTGACTCAGCGGTCGAAGGTGCGTTGGTCAGCAAGTACCGCAACGCAGGCCAAACCTGTGTCTGCGTCAATCGGTTTTATGTGCAGGACGGGGTGTACGACGAGTTTGTCAGCAAGTTCGCAGCCAGAGTAAAGGCCATGAAAGTAGGCAATGGCTTCGACGAGGGTGTGGTGCAAGGTCCGCTGATAGAAAGCGCTGCAGTGGACAAGGTACAGCGGCACATCGATGACGCTGTAAAAAAGGGCGGCAGATTGGTGACCGGTGGTCACAGGCTGCAAGGCCTGTTCTTCGAGCCGACAGTAGTCGCCGATGCAACGCCTAACATGCTTTGCGCGCGTGAAGAAACTTTCGGCCCGTTGGCACCTGTTTTCCGTTTTAGAACCGATGAGGAAGCTATCCTCGCGGCCAACGACACTGAGTTCGGATTGGCGAGCTACTTCTACAGCCGCGATATCGGCCGCATCTATCGGGTGGCTGAGGCGTTGGAGTACGGAATGGTTGGCATCAATGTCGGCATCCTTGCCTCAGAGCACGTGCCATTCGGTGGCGTCAAGCAATCCGGCCTGGGCCGAGAAGGCTCGCATCACGCTATGGACGACTATCTGGAGATCAAATATCTGTGCATAGGCGACGTTCTTTGAGTGTTGTTGTCAGTTGCCGAAAGTCGAATGGGTGGATTTCTCAGATGCGGAGCTCTCGGGTTGTGATTTCCGGGAAGCGGTCTTTGTCGGTGGTCATCGAGCGACAACAACTATGGATGCCTGCGATGCAGTGACAGCCAGGCGGCCAGCCCGCCGAGCACGAGGCCTCCGGCGACGTCCACCACCACGTGCTGACGGACTGCCAGCGTCGAATAGATGATGCCGGCGCACCACGTCCAGTTGACCAGGTGTATCCACAGCGGCGCACGGAATCGCCGCATCAGGTGATGCAGCCAGAAACCCGAGAAAAACGCGGTGGCGACATGCAGGGAGGGGCAGGCATTGCCAGAGGCATCGATATTTTTGAGAAGGCCCATATCGGGATACCGGGTCCAGTCGATATCGGGCGTGGGTGCGGCCGTGGGCCAGAAATAAAAAATGGACAAACCGGCCACGCACATCAGCGCCATGGCGGCGCCATACCGGTAGAGTTCGCGCCGGTTTGCAAAAAAGGCCGGCAGCATGGAAACATAGACCCACAGCGACACATACAGCGGCAAGGCCAGCGGTTCAAAGCGAATCAGGTGATCCAGCCCGGTGACAGGCATCACCGTCGTTGCGTAGGCAGGGTTCCTGAGCAGGTAGAAGTAAGCGCCAAAAAACAGGCTGATGAAAATCGTCGTGCCGATGCTTTTCAGATACAGGTGTCTGGGAATCACCTCGGCAGCTTGGTGGTACCAGGCTGCCTTTGGATTGTTTGGATTGTCTGGACTGTTGTGGATCACGGCGCGTACTCCACCGGTCGGCTGTTGCCTGGCCACCCTCCGGGCAAGCCGGCTTGATGCAGGCTTGCTGGCCGGCAACAGCGGGTGGTCATGACAGGGCCTGGCGCAAGGTGACAACACGCAGACCGGCGGCTGCAGCGGCGTCGAGCACGGCGGGCAGCACTTCAAGAATGATCGGGACACCCCGGGATGTGCGCGCGGCATGGCCATCGTGCAGCAGCAGGATGGCGCCCGCCCGCAGGCCGCGCAGCAGGCTGCTTTTCACGCGCTCGGCATCGTCGATGCGGGTGTCGAAACCCCGCGCGGACCAGCTGGCGAGCCTGAGCCCGAACCGGGCCAGTACCGGCTCCAGAAAGGGGTTGCGCAAGCCGGCCGGGGCACGGAAGAACAAGGGGCGCTGACCGCAGATCCGGGTGAGCGTCTCTTGCGCGGCGTGCAGTTCCCGCGCCAGGCCGCGTGGGCCCATCACGGAAAAATAATGGCGGTGATGCTGGCTGTGGTTTTCGACGGCATGTCCGCGGCTGACGATTTCGCGGCACAGGTCCGGGTAGCGCGCGGCCAGTTCGCCGATGCAGAAAAAGGTGGCCTGCACCGCATGGCGATCCAGCAGGTCCAGCACCTGCGGGGTGACGACGGGGTCGGGGCCATCATCGATGGTCAGGGCGATTTCATTTCTGGCCGTGGCGGCGGCGGGCAGCCGTGTCCAGTTCGGCCCCAGCCAGTGGCTGCGCGGCCACAGGCCAGCGGCGGCAATCAGCAGGTGATTGGCCACCACGGCGGCCAGCGCCCAGGGCCACAGCCCGGGTACGGTGACGACGGCGACCAGCGCCAGCCCATGCAGCGCAAGGGATGCGCGGATCAGCGGCGTGGAGTGCCAACGCGGATCAGGCACGGGATGGCCTCGCAAAAATCGCTGCGTACACCAGCGCCAGGATGACGCCCGGTGCCACGGTGACACCCATGGCGTGCAGTATGGATACCTTGGAAAAAGCCAGCAGCCCAAAACCTGCAACGGTGGTGAGGTTGGCCAGCAGCATCGAGGCAAGGGTGCGGTGGGAGATCGGCTCCAGCGGCTCGGGGCGGTCAAAAAACAGCGCGTAGTTGGAGCCCACGGCCACCACCAGCAGCAGGCCCACCAGATGCAGGATGCTCAGTTGCTGGCCAAACAGGGCCAGCCCCGCGGTGACCGTAACCACGGCGGCAGCCAGGGGGGCGATGGTGCGCAACACGCGCTGCGGCGATCGGAACACCACCAGCAGCAGCCCGACAATGGCGACCAGCCCGCCCAGCGAGAGCAGCGTGGCTTCATGCAGGTAGCCCGAATACAGCCGGTCGGATTCGGCTTTCATGTCGACAAACAGCACGTTCGGCAGGCCCGTGGCGCCCAGGGCGGCGCGAATCTTCCCGGCGTTGATGCCGGCGCCTTCAGGGGCCTTGAGCGGCAGCAAGGCCGTCCAGCCGCGGTCTTGCCGGAGCAGCAAGGCATCTACCGCCATGGCCATGGAGGTCCGCTCCAGGTCGCCCGCCTGCAGCAAGGGCCTGCTGCGGGTGACTTCAACGTCGGCAAGAAATGGCGTGAACAGTTGCGCGCGCACCGGCAGCCCCTGAACGGCCTCTGCCAGGCGCACCTGCAGCGGGCCGGGCGGGGGCAGGCTGGCCTGGCGGGCGCGTTGGGTCGCCGCGCTCGGGAGATAGCGGCTGGGGCTTTCAAATCCGGCGAGTTCGCCCTGATCAACCTGCGTCTGCAGCAGCGTGGCCACCTGCTCGGAATAATGCAGCACGGATTCCCGGCTTGTGCCGGACACCACCACCAGGTAACGCACATCAGGCGCGCCCATGTCGGCACGCAGGCGCTCGTCCAGCGCCACCTCAGCTTGCGACACCGGGCTCAACGAGGAAATCTTCTCATTGAGCAAGGTGGCGCGCTGGCTCACGAGGACGGCGCAGGCGCCCAGCAAGAGGATGGCCGCCGGCCAGCGCAGTGCCCCGGCGCGCAGGGTCAAGCGGCTCAGCACGCGGCCTATGGCCGATACATCATGGATGCGAAACTTTGCCGGCAGCAGGTGCGGCAGCACAAAACGGGTCATGGTCGCCGCCGCGACCAGGCCGGCAATCGCATACAGGCCAAGTTGCGCCAGACCCGGAAAGCCCGACAGCAACAGCGATGCAAAGCCGAATATTGAGGTCAGCACGCCGAGCCGCACCGTGGGCCAGAAGCGCTTGACCCAGTTTTGCGGGTCGGCACCGGCCTGTTCGGATTGCACAAAGAGGTAGATCGAATAGTCCACCGCCTCGCCGATCAGCGCCGTGCCGAATCCCAGGGTAATGCCGTGCACCGTCCCAAAGCCCAGGCTCACGGCCGCAATACCGGCCAGCACACCGCTGAGGACGGGTAAAAAACCCAATGCCAGCGCCGTCAGGGAGCGGTAAACCAGCAATAGCAGCGTGGCAATGAGCACGACGCTGATCAGCGACAGGCGGCTGACCTGGCTCTGGATGGTCTCGCGTGAGGTCACGGAAAACACGCCGGGGCCGCTCATCACCAGCCGCGCGGCGGGGCTGGCCTGGGGTGCCGCGTCAAACGCCTGCCGGATGGCGGCCATGGCCCGCTGCTGGGCATCGGTGTCGGAGCCTGCCGCACGTGTTTGCAGCAGCATCAGGGCGCGTGCACCGTCGCGTGAAGCCCAGGCGCCGTCGACCAATGGCGGGCGTTTGCCGCTGTCGAGTTCGCCGAGCAGCTGCACCATTTCACCGGTCGGGTCGCGGGGCAGCAAGGACTTCATCAGCAAGCCGGCCGGCGAGGCCAGCAGGTCGATGCTTTCGCCCAGGGCCGCATGCAGACCCTCGGCGCTGAAGCGTTCAGGCGTCACGGCGGAGCTGAGCAGGTAGCGGTTGTTGAACAGGTAGGCGCGGTCGCGCTCGGTGTTGACGGGCTCGCCATTGTTGACGGAGATAAAAGCAGGATCGGTGCGCAGGCGCTGGGCGACCTCTTTGGAAAGCCTGGCGCGGGTGGGGGCGTCCGCACCTTCGATGCCCACCAGAATCAGGCGCGAGGCCAGGCCCTCACGCAGTTGATCCATCAGCAGTTGCTGCTCGGCCGTGGGATTGCGCGGCAAAAATGCCGACAGGTCGGTGGTGATGGTGGTCCGGCTGATGATGGCGCCGCAGGCCAGCAAAAATGCCAGCCAGATCCAGACCGGCAAGAACTGGCGCCGGAACAACCTTGCCATCATGGCGCGGCCAGCTTGTCGATGAGCATCACCGAGCGGTCCTTGTCGGTCTGCTCGATTTCAATCGACTTCACCTCGGCACGGCTGCCAGCAATGCGGATGCGCTGCACCACGTCCAGCATCTTTGTTTCGATCGGACGCAAGGTCAGCGTCCAGCGCTCCTCGCTGCCTTCCAGGTCCAGGTTGTAGATGCGTTTGAGCGCGACCGTGTCGCCGGCCAGGGTGCCGCGTATGCTTTCGGTGAACGCGGCCAGTTCGGGATGTTCCTGCAGGCTCAGCACCATGCGGCGTTTGCCGCGCTCGACGGTGAGGTTGCCGCCTTCAATCAGCAGCGACTCGGGCCTGGGCTTGAGGGTGCGTTTTTCCAGCCGGTCGGGGGCGGTGTAGAGCAGCTCGCCGGATGATTCCACCGGCTTGTCGAGCAGCGCGATGTATTTGGTTTCGACAAAGCTGGCGCGGCCCGACTTGTTCTGGGCCAGCCCCTGCATCAGCTGCGCCACATCCCAGGCGGCGAGGGCCGGTGCGCAGCACAGGCCCAGCAGCAGGCCGACCCCGGCCAGAAAGACCTTCAGGCCTGGCACGGGCCTGATCATCCGGGATTGCGTTTCTGGCGTTTCAAGCGTTTGAATCATGGGGGGAAACCGGGTTTGCGGCGGGCAACGGATTGTCCGCCAGCCAGAAGTCAAAAAAGTTGAACCAGTTGTACGGCGCCGTGCGGCAATGCTGCTCCAGCAGCAGCGCGTAACGTGCCATCGCGGCCTGCACCGCGGCCTCGCGTCCGCCCGCGGCAATGCTGGAAAAATCGGCCAGCGTTTCAAAGTGGATATCGTAGCGATTGCCGCCACGGTACAGCCCGACCATGAAAAACACCGGACGCCGCAAGATGGCCGCCATCCGGAACGGCCCCACGGGAAACTCGGCGGGCTCGCCAAGAAACGGCACGGGACGGGTTGCGTCACGGTTCAGGCGGCGGTCGGCGAGCATGCCGACAACGCTGCCGGCCGACAGCAGGTCGTTGACGCGGAGCATCGAATCGGCATGGCCCAGCGGGACGATGTCCTGCTGCGCTGCCGGGTTGATGGCGCTCAGGGCGGCGTTGAGTTTGCGCGCGTTTTCCTCGTACATCACCATGGCCACGCGCAGGCCGGGTTGCCGGCGACCGATAGCGCGCAGGACTTCAAAACTGCCGGCATGGGCGCCCATCAAAAACACGCCTTGGTGCGCAGCGGTGAGTTCAGCCACCAGGTGTTCCTGGTGAACGCGGATGTCGAACAGGTTGAAGCGGTCGTTGATCAGGTAGATCCGGTCATGAATGGTCGAGGCAAAGCTCAAAAAGTGCCGGAAAACATGGCGCCAGCCGACCCGTGCAGCACCGGGCAGCCCGAGCACGCGGCGCAGGTAATCCCGGGAGGCCCGGCGCGCCGCCGCGTCGGCAAGCAGGAAATAGGCAGCGATGCCGTAAAGCACAAAGCGGCCGGCACTGCGGCCCAAACGCAGCGAAATCCACGTCATCACGCGCAGCATCAGCATGTTGCTGGGCTCCGGGCGTTGCCGCCAGGCGGCTTGTTGCTTCGTCCCGTCGGGCGACCGGAGCGAGCCTTCTGGTGGGTGGCCCGGCGAAGGGTTCATGGAGTGGTCCCGAAGACAAAAGTGCCGCTCGCCACCGGGCGTTGGCCGCAGGCGATCTCAAAGCGGGCGGGGCCCTTGTCGGTGCGGGTGTAGGCGATGGTCAGTGTCTCGCCGGGCTGCACCGGGCTCAGGAATTTGGCCGAGGCAATCTGGCAATGCAGGGCTGGCCCGGCCGCCGGTTGCTCGCCCGGGGTCTGGCGCGCCTGCTCCACCGCATGCAGGGCCGCATCGAGCAGCACCACGCCCGGCACAATCGGCCTGCCCGGAAAGTGCCCGGGGAACGCCGGGTGATCGGCGGCAATGGTCAAGGTGGTTTCACCCCGCATGGTGGCCCGCTCCCCGGCCCGCAGGCGCCTGATGCAGCCGGGCCAGCGCCTGGAGCGCTTCGCGCGGGAGTTTTCCGGTGCTGTTGCGCGGCAGGGCGTCCAGCAACACCAGGGGGCGTGGCAGGAAGACCGGGTCAATGCGCTCTTTCAGCGCAGCCTGCAGTTCGGCAGCCGACAGGCCGGGCGCTACCGCAAAGGCCATCAGGCGCACCACGGCGCCGTCACTGCTGTCGTCGGGCATGAAAAAAGCGCCGTCCAGCACGCCGGAAATGCAGGTCAGTTGATGGTTCAGGTAGGCCAGCGAATTGCGCTTGCCGGCGATGTTGATCAGGTCGCCCAGGCGCCCATGCAGCAAAAACCGCCGGTCGTCGATCAGCTCGAGCACGTCGTGCATGGGCATGGCCTGCGCGACATGGCCCCCGCCAGCCCAGATGCGGTCGCCCCGCGGCGTCAGGCTGACGTCGGGGAACAGTTCCCACTCACGGGTCTGGGCGCTTCGCCGCGAGGCGATCTGGCCGGTTTCGGTGGAGCCGTAAATTTCAAATAGCGGGGCGGCAAAACGGCTTTCGCAGGTTTGCGCCAGTTGGGGCTCCAGGGGCGCGGTGGCCGACAAGAGCAGGTCCAGCGCAGGCAGGTCAGCGCCTGAGGACATCAACACCCGTAAATGCACGGGCGTGGTGACGAGCAGCCGGGGGCGGGCGACGGCGCGGATGGCACTGACGATGTCGGCGGGGTAAAACGGGTGTCCGGCGTGGATGGCCGCGCCGCTTTGCAGCGGCAACAGCACCGTGGATTCAAAGCCGAACATATGCTGGGGCGGCACGGTGCCCACAATGCTGTAAGGGCGGCCTTCATCCAGGCCCAGGCCCAGGCCCAGGCCCAGCCGCAGCGCCTCGGCGCGAGCACCCTGCGCCAGCGCCCCCCAGGTCTTGCGGTGCGGCAGCGGCACGCCGGTCGAGCCCGAAGTGAACACATCGGCCACCGGCTGGTCACCGGGAAGGTGCGGAATGTCGCAGGGCGCGTCAGCGTCGACCTCTGCCGGACCTTGTGCAAAGGCTTCCTGGTAAACAAAGCGCGGCAGGCTTATCTCATGAAAGGTGTCGGACAGGCAGAACACATCGGGTGCAATGGCCTGCATCTGGCGCATCATTTCCGGCGTGTGGGTTGGCGGCAGCAGGCTGATTTTCCGGGTCAGCAGCGCAGCGCCCAGACCCACGGTGAAGTGATAGCGGTCGGTGCAGGCATTGAGCATGTGCTTGCCGGCCGGCAGCGCGGCAGCCAGATGCCGGACGTCGCCGAGAAACTGGCGCACGGTGATGCCCTGGCCGTCGCGCCAGGCCAGGATGTCGTCAGAACTGCGGTGGGTCAGGAGCGCAAAAGTGGGCATGGACAAAGGCGGCTTCTCAGGAACTTCTCAGGAAGATGGCGGCAGCCCGCCCGAGCTGGCCTGGCGGTAGGCGCGAATGGCCTCCAGCGGCCCGGCCCGGTCGGCGGGCGCCAGAAGGCACAGGCGTGCCACGTACTCCGCCGCAAACATGACGATCAGCAATGGCAGGTTCAGCAGGTTGGCAAAGGCTGACCAGATGGCGACCGGCGCCAGCCAGAACAGCAGCAGCGACAGGGCCGTCATCGCACCGAAATACAGCGTCCAGGCCCAGGTGACCTGGCGGGTGTAGCGCGCCAGCGCGGGTGACAGGTGGCCATGCACGATGGCTGCGAAACGCGACACCATCGGGACCTGGCCGGCGCGCAGCGTGCGGCCGAAGGCCAGGCCGAGCAAGGCTTGTATGCCTGCGTGCTGCAGCAGAAAAACCCAGTTGTAGTGCTGCACCAGCCAGTCCGCCATGCCGTAGAGAGTGGCCGAGCCCGCCAGACACAGCAGCAGCATCCAGGGCCGCTGCGGCGAACGCCAGGCCAGCACCAGCGCCAGGCCAATCAGCGGCGCAATGGCCACGGCCGCATCAAGCAGGTCGGGGGTGGGGTCCGCCGCCGCCAGATGGGCGAGGATGGAGTAGGCAGCGCAGAAGGCGGCAATGGCCGCCCAGCGAGCGCTGCGCAGCAGTGTTGCCTTCAAGCCGGGTTTCACTTCGTTCTTTGCAGCGCGATGTGTTCGCTCAGGCTGCGCAGCGACTGGAAGATGGCGGTGTTGTCTTCATGGTCTGCGCGCAGCTGCAGGCCGTAGCGTTTGGACACTACCAGGGCGATCTCCAGGATGTCGATCGAATCGAGGCCCAGGCCGTCGCCATACAGCGCATCGTCGGGCTGGATGTCGGCGGCTGCTGTTTCGAGGTTGAGCGAGGAAACCACCAGTTCGGCGACTTCGCGCATCAGTGCGGCATCGGCTGCAGGGGTGGTAGCTGGTTGTGAGGAAGATTCAGGCATCGAGGACATGGACATGGGTTTTCAGAATTTTCGGGTGACGCGCCGGGGGTGCCTGCACCAAGGTTCGGTTATGTTTTTATGTTTTGATGGTAACTGACATTCACTGCCTGTCATCAGCGGGGTCGCTGCAGGTGTACAGCCCTGCAGGGCGCCAGCCGCAGACGAAACAAGACGTAACCCGTGTGATTGGCGCACGCCGCTTTTTGGACTGCCGCGACGGGGCTGGTGAAACAGAAGGCGCAAAGTGGCCGGAACGAGCCGGGCTTTGCGTGGAATGCCCCGTATTATCCTATGGATGCGCCAGCGCGGCCGGCCCCAGCGTGAACGCGAATGTCGTACGTTCGCCCGGCGTCGACTCGGCACGGATGCGCCCGCCATGGCGCTCGATCAGCCGCTTGACGATGGACAGGCCCACGCCGGTGCCGGCGAAATCTTCAGCGCGGTGCAGGCGCTGGAAAGGCGCGAACAGCTTGTCCGACTGGGCCGCATCAAACCCCACGCCGTTGTCGCGCACGAAAATTTCGGTGCCGTGCGGCCCCTCCTGCGTGCCGATCTCCACGCGCGGCGGGCTTTGCCCGGCGGAAAACTTCAACGCATTGCCGATCAGGTTGTTGAAGACCTGGCCCATCAGCGTCGGGTCGGCCTGCACCACGGGCAGCGGGCCGGCACTGATGTGGCTGTTCGGACAGGCTGGTGCCAGCTCGCGTACCAGCTTGCCCACCAGCTCGTTGAGATCGACCGGCCGGAAGGTCATCTCCACGCGCTCGGCGCGTGAGCACGCCAGGATGTCCTCGATCATGCGATCCATCATCGCCGCCCCGGCGATGATGCGGGCCAATTTGTGACGCCCGCTGTCGGACAGGGCGGATGCTTCCGAGCGTTCCAGCAGCATGGCAAAGCCGTTGACGGTGCGCAGCGGGCCACGCAGGTCGTGCGACACGCTGGCGCTGAAGGCTTCCAGGTCGCTGACGGTGCGCTCCAGCGCCGCCGTGCGTTCCTTGACCAGTGCTTCCAGGTGATGGCGGTGGAGGTCCAGTTCGGCGCTGATGCGGCTGCGCTCGGTGATGTCGCGCGAGATGCCGAAGACGCCGGTCACCTCGCCCGCCGTGTTGCGCAAGGGGCCCTTGGTCGTGAGGAAGGTGGACAGCCCGCGCGGAGTGGGGAGTTCCACCTCGTAGCTGACGGTGCGGCCCTGCGTCATGGCTCGCGCATCGCTGGCGGCCAGGCGGGCGGCTTCGGCGGGCGGAAACAGCGCGCGGTCGTCGTTGCCAATGATTTCTTCCATTGTTTTGCCCAAGGCCTCGCAACCCGCCTTGTTGCACAGCAGGTAGCGGCCTGCCCTGTCCTTGGCGAAAATCGAGTCGGTCGAGCCCTGCGCGATGGCATCCAGCAGTTGCAGCGCGCGCAATTTCTCTTCCTGGTGGGCGCGTTCGATGCGCGCAAACTGCAGGGCCTGACGCTCGCGGAACCAGTAGGCGCCCACCCCCATCGCAAGCAGCGCCAGCACCCCCGCTGCGGCGATCCACAGCGCGTTGCGCCACGCATCGGCATAGGCCTCGTCGTGGTCGATCTTGGCCATCAGGAACCAGTCCGTGCCCGCTATCGGGCGGAGCACGCCCAGCACCGGTTGGCCCCGGAAGTCCAGTGCGTCGACGGCCTGGCCGAGCGGCACATCGCCGCGTATGACCTTGGCCGCCAGCAGGTCGGGCGAGGACAGCGGCAAGCGGCTTCTCGAATGGGGCTCGACCAGAAAGTCGCCTTCGCGCCGCACCAGCACGGAGGTCGCACTGCGGCTGGGCAGCGGCCATTCGCGCAGCGTCGGAAACAGAAAGTCACGGGGGTCAAGTCTCACCACCAGTGCTGCGCGCGCCGGCGTGCCGGCGAGGTTGAATGGCGACACCACGTCGATCCGCGGTGCCGGCGGCGCGCCATCGTGCCCGTAGAGATCGGTGTACTGTGGTTTGCCGCTGTCAATGGCTCGCCGGGCCGCTTCGCGCAGGAGGGGCGACGCTTGCTGTTCCGCGTTGGGCGTGCCGGCGACGATCTGGCCTTGATCGTCCATCACCAGCACGCTGTGGCCTCCGCTGGCCTGGAGAAATTGGGACAAACGGAACAACAGCCGGTCATGGGCAGTGGTTTCACCCCCATCGCGCCAGCGCAAGTAGAGTTCGACCATCGGGCTGTGGCCGGCGAACTCTGCCCGACCGATACGCTCCTGCAACCAGGTGGTGACCTGGCCGGCGCGCAGGGTGGCCATGGCCTCGATGCGGGCGGCCTCGCGTTCACGGTACTGGTCGTAGCTTTCCGCAATGGTCCATGCCGTCAGCGCCACGACGGCGGCCATCAAGAGCGACAAGGGCCAAAACAACGCCCGAACTCCTGCGACTGCGGCGCGGGTCGGCGCAGGCGTCTGGACTGGGCTGTCGTTGGCCATATTCAGGTCCTCCGAACCCACCCGGGCAACTCGACTGCCTACCGGGAGGGCACCTTACTGGCATCGAACCCGCAGCAGGGCTGTCGTGGTTCCGGGGTCATTCTAGTCCGCGGCTTTACATTCGGGCAAGCGCGGCCGCGCCAGGTGCGGCGCCGTTTTCTTGCCGGCGCTGGCCGGTCAGGGCGGCGTTGCCGGCCGGTTTCTTCAGGGTGTGGCTGAAAGAGGCCTCACCGGGGGGGGCTCTCAGAGCTTGGGGCCGGCGGCAGGTATTTTTCGCGCACGGGTGAGGGTTCGCGCAGGCGGCGGTGCGGCGCCGGCGTCTGCCGCCGGGGCCGGTTCGGCCTCTTCTTCGGCCCCATCCACGGCCGGGCGGTCGCTGGAACGCTCGACAGCGTGTGCGACCTGCATCTTCTGGGCGGCGCCGGCAAACTTGCTGTATTTGGCCAGCGTGGCCACCATCTGGCCGTAAATGCGCGGGTTGCCGGCCAGGCATTCGCCATGGTCCATGAAGTCGGCTTCGCCGGTCAGGTTGCCGATCAGGCCGCCGGCTTCGGTGACGAGCAACGAGCCGGCCGCCACGTCCCAGGGTTTGAGGCCGGTTTCAAAGAAGCCGTCGCTGTAGCCGGCCGCGACATAGGCCAGGTCGAGCGCTGCCGCGCCGGGACGGCGCACACCGGCGCACTGGCTCATGATTTCGCCCAGCATGTTGAGATAGGTTTTGAGCTTGTCGCCGGGACGGTAAGGAAAACCGGTGCCGATCAGGCACTCCTGCAGTCGGGTGCGCTTGGCCACGCGGATGCGGCGGTCGTTGAGGTAGGCACCACGGCCCCGGGTGGCGCAAAACAGGTCGTTGCGGGTGGGGTCGTAGACCACCGCCTGCTCGATCTTGCCCTTGACGGCCAGCGCGATGCTGACGCAGTACACGGGAAAACCGTGGATGAAGTTGGTGGTGCCGTCCAGCGGGTCGATGATCCACACGAATTCGGAGTCTTTGGCGCCATGCTCGCTGCCCGATTCTTCGGCCAGAATGCCGTGGCCGGGGTAGGCCGTCAGCAGGGTTTCGATGATCGCGGCTTCAGCGGCCTGGTCGACTTCAGTGACGAAATCGTTGGTCTGCTTGACCGAGACGCGAACGGCTTCGACATCAAGGGCGGCGCGGTTGATGATGGCGCCGGCGGCGCGCGCAGCCTTGATGGCCACGTTGAGCATGGGGTGTAGATTGCTGGACATAAAGGGTAAGAAAGAGCGGGCAGAAAGCTGCGACCAGGACTGCGGCCCGGTAACCGGGGCAGGCGACAATATCCCCATTTTACCGGCATCGCCCGAATAGCCCCTGAAACAGGACGGCGAGAGCCGCCCCATTGCAACATTTACCGATGAAAACCCGTTTTGTCCTGATCAACACCAGCCACGCCGGCAATGTGGGCGCTGCGGCGCGCGCCATGAAGGTCATGGGCTTTGACGACCTGGTGCTGGTGGCGCCGCGCTGGGCGAACGTACTGAACCGTGAAGAAACCATCCAGCGGGCCAGCGGCGCGCTCGATGTCCTGAAAAATGCCCGGATTGTGGCCACGCTGGATGAGGCGCTCGATGGCATGGCCCACCTGTGTGCCACCGCCATGACGCCGCGCGACTTTGGCCCGCCGACCCGTGCGCCGCGCGAGCACTTCAGTAAATTGCTATTAAACGATGAGCCTTCGTCGTCCGAAAATAAAGGTCTGCAACCCGATTCGGTGGCCTTCCTGTTTGGCTCTGAGCGGTTTGGCATGCAAAACGACGATGTGTACCGCTGCCATGTGGCCCTGAGCATTCCGACAGACCCGAAGTTCGGCTCGCTCAACCTGGGCGCCGCGGTGCAGTTGATCGCCTATGACTGGCGCCAGGCGCTGGGGGGCTTTGCCGTGCAGCCGGCCACGCCTGAGTCCAAACTGGCGGACGCCGCCGAGGTGGCCGGCATGCTCGGGCACTGGGAAAAAGCGCTCACCGACATTGGTTTTCTGGACCCGGCCTCACCCAAGAAACTGATGCCGCGACTGAACCAGCTGTTCAACCGGGCGCAGCTCAGCCCCGAGGAGATCCACATCCTGCGCGGCGTGGCCAAGGCCATGTCGAGGACGGCGAATAAAGCTGTGCCGTCCGCGGTCAAAACGCCCGCGCCAGCAGACACGCTGGACCACCAGTAGACTCGGAGCCATGTTTTCCAGACTCCGCTCCGACATCCAGTGCATCCTCGACCGCGACCCCGCCGCCCGTACGGCCTGGGAAGCGCTGACCTGCTACCCGGGCCTGCATGCCCTGGTCCTGCATCGCCGCGCGCACTGGTGCTGGAACCACGGCTTCAAATGGCTGGGCCGCTTCATCTCGCATCTCTCGCGCTGGTTCACCGGCATTGAGATCCACCCCGGCGCCAAAATTGGCGAGCGCGTGTTTTTCGACCATGCCATGGGCGTGGTGGTGGGAGAAACCGCCGAAATCGGCGATGGCTGCACGATCTACCAGGGCGTGACGCTGGGCGGTACCTCGCTCTACAAGGGTGCCAAGCGGCATCCGACCCTGGGCAAGGACGTGGTGGTCAGCGCCGGCGCCAAGGTGCTGGGCGGTTTCCTGGTCGGCGACGGCGCCAAGATCGGCAGCAACGCGGTGGTGATCAAGCCCGTGCCCGCCGGGGCCACGGCCGTGGGCATCCCGGCGCGCATCATTCCGTCCAAAACCGGTGAAAGCGCTGACGTCACGACGACCCCATTTTCGGCCTACGGCATCACGCTGGAAGACGACCCGCTGTCGCAGGCCATGCACGGCCTGATCGACAACGCGGCGGGGCAGGAGCACCAGATCTCGATGCTCTGGCAGGCAATTGAAAAGCTTTCCGGGCCTCAGGCCACCAGCACCCGGGAGTGCGTACCCAAGGATGCAGCGCTGCACGAGACCTTTGAAGCCGACAAGCTGAACCAGTTGGTCGGAAAATAAGCCCAGGACAACCAGCTTCTCAGGTCGCGCTCAGCGACCGTTCCAGAAAGTCGGCGGCTTCAAGGCAGGCACGGTCCGCGTGGGGAGCGCCAATGACCTGCAGGCCCATGGGGCAGCCGTTCACGCCCACGGCGCCCGCCACATTCAAACACGGCAAACCCAGCAGCGTCCAGGCGCGATTAAACGTGGAGGTACCGGTGCTGCCATAGCCCGGCGGTGCTTCGTCGGGGGCGCTGGGCGTCATCAGCACATCAAACTGGCCAAACCAGTCGGCGCAGGCCTGTCGGCCCTGCCACGCGGTCTGCTGCGCGGCTTCATAGGTTTGCGCACTGATGTGGCGCGCAGTCATGAGGTAGTCGCGCAGAATGGCCGACAGCGCCTCGGGTTGCCGGGCCAGCTGGTCAACCTCGCGCGCCAGTGCACGCCAGGCCTCGTAGCCCTGGATCACATCCTGCGCTTCAAACACGTCTTTCATCCAGGCCGGCAGGGTGATGCCCAGCACCTTGGCGCCGGCGGCCCGCAAGGCCTGGCTGCCGGCGTCGATCGCCCGCTGGGCGCTGGGCGATACGGGGCTCCAGGGGTAAGCGTCGGGCACGCCCACCACCCATGACTTTGCAGGTCTTGCCTGCACCGCTGGCAGCGCCAGCGCATGTCCGCTCAAGGCCTGCGCAAACCACGCCACCTCGGCCACGCTGGGGGCGAACAGGCCCACGGTATCGAGCGACCACGAAAAGCATTTGAGGCCGGCTGTCGGCAACAGGCCGAAACTGGGCTTGAAACCCGTGACGCCGCAGTACGATGCGGGGCGAATGATGGAACCGCCGGTTTGCGTGCCAACCGCAAAAGGCACCAGACCCGCGGCGACAGCAGCCGCCGACCCGGCGGAGGAGCCGCCCGGCGTTCGGCCCGGCGCATTCGGGTTGCGCGTGGCGGTGGGATGCAGAAAGGCAAATTCCGTGGTGCTCGATTTTCCGATCACCAGCCCGCCGGCGCGGCGGATCACGCTGACGATGGCCGCGTCACAACGTGGTTGGGCGCCGGCGTAAAGTGCCGAGCCGTAGCTGGTGGGCAGGTCGGCTGTGTCGAAGATGTCCTTCACGGCCACCGGCAGGCCCTGTAGCGGGCCACCGGCTTCCTGGAGCTGCTCCAGCTGCTCGCGCGCGGCGCCGGGGTTCAGCAGCGCGACAAAGGCGCCCAGCGAAGCATTCTGCGCATCAATGCGCGCCAGGGTGTCGGCCAGCAGCGTGGTGGCGTCAAGCTTGCCCGCCGCCAATTGCGCGGCGATGGCAATGGCTGACGGCGCGGCGAGAGTCATGGGGCTGGTATGCCCGGTGTGCTCGGTATGCCCGGGGTACGAATCGCCGACTTGGGCCGGAAGGCCTTGCAAACCGCCGGGTCGGTTTCGAGGTAGGGGCCGCCGATCAGGTCAATGCAATAGGGCACGGCGGCAAAGATGCCGGGCACGACCGACTCGCCGGCTTCATTTTTCAGGCCTTCCAGCGTTTCCTGGATTGATTTGGGCTGGCCGGGCAGGTTGAGGATCAGGCTGTGGTCGCGAATCACCGCGCACTGTCGCGACAGGATGGCGGTGGGCACAAATTTGAGGCTGATCTGCCGCATCTGCTCGCCAAAGCCGGGCATTTCCTTGTGGGCAACTGCCAGCGTGGCCTCCGGTGTCACATCGCGCAGTGCAGGGCCGGTGCCGCCGGTGGTGAGCACCAGCGAGCAGCCGGCATCGACCAGCCCGATCAGCGTCGCGCTGATGCCAGCCTGCTCGTCCGGGATCAGGCGCTCTTCAAAAGTGATGGGGTTGCGCAAGGCGCGGGTCAGCCAGTCCTTGAGCGCCGGCAGGCCCTTGTCGACGTAGACGCCGGTCGAGGCACGGTCGCTGACCGACACGATCCCCACCTTGACGGCGTCGTACATGCCAGGGGCCGGGGTCGCGCTCATTGGTCAACCTCCGCACTACGCGCTGCGGTGCCATTCGCCTTGGGAGCGGCCCGGCGGCTCATGGATTAACCTCCGCGCTGCGCGCTACGGTGCCATTCGCCTTGGGAGCGGCCCGGCGGCTCATGCGTCTGCCTCCGGTGCCATGGCTTGCTTGACCAGCTGGAAAATCTCGCGGTAGGACTTGCCGTGGCGCGGCGCTTCGCCGGGCTTTTCGGGCTTGGCATCCTTGCGGGCCTGGCGGATGAGGGTGCGCAGCTGCTGCGAGTCGGTCGCGGGGTAGGCCGTGAGCCAGTCGCCCAGCGCGTCGTCCGAGGCGATCAGTTTGTCGCGCCACTGCTCGGCCAGGTGCAATTGCAGCGTGAGCTGCGCCGAGCCGCTTTGCTGCTCGTTGATGGCTTCGCGGATCGGGCCGGCATCGAGGGGGCGCATCAGCTTGCCGATGAACTGCATCTGGCGGCGCTTGCCCTCGAAATTGGTGATTTTTTTGGCCTCGGCCAGCGCATCCAGGAGTTTGTCGGGCAAATCCAGTCGGGCCATCAGGTCGGCGCGCAGGGTCAGCAGGGCTTCGCCCAGGGCCTGTTTTTCATCGGCCTCTGCTTTCAGTTGGGTTTTGCTGGGCGGGCCTGTTTCTTCGGCAGCGATTTCTTCGGGTTTGACGAAGCGGCCGTTGGACCAGTATCCCTTGATGGCCTTGGTAGTCTTGGTGTTCATAGCAGTCAGTATCATAGCTACCCATATGACCCAAAAGCCTTCCACCCGCCATTCCACCCCTTCAGCCAGCAGCGTTTCCGGCCTGAAGAGCCGCACCACCCGCGAGCCTGAATCCGGTTTCAGCTACCACCGCGACTTTTTCGAGGAGCTGGTGGACACTGCGCTGGACCATGCGAAGAAGCTGGGCGCCAGCGATGCGGCGGCCGAAGCGTCGGAGGGCTGTGGCCTGTCCGTCAGCGTGCGCAAGGGTGAACTCGAAAACGTGGAACGTAACCGCGACAAGTCACTGGGCATCACGGTGTACATCGGCAAAAAGCGCGGCAACGCGGCCACCAGTGATTTTTCCAAAGCCGCGATCCAGCAGACCGTGAAGGCGGCCTACGATATTGCGCGCTTTACCGCGGAAGATGAGACCTCGGGCCTGCCCGACGACCGCGACATTGCCCGCGAGTACCCGGCGCTGGACCTGTTCCACCCCTGGGCCATCACGTCAGAAGAGGCGGCTCACCTGGCACTGCAATGCGAAGCCGCGGCCATGGGCACCAGCCGGCTGATTACCAACAGCGAGGGAGCTGGCGTGTCGGCCCAGCAAAGCCATTTTTTCAGTGCCCATACCAAGGGATTTCGCGGTGGTTATGCCAGCTCGCGCCACAGCATTTCGGTGGCGCCCATCGCGGGCAAGGGCAACCAGATGCAGCGCGACGCCTGGTACAGCTCCATGCGCGACGCCAGCGAACTGGCCCGCCCCGAGGCAGTGGGCCGTTATGCCGCCGAGCGCGCGCTGGCGCGCCTGAGAAGCCGGAAAATTCCCACCACACAGTGCCCGGTGCTGTTTGAATCACCCCTGGCGGCCGGCCTGCTGGGCGGTTTTGTGCAGGCTGTCAGCGGCGGTGCGCTTTACCGCAAAAGCACGTTTTTGGCGGACAGCCTGGGCAAGGCTGCTTTCCCCAGGCACATCGACATTTACGAGGACCCGCACCTGATCAAGGGCAAGGGCAGCGCGCCCTTTGACGAAGAGGGTGTGAAAACCAGCGCCCGCAAAGTGGTGGATGCCGGCCGGGTGGAAGGGTACTTCCTGAGCACCTACTCGGCGCGCAAGCTGGGCATGCGCACCACCGGCAATGCCGGCGGCTCGCACAACCTCACGCTGACCAGCCGCCACACGCGGGCAGGAGATGACCTGGATGCCATGCTGCGCAAGCTGGGCCGGGGGCTGTTTGTGACCGAACTGATGGGGCAGGGCGTGAACTACGTGACCGGCGACTACTCGCGCGGTGCGTCCGGCTTCTGGGTCGAAAACGGCCGGATTGCCTTCCCCGTTGAAGAAATCACCATTGCCGGCAACCTCAAGGCCATGCTGATGGGGATTGAGTCCGTGGGGGCAGATATGTACACTTATGGTTCTAAATCCGTCGGCTCGATTTTAGTAAATCGTATGAAAGTGGCGGGAACCTAGGTTATAAATTGAATAAAAAAGTACTAATTTCCTCTGCCCTGGCGGCATCGCTTTCCCTGCTTTCGCTGTGCCACGCACAGTCGCCCCCGCCGCCTAATCTGCCTGCGCCAGTCGCTGCACCCTTGCACCCCTGGCAAGCGGCATTGCCCCGGCTCACCGCCGAAGCGTATTTCACCAACCTGCAGGACGGCGCGAAAATCGAGACGCCGTTTCGCATGACCTTCGGGTTGGCGGGTGGCTGGGGGCTGGCGCCCATCAGCAAGCCCATCGCGGGGAAAAGCGGCCACCACCACTTGCTGGTCAATCGCGAACTGCCGCTCGACTTCAAGCAGGCCCTGCCTTTCAATGACCAGTACATCCACTTTGGCAAGGGGCAGATGGAGACGGTGCTGAACCTGGCGCCAGGCGTCTATTCGCTGCGGCTGCTGCTGGCCGATGACAAGCACCTGCCGCATTTCGTCTACAGCAAGCCCTTGAATATCACGGTGACGCGCCACAACAAGGACGTGGACCCCAAGAGCCTTGTCAAAAAAGGCATCAGCCTGCTTAACATGGCGCCGGATGCACGGCTGAAGTCGCCTTTCAGGGTGCAGTTTCAGGCTTCCGGGCTTAACGTCGCTCATCTGAGCCAAAAAGAAAAGGACACCGGCCATTTTCGGCTGACGCTGACGCCTCAGGGTGGCCTCAAGCCGGCGGAAATGAATTTTGCCAATGGCCAGTCCGAGGTATGGCTGGCGCCGCCGAGCGGTGCCTACACCCTGAAGCTGGATTTCATGGACAACGTCAACCCGGGAAAAACACTGGTTGAACCGGTGTCGGTGCCTGTGCGGGTGGAGTAGCGCAGGTGGAGTAGTACAGGCTCAACCGGCCAGCGCTGCCTTCACCGCGGCAGACACCTGGCCCATGTCTGCCTTGCCCGCCAGCCGGGTCTTCACGGCGCCCATGACCTTTCCCATGTCACCGGGGCCGCTGGCGCCCAGCTCGGCCACGATGGCTTTGACCGCGGCAGTGACTTCGTCGGCGCTCAGGCGCGCGGGCAGGTAAGCCTGCAGCACTTTCAGTTCGGCCGCTTCCTTGTCGGCCAGGTCGGTGCGTGCGGCCTTCTGGAACGCCTCGATGGAATCCTTGCGCTGCTTCATCAGTTTGTCGACGATGGCGACCACCGCCACATCGTCGAGCACCACGCGCTCGTCAACCTCTTTTTGCTTGATGGCTGCCAGCAGCAGGCGGATGGTGCCCAGGCGCTCCGTGTCCTTGGCGCGCATGGCGGTTTTCATGTCTTCGGTGATCTGGTCTTTGAGTGACATTGCGGGCTCCTGAGGGCGGTGGGGGAATGGGGCGGGGGAACGGGAAGCCAGGGGGGGCAGCGTGAAAGCGGCAAGGCCCGGCAGCAGGAGCAGGTGCCAAAAACACAAAAGCCCGCTAGAGCGTCCTCTGGCGGGCTTTGGGTGGCCGTGAGGCGCTACCGATCGGGGATCAGTACAACTTCTTGGGCAACTGCATGGCGCGGATGCGCTTGTAGTTACGCTTGACGGCGGCAGCCTTCTTGCGCTTGCGCTCGGCCGTTGGTTTTTCGTAAAACTCGCGGGCGCGCAGGTCGGTCAGCAGGCCGAGTTTTTCAATGGTGCGCTTGAAACGGCGCAGAGCCACGTCGAAGGGCTCGTTGTCTTTTACACGGATAGTGGTCATTGATGAATTGATCCAAAAGGTGCATCTTTAAGTGATCTGATCAGGATCAGGCCAGATGCGGGTTTGCTAGCAAAGCCTTGGATTATAGACCAGAAATATGGCCCCCACGCTTGTTCGCTTCGCGTAACTCGCTGCCCCCCGAGGGGGCCGCTGCGCCTGCGGTCTGGCAAAGCCAGTCCCGCGGCCCCGGCTGGGTTGGAGAGTCCCCACGTCGCTCACTGCGTGTAGCTCCGTCCCCCCGAGGGGCGCTGCTGAGGGGCTGCGGATCGGATCAGGCCGACATCCCGGTTTGGCGCTGCGCCAGTGCCTGCGCACAGGCGAAAGCCGACGCCCAGGCCCACTGGAAGTTGTAGCCGCCCAGCCAGCCGGTCACGTCGACCACTTCGCCGATGAAATACAGGCCCGGCTGCTTCGACTCCATGGTTTGCGAGGACAGGTCGCGGGTGTCGACGCCGCCGACGGTGACTTCCGCCTTTTTGTAGCCTTCCGAGCCGGTGGGCACAAGCTCCCAGTCAGCCAGGCGCTGCGCCAGCGCCAGCAGGGCCTTGTCGGTGGCCTCGCTGATAGGGCGCTGCAGCGCCGGGTCCTGGCTAGCCCAGGCGTCTGCCAGGCGGCTGGGCACCAGGCTGGCCAGTTCGTTGGCGATCAGTTTTTTCGACGTGGCCTTGGCGCGCAGCAGCAACGCGGGCAAATCAACGCCGGGCGCAAGGTTGACGCGTACCGGCTGGCCTTCGCGCCAGAAACTGGAAATCTGCAGCACCGCCGGGCCGCTCAGCCCGCGGTGGGTGAACAGCAGGTCTTCCGAAAACACCACCGCCTTTTTGCGCTGTTTGGGCGTGGCCTCCAGCGGGCTGGTGTCAATCCGTACCGGCAGCGCCAGGCCTGCCAGCCCGGCATAAGGCGCCCAGCCATCCCCGTCAAAGGTCAGTGGCACCAGGGCGGCCCGGGGCTCCACCAGGCGCAGGTTGAACTGCCTGGCGATGCGGTAACCGAAATCGGTGGCACCGATTTTGGGAATGGAGAGCCCGCCCGTGGAAATGACCACCTGCCGGGCTTCGATGGGACCGCGGTCGCTCTGCATCAGATAGCTGCCTGTGCCCGTCTGCTCCGGGCCGGCCATGCTTTTGATGCTGCAGGGCTGCCACCGTGTCACCTGGCCGGCAGCGCACTCGGCCAGCAGCAGGTTGATCACGTCTTCGGCCGAATGGTCGCAAAAGAGCTGTCCCTTGTGCTTTTCATGGAAGGGGATGCCGTAGCGCTGCAGCAGTTCCATGAAGTCCTGCGGCGTGTAGCGCGACAGGGCCGAGCGGCAAAAATGCGGGTTCTCGCTGAGAAATTGCGCCGGGGAGGCCTCGCGGTTGGTGAAGTTGCAGCGGCCGCCGCCCGAGATGCGGATCTTCTCGGCCACCTTTTCGCTGTGGTCGACGAGCAGCACCTTCAGGCCCAGCTGCCCCGCGATCCCGGCGCAAAACAGTCCAGCCGCGCCCGCGCCGATAACCACCACATCAAATTTCTGAGTCAAATTGGCCTCTAGCCCGGGTAATACACAAACGACGAGCGCAAATAGCTATAAAAAGCATAGCAATACGTGATGGATGTTTTGGCCTGTCCGCCAAAAAATCCCGCCGTCAGGCCGTGGCCGACAGCTGCGCTTTTAAAACACGAAAGTGTAGCCCGCCGGCATGGTGGCTTGCAGCTTGTGCCGGGAGCTTGTCGGCTTATTGCTTGACGATCACGGGATGGATAGTGAAAACATTTGGATGCTTCGGATTCACCGTGACGCGCACCCAGTGGATCAGCGGACTGCCAAAGGTTTCCAGGCGGGTCAGGTTGGGCAGCAGTTTGCCGGGGCTGTACAGCGGCTTGTCCACCTTGAAGAAATGCGTGTCGCCATGCACCAGCAAGACCTGGCCGGCGAACTGTTCCGTCTCGGCGGTCAGCTTGTCGATGAAGTTGCGATAGCCGCTGAACCTGGCCGCCTTGCTCTCGTCGAGGTCTTCGGTTTCCGGCAAGTCAAACCCAGGATCGGCCTGCATCACCAGAACGATGCCACGCGCTTTCTGCTCCCTGGCGGCCTGAAAAGCCTGCTGCATCCATTGCACGTTGGCCGCGTCGCGCTCAAGGTACTCGGCATTGCCAGCCTCGCATTGAACGGCGGTGCGGGCGCTTTTAAACGTGCAATCCCGTTCGTCCAGGATCAGGTTGTTGTTGCTGCCGGGCATATTCAGGGAGACGAAGACAACCCGGTGATGGCTGAAACGGGTGTTTTCATAAAACTTCTCGGCTGGCTGGCCTTGGTGGATCAGCGGCATCTGGCGCTTGCCCAGGCTGCGGGACGTGGGGAACATGGTTTTACGCAGATGGGCCAGACGCTCCAGCGCATCGTAGCCGCCGTTGTTGAGGCGGTGGCAGTCGGTCCATTCGTTGTCCCCGGGCACATACACGACGGGTCGTCTCATCTGGCCAAACATGGCCAGTGCCGACGTGTAAATGTCATCGGTGCACCGGGAACTGCCGTCCTTGATGTCGCCGTCATACAGCGAGAAGGCGATGTCGGACTGGTTGATGCTTTTGAGCAGTGCGGGAATTTTGGCGTCGTCACCGGCTTTCTGGTACGGCATGTCGCCCCACAGGCCGAATGAGAAGCTTTGCGCCTGGGCGCAGGCCACACTGAGCGCCAGCAGGGCGCCGGCCAATAGGCGGGTTGACATGGGCATCGTCCGATCAAAAATGCGGAGCATAGCCGGTCTGCATGTCAAGTCCATGAAATTCGAAGCGAGTGCGTACGGGAGGCGAAGCGCGTCGCGTTCAAATATGGAGTGGGGCGAGTAACGAAGCACGCCGGCACTCCTGCATGCCACCTCGTGGCTCAACGGTCATCGCGGACCGCAGGGCTCAGGGGCCTCAGCGCCTCAACCAAACTCCCGCAGGTTCTGCTCTTCCGGTTGCTCGGCCAGCAGGGCCACGCCGCGCAGTACATCGCCCACCACGATCACGCTGGGGCTCTGCAGGTGCTCGCGAGCGATCGTGGTGCGCATGCTGGCCAGGGTGGTGACCGCGTGGCGCTGGCCGGGCAGGCTGGCATTCTGGATGATGGCCACCGGGGTGTCTGCGGGCAGGCCCTGCAACAGCTGGTCCTGGATGTGCTGTGAACCCGTCACACCCATGTAGATCACCAGGGTGAGCCTGGCTTGCGCTGCCGTTGCCGCCAAGGCGGCCCAGTTGGTGCCGGCATCACCGGGCTTGGCGTGGCCGGTCACAAACACCACGCCATGCGCATGCTGGCGGTGCGTGAGCGGCACGCCCAGCGAGGTCACGGCGGCCAGCCCGGCGGTGATGCCGTTGATGACTTCCACCTCCACGCCGGCAGCCTTCAGGTGCTCGACTTCTTCGCCACCGCGGCCGAAGATGAAGGGATCGCCGCCCTTGAGTCGTACGACGTTTTCGCCCTCCCGGGCCGCCATGATCATGAGCTTTTCGATAAAGGCCTGCGGAGTGGATTTGCAGCCGCCGCGCTTGCCCACATGGACAATGCGCGCGCCGGGTCGCGCAAAGGCGACGATTTCGTCACTGACGAGGTCGTCGACCAGCAGGACGGTGGCGTTCTGGATGGCCTTGAGGGCCTTGAGGGTGAGCAGCTCCGGGTCGCCCGGGCCGGCGCCGACAAGAAGGCACTTGCCGCCGGGCATCAGGTTGCGTCTGTCATGGTGGGCGGGTTGGATTTTGCTTTTCATAGTTGCGAGACCAGTTGCAAGATATGTTCCACCTGCCGGGCAATCGATGCGGGTACGGCATGTGTACCCGAGAGGACCGCGCGGATATACGCGGCGGTGCTGGCGCTGTCGATTTCTTTAGGCAGGTCTGGCACGCTGGCCAGGGTGCCCGGCTGCGCGGCCTGCAGCAGAGTGCGCCGGCCGGCGATAAAGGCTTCCATTTGCGGTGTGCGGCGCGCGTCCGCCACCACCTCGCCCTCGGTGCCGCGCAGCAGCAGGGCGTTGGCTCCGATGAGCTCGAAGATCTGCCCCATGGAAATCGCGTATTCGGGATGGGTGTAGCTGCTGACCACCAGCGCCTTGCCCAGGCAGGGGTTCATGATCTTGACCAGGCTGTGCGCCGGGTTGCGCAGCCCCACGGCACGCCGCACGTCCAGCAACTGCTTGAGGCCGGGGCAAAGCAGTTCGGTGGCGGCAAAGGCCACCTCGCCGCATGCGATGGTTCTGGTAGCTGTCAGCGCGTGGATATCAAGGGCTGAGAGCACGTCTGATGCAAAAATCCGGCTGGACTCGGTGGCTGTGCCGTGCACCAGCACCGGCAATCCTTCGCGCGCCAGCAGCAGCGCCAGCAGGGGCGTGAGCACCGGCAGCTTGCGGGCGCCGTTGTAGCTGGGCAGCACGACCAGGGGTCGGTCGGTAGCGGGCAGGTGGCTCAGCCGCTGGTAGGTGGCGTCCAGAAAGCCCGCCATCTCTTCCGGGGTTTCGCCCTTGATGCGCATGGCCAGGCAAAAGCCGCCAATTTCGAGATCGGTCACCGTGCGGTCCAGCACCTGGCCGAACAGGTCGCTCGCCTGTTCGCGCGTGATCGAACGCGCGCCCTGCTTGCCACGACCGATGACCTTGATGTACTGACTAATGCCCATGAGGCAATTGTCTGTCAAGAAAGATAACTTTTCATTATGAGCTTAAGCGAGCTGCCGGATCGGGATCACCGTACGCCCGGCGGGCCCCGCCCCGGGAGGTTGCCCACTTCTGGCGGAGCGCACCAGCCGTTTGAGTTCAGGGACACAGGAGCCGCAGTTGGTGCCGCATTTCAGTGCGCCCTGCAGCGAGGCCAGGCGCTCCTCGTCGGTGCCCAGGTAGCCGGCTCCGCCCTCACCATGGCTGAGCGCGGTCAGGTGATCGGCGATGGCCGTGTCAGTCACGTTCAGACAGGTGCAGACCTGTTTGCCGCGCGACTGCACCGTGACAGGCGGTTTGGCGCCGGGCAGCAGCAGCAGGCGACCGTAGGTCTGTGCCGGGAGTTCGTCCTGCAGCAGGGTCTTGATCCACGCCTGGGCGCTGGTGTCGCCGGCGAGCACAAACCCGGCCAGCTCGGCCTGATCGCCGTTGCGAACCAGCCGCACGGTGCGGTGCTGGCCTTTCTTTTTGTCGGCATAGCGCAGCGCGTCGCTGCCGGCCAGACCCAGAATGCGTTCGATGCTGGCCAGCGTTTCGGCGGACGGTGCTTCATCGGCTGCGGCGCGAAACAGCAGGCCGGTGCGTTCGCGGCTGCTCTGCGCAAGCGGCGTGTTGTTGGAAAAGGGCACGCAACTGGAGAAGGGAAACGCCGCCATCAGCGGCTTGAGCTGTTCCCGCGCACCCAGCGCGTCGTCCTCGGGCAGCCAGGCCATGGCCAGCAGCGACCAGGGCAGTTCGGCCTTGAGGATTTTGACCGCGGCATGCTTGAGCTCGGGTTGCTTGGAGCTGGGGCAGTAGGCCGAGGTGGTGAGGGCGTTGACGCCGGCCAGCGGTGCGCCGGTGCTGGACCGGCCGCTCAGGTACTCCTCGCCCCAGTGCATGGCCATGAAGGCCTGGCTCATGCCGATCTCGCTGCTGGACTGCACCGGCACCACGATGGAGCCGCGCTTGGAGGTGACGTGAACCAGGTCGCCTTCATTGAGCAGACGACGAGCCATGTCCTGCGCGTTCATCTGGATGGCCGGCTCGGCCACATGGCCGAACAGCCGCCCCAGCGTGCCGGTGCGGCTCATGCCGTGCCACTGGTCGCGCAGGCGCCCGGTGGTCAGCGAGAACGGATAGCGGGATTCGCGCGGCTCGGCCACCGGCTTGTAGACGGTGTTGACGAATTTGGCCTTGCCATCGGCGGTGGGGAAGATCCCGTCTTCGTACAGGCGAACCTTGCCCGTGGTTTCACCTTCGCGCAGGGGCCATTGCTGGGGCGATTCTTCCAGCATGGCGTAGCTCATGCCGGTGATGTCGAGGTCGCGGCCGCGGGTGGATTCGCGGTGTTCGTTCCAGATGGTTTCAACGCCAGCCGCTTCATCGCTTAGCGAATAAGGAAAGAGCGAGCCTGTTTGCGCACCCTCACTCCTGCCCTCTCCCAGAGGAAGAGGGAGTGAAGAAGGTGAATTGCTTTTCTCTTGTGTCTCTTGTATGACTCCCTCTCCCGTTGGGAGAGGGTTGGGGTGAGGGCTCTGCGCTCCCAGCAGTTTCTCCAGCCGCTGCGCAAAGGCCACGGCAATCGACCAGTCATGCCGGGTCTCGCCGGGGGCGGGCACGGCCGGCCGCACACGGCTGATGCGGCGCTCGCTGTTGGTGACGGTGCCGATTTTCTCGCCCCAGGTGGTGGCGGGCAGCAGCAGGTCGGCGTAATCGCAACTGCTGGTGGTGGCGAAGGCTTCCTGCAACACGACGAACTCGGCCCGCTCCAGCGCGCGGCGCACGGTGGCCTGGTCGGGCATGGACTGGGCCGGGTTGGTACAGGCAATCCACAGGGCCTTGATTTCGCCGTCGGCGGCGGCCTGGAACATTTCGACCGCTGTCTTGCCGGGGGCTTCGGGAACGCTGGGCACGCCCCAGAGCGCGGCAACTTCAGCGCGGTGGTCTGCATTGGCCAGGTCGCGGTGGGCGCTCATCAGGTTGGCCAGTCCGCCGACCTCGCGGCCGCCCATGGCGTTGGGCTGGCCGGTGAGCGAGAAGGGGCCCGCACCCGGTTTGCCGATCTGCGCCGTGGCCAGGTGCAGGTTGATGAGCGCCGCGTTCTTCGCGGTGCCGCTGCTGGACTGGTTCAGGCCCTGGCAGTACAGGCTCAGAGTGGCGGCCGAGGTGGCAAACAGTTTGGCCGCCGTGAACAGGTCTTCTTTCCTGATGCCGCAGGTTTCGGCGACCAGATCGGGCGTGTAGTCGCGTACCGTGGCCTTGAGCGCCTCAAAACCGCTGGTGTGGGCAGCAATGTAGTCTGCCTGGACCCAGCCTTCCCAGAGCATGATGTGCAGCATGCCATTGAAGAGCGAGACATCGGTGCCGGGCTGAATGGGCAGGTACAGGTCGGCAATCTCGGCCGTGTCGGTGCGGCGCGGATCACAGAAGATGATCTTGAGCTGCGGGCTCTTGGCCTTGGCATCTTCAATGCGCCGGAACAGGATGGGGTGTGCGTACGCCGTGTTGCTGCCCACGATGAAGATGCACTGCGCATGGTTCACGTCGTCGTAGCAGGCGGGCGGGGCGTCGGCGCCCAGCGTCTGCTTGTAGCCGGCCACCGCGCTGCTCATGCACAGGCGCGAGTTGGTGTCGACGTTGTTGGTGCCGATCAAGCCCTTGGCCAGCTTGTTGAAGACGTAGTAGTCCTCCGTGAGCAACTGACCCGAAATATAAAAGCCTACGGCATCCGGTCCGTGGTCGCGGATGATCTGCGCAAAGCTCTCGCTGGCGAAGTCCAGCGCGCTGTCCCACGACACGCGTTGCGCCGCCTCGCGGCGGTGCTCGCGCCGCATTGGGTACAGCAGGCGCGTTTGCCGCGTGACAGGCGCCGAGGCCGTCAGGTGCAGGGTCGAGCCCTTGGTGCACAGGCGCCCGAAATTGGCGGGGTGGTCCGGATCACCGCGCACACCCGTGATCTGGTCCCCTTGCGATTCGATGATCACACCACAGCCGACACCACAATAGGGACAGGTAGATCGCGTATCAGCCATGGTCAGCGGAGCTCCGGCTGTATGTGGACGTTAACACAAAGCGATCAGCTGCCCCGGCGGCTGGATGGCAGCAGGGGCGGAGGGATCGCGTTTCTTGCACGGCGGTGTTTGTCATTGAATTTGCGACGTCCCCTGGGCTCACGCCGTGTGCGGTGTCTGCACGTTGAAGCTTTCGTCGCCGATGGCGCCCGACGATGCACCCGGGCCGGCGCGTGGCGGTTTCACATCGACCGCCAGCGTGGCCAGCTCGACCGCATCCAGGAACACGTCGCCAGCTTCCACCTTGCACGCAAACTTCGTGGTGCAGCCTACGTCTGGCGCCTTGGCGCAGCCGTCATCCAGGCCAATCGTCCAGTTGTGAAGCGGGCAGGCCACGCTGGTGCCAAAGACAATCCCCTGCGACAGGGGGCCGCCTTTGTGCGGGCAGCGGTCGAGCAGTGCAAACACCTGGTCTTCGGAATTGCGAAACACGGCGACATCGATGCCTTTTGCGCGCGCCACCCGGCGCGAGCCGAGTACGGGGATCTCATTGACCAGGCAGATTTTTTTCCATTCACTCATGATGGGGCTCTTTATGCGTTGATATTGGTGTACATACCGGTGATGCGGTCCATGACGCTCAGCAGGTTTTCGCTGGACACGAACACATCGGCCATCATTTTTGGCGAGGATCGCACGCCGTCCAGCCGCTGCAGGCCCTGGTCGAAGAAGATCCACTGCGCGTCGGCGAGGGTCTGTTCTTCCTTGATCTTCGAGGTCGCCTCGGGCGCTTTGCGCAGCACTTCCAGCGCGGCCACGAATTCAGCGCGCGACTTTCCGATTTCCGCAATGCTGCCCTGCGGGTCCACATGCAGCGCATTGGCCAGGTAGAACTTGGCCATGCGCTGCGACAGCATGCGCTGGCGGCCCGCGATGTTGACGAGCTTGCCCAGCGTGGCCTTGCCTGCGGCCTGCTCGTACTGCATCGTGCCCTGGTGGGCCAGCGCCAGGATATTCGCGTCCAGCTGGATCAACTGGGGCGCGTGTTCCTTGCCGGGCACGGTGCCGACCAGCACGGACTTGAATTCGCTCCAGGCGCCTTCGAGCTTGGCGTAGGTGTTGCGAATGTCCGGGCTGGGCGCATAGGCCTTCAGCTCGACCAGCTGGCGGTCGAACGTGGCCATCGAGCGGTCCAGCACCTGCTGGGCACTGCCGGCTTCCACTTTTTGGATGAGGGCCAGGTAAGCCTTGCTCATGCGCTGCGACAGCATGCGCAGGCGACCCGCCTTGTTGATCGCATCGTGTATATCGGCCACCTGCGAGTGAGCCGTCACGCCGACCAGGGCCGCAGACGCAATGAAAATTCTTCGCTTGATCATCAGTATTCCTTTGTTCTTTGTTATGTCTGCGCGCTCAGGCCGGCAGCTTCTCAAACTGGCGGGTGTCCACCGACGCCTTGTCGGCTTCGAACCACGGATCGGGTTCGCCGTCCAGTGCAAACTGCAGCTGCTCCCACAGCGCCTTGCGGCCGGCGTGGTCCTCCAGAATGCGCTTCTTGACGTAGTCGAGGCCGACGCGGTTGACATAGTGCACGGTGCGCTCGAGGTACCAGCCTTCCTGGCGGTACAACTCGCAGAAGGCGCCGGTGTATTCCAGCACTTCCGCTGCGGTCTTGAGCTTGGTGAAGAAGTGGGCAACCTCGGTCTTGATGCCGCCGTTGCCGGCAATGTACATTTCCCAGCCCGAATCCACGCCGATGATGCCCACGTCCTTGATGCCGGACTCCGCGCAGTTGCGCGGGCAGCCGCTCACCGCGAACTTGACCTTGTGCGGCGCGTACATGCGCCACATCGCGCGCTCCAGGTCCTTGCCCATCTGCGTGCTGTCCTGCGTGCCCATGCGGCACCATTCGCTGCCCACGCAGGTCTTCACCGTGCGCAGCGCCTTGGCGTAGGCGTGGCCGGAAGGCATGCCGATGTCCTTCCAGACGTTCTGCAGGTCTTCCTTCTTCACGCCGAGCAGGTCGATACGCTGGCCGCCGGTGACCTTGACCGTCGGGATCTTGTACTTGTCCACCGCGTCGGCGATGCGGCGCAGTTCGTCGGCGGTCGTCTCGCCGCCCCACATGCGCGGGATGACGGAATACGTGCCGTCTTTCTGGATGTTGGCGTGGCTGCGCTCGTTGATGTATCGGCTTTGCGGGTCGTCCTTGGCTTCCTTGGGCCACGTGCTGATGAGGTAGTAGTTGACGGCCGGGCGGCAGGTGGCGCAGCCGTTGGGCGTCTTCCATTCCAGGAACTTGTGCACACTGGCAATGGTGAGCAGCTTGTTGGTGCGGATGGCGTCGCGCACGGCCTGGTGGCCATGATCGGTACAGCCGCACATGGCCTTGAGCTTGGGCGTGGCTGAATAGTCACCGCCGGCGGTGAACATCAAAATCTGTTCGACCAAACCGGTGCAGGAGCCGCAGGAGGCGCTGGCCTTGGTGTGCTTGCGCACTTCATCCAGGGTGAACAGGCCTTTTTCCTTGATCGCCTTGCAGATCGTGCCCTTGTTCACGCCATTGCAGCCGCAGACCTCAGCCTCGTCGGGCATGGCGGCCGCCTTGTTGTGGCCTTCGTGGCCGGCATCGCCTATGTTGGATTCGCCAAATACCAGCTTGTCCCGAATGTCGCCAATACTGCGCCCATCGCGCAACAGCTTGAAGTAGTAGCTGCCGTCGACGGTGTCGCCGTAGAGGCAGGCGCCAATCAGCTTGTCGTTCTTGATCACGAGTTTTTTGTAGACACCACCGAAGGGGTCGCTCATCACGATTTCTTCGGTGCCTTCGCCGCCCATGAACTCGCCGGCCGAGAACAGGTCGATGCCGGTGACCTTGAGTTTGGTGGAGGTGAGCGAGCCCGTGTAACGGCCAATGCCGAACTGCGCCAGGTGATTGGCGGCCACCTTGGCCTGCTCGAACAGCGGCGCCACCAGGCCGTAGGCGATGCCGCGGTGCGCAGCGCACTCGCCCACCGAGTAAATGCGGGCATCGGTCACGGTCTGCATGGTGTCGTTGACGACGATGCCGCGATTGCAGTGCAGGCGCATCTTTTCGGCCAGTTCGGTGTTGGGGCGGATGCCCACGGCCATCACCACGAGATCGGTGTCGAGCTCGGTGCCGTCCTTGAACTTGATGGACTTGACACGGCCATCGGCACCGCCGGTGAGTTCCTGGGTTTGCGCGCCAATCATGAATTTGAGGCCGCGGTCTTCCAGCGACTTTTGCAGCAGCTTGCCCGCTACATCGTCGAGCTGGCGCTCCATGAGCCAGGGCATGACGTGAACCACGGTAACCTCCATGCCGCGCAGCATGAGGCCATTGGCCGCTTCCAGGCCCAGCAGGCCGCCGCCGATCACCACGGCTTTCTTGTATTTCTCGGAGGCTTCGATCATCGCGTTGGTGTCTGCAATGTCGCGGTAGGCGATCACGCCCTGGAGGTCTTTGCCGGGCACCGGCAGGATGAAGGGGTTGGAGCCGGTGCACATCAGCAGCCGGTCGTATTTCTCTTCGGTGCCGTCGTCGGCGCGCACGACGCGGCGGACGCGGTCGACTTCAACAACCTTCTTGCCGGCGTGCAGCGTGATGTGGTTGTCCTTGTACCAGTCCCAGCTGTTCAGCACGATCTCGTCGAGCGTCTGCTCGCCGGCCAGCACCGGGCTGAGCAGGATGCGGTTGTAGTTGGGGTGCGGCTCGGCACCGAAGACGGTGATGTCGTACAGCTCGGGTGCGACCTTGAGCAATTCCTCGATGGTGCGAACCCCCGCCATGCCGTTGCCGACCATTACCAGTTTCGATTTTTTCATGGGGTCACTCCAGTGGATTCAATGTTGTAAGTGCAAGCGTCATGCCAAACCTGCCGCGACTGAGCGCCGGCAACGCAGGGCCGACCAGTCGCAAGGCCGTGGTCTCGCAGCTGCCCACGCGGGCAGCCGAGCCTATGGCTTTGCAGCCCGATGGACTATGGAAAAATGAGGTAGGAACCATGATGCTCTCTCCTGTCAAACAGGGAACCGGCGGTAAAACCGGTATGAGGCACATCAATACGCACGTCGTTATGCGCAGAACCCGCAGTGCTTTCGCTAAGGTTGGGCGCTCCGTTACGCCCGCGATTGTTAGTGCAAAATCTGTGCCAGATTCCCGGCCCGAAAGCTGCATGGCATCGGCGGGGGCGGCTTCAGGGCGCGCGGCGGGGTGTCGCACAGGCCGTTTTTCTCTCATACTCCCTCTTAACCCATTGATTTTTATGACTTCCGTATGACTTCCGCATTGGTACATCTGAACGGCCCGCCGGGCGTGCATCCGCTGGCGTCCGACCTCGAGGCGGCCGGAATCCAGGTTCTCGGCTGCATCGAGGAGCGCAGCAAACTGGTGCAGGAGGTGCTGCGGCACGCACCAGACCTGGTGATTTGCCATGACTCGATGCCGGATGAGGAGCTGTTCAGGGCACTGCAGGTCATTGGGGAGACCTCGCCGCGTCCCGTCATCGTGTTCACCAGTGACGGCGACGCCGAAAAGCTCACGCGGGCCTTGGCTGCGGGTGTTCATGCCTATGTCATCAATGGCTATGGCCAGCAGCGCCTGCGCTCGCTCATTCATCTGGCCCAGGCCCGCTTCAGCCGCGAGCAGGCCTTGCGGGCGGAGATGTTTGAGGTGTCACGCCGCCTGGAAGAGCGTAAGGTGGTGGACCGTGCCAAGGGCATCCTGATGCGCGCGCGCCAGGTGTCGGACGACGACGCGTTCCAGATGCTGCGCACCGCCTCCATGCACACCAACCAGCGCCTGGGCCAGGTGTCGCAGCAGATCATCCATTCGGCCCGCTTTGCGGAAGACGTCAACCGTTCCGGACAGTTGCGCATGCTGTCGCAGCGGCTGGTCAAGCTGGCCTTGCAGCAATTGGCTGGGGTGCAGGTCGCGCAGGCCAAAGAGCACCTGAAGGAGTCCGTTCTGCGCATTGACGCAAATATTGCGGCCCTCGGCAAAAGCCTGTCCCAGCCCACCTTTGGGGACTTATTGGGGCAGGTCGTCCAGACGTGGGGCCAGCTCAAGCAGGCATTGCAGGACGAACCGCAGGCTCGCCACATGGGCCCGCTCGACGAACTCGCCGAGCAGCTGCTGCAGGAAGCCGAGCGGCTGACCAGCAGCCTGGAAAATGCGGGTGCCATGCCCCCGCTGCAGGTCCTCAACCTGGCAGGCCGCCAGCGCATGCTCAGCCAGCGTTTCGCAAAATATGCCCTGCTCGAGGCGATGGGGGGCAGGGCCGCCACGTCGCGCTACATCGAGGGCATGGCCGAGTCCCGGGTGGCCTTCGAGCAGGCGCTGAAATACCTGAACGAAATCCCCCTCACCAGCGGGGACATCCGCACCTCGCTGGACGCTGCCGCCGCGTGCTGGGAGCAGATGCTGACTGGCGCCGCACCCGTCGGGCAGGGTGCCCCGGAACTGCTGGCGCGCCTGGAGCGCCTGGCCGTGGCCAGCGAGGAATTGCTGGATGCATTCGAGAAGCTGTCGGTGCATTACGAGCGCAGCATGCAGATGCTGGTGGGGTAACGGGCGTGTTTTATATTGCAGTGCACCAAATTCGGGCATGGGACTTGCTTATGTTGGTGCATGGCATTTGACCTGGACATTGGCTTCGCAACGCTTGCGGGCCGCAAAGACAGCAACGAGGATTTCTGCGCAGCCATGCTGCCGGAGCCCGGCCGGGAGGGAATGGGTTCCATTGTGGCGATTGCCGACGGCGTGAGCACCGGCGGCATGGGCAAAGAGGCGGCGCAAACCACCGTCACCAGCCTGGTACGCGATTACTACGGCACGCCTGAAACCTGGGACACCACGGTGGCGCTGGACCGGATCATTGGCGCGCAAAACGCCTGGCTGGCGGGCCTGAACCGGCGCAGGCATCCGGCGATCGGACTGACCACCCTGACGGCCGTGGTGTTGCGGGGGCAGTCGTATTCGCTGGCCCATGTCGGCGACACCCGCGCTTACCTGCTGCGTGCCGGGCACCTGGTGCAGCTGACCAGCGACCATGTGGTCGATCACCCGGACTTCCGGCACCAGCTGCTGCGTTGTGTGGGTGCGGAAGACCGCCTGGTGGTGGACTACTCCCAGGGTGACCTGCAGGTGGGCGATATTTTCGTGCTGCTGTCTGATGGGGTGCACAACGTACTGTCGGGCAAGCGGCTCGATGCCCTGGTTTTGCCCGCCAGCATTCCCGGGCATGCCGGAGACACCGGGGTTGACGCGAAAACCCTCAGCCAGCAGCTGGTTGATGCCGCGATGGCCGCAGGCACGACGGATAACGTCACCGCCCTGGTGGTGCGCGTGCTGGGCTTGCTCGATGCGAACCTGCAGGATGAAAACCGCCAGGCGCTGGCCTTGCCGGTGCCGCGGCGGCTCAAGGTAGGCAGTGTGCTGGATGGCCTGTCCGTGACGGCCCTCGTTGCAGACAATGGCGTCAACCTGCTCTACCAGGTACGGGATGTCGCGAGCCAGAAACTCTATGCCATCAAGACGCTGCACCCCGCACGGGCGCAGGATCCCGAGGAGCGCGCCATGCTGGCCCACGAAGCCTGGCTGGCCAAGCGCATGCAGTCGTCTCGCGCGGCCGACCATCTTGTCAACCTGCATGACCATCCGCCGGGCGTCGAGGCAGCCAGTGCCTTTTATCTGCTCTACGACTGGCATGCCGGTGAAACGCTTCAGCAGCAACTCGACCGCAAGCATGCCTTCAACCTGCCGCAGGTCCTGACGGTGGCCACCCAGGCTGCGAAAGCCCTCGGCCGCCTGCACCGCCAGAGTGTGATCCACCGCGACATCAAGCCCGCCAACCTGCACCAGGGTGAGGACGGAATTCTTCGCGTGCTCGATCTGGGGGTTGCCCTGACGGGCCGCGAGCCCGAGGCCATGCGCCAGCTGCATGCCGGAACGCCCAGCTACATCAATCCCGAGCAGTGGGGTTTTGGTGTCAAGACCGGCGGGGCCAGCAGCGACCTGGCCGCAGAGTTGCCTGATGCGCAAAGCGACCTGTTCGCGCTCGGCGTGACGCTGTACCAGCTGCTGACCGGCAAGCTCCCGTATGGCGAGGTGCTGCCCTATCAGGCGGGGCGCTACTACCACGACCCGATTCCGCCAAGCCGCCACAACCCCGAGGTACCGATCTGGCTGGACCATGTGGTGTTGAAGGCCGTGGCGCGCGACAAGCGCCAACGCTTCGAGACGGCCGAGGAGCTGCTGCTGGCGCTGGAACGGGGCGCCTCGCGGCCATTGACGGCGCCGCCCGCATCCCGCCTGATCCAGCGGGATCCCGCTGCGCTGCTGAAGGTCGGCCTGGTGATCAGTGTGGTGGTGAACCTGCTGCTGATTTACTGGCTGCTGTTCCTGCCGAAATAATCATGGCGGGCCGCGTGGCGCGCTGCATGGCGCCACAGCCCGGCAAGTGAGCACGGAAAAAGGACAGGGCAGAGGGTAGGGGAGTTTCCGGCCATCCGGCTTTCCACCTCCCACCCTGCTTCAGCTTCAGCGTGGCCCTGGTATGCAGGCGCTTACTTCTTGCTGCGGATTTTCATCAATTCGTTCTGCGTTTCGATCCAGGTCTCCATGCCGACATCCGCACCGATCAGGGCGTAGACCTTGGTCAGCTTGTTGCGCATGCGCGAAGCTTCGCCGTCGGACAGTTCGTTGACCTTCATGCCCTTGGCCTTGAGTTCGGCCACGGCTTGCGCGGCTTCCTGGCGGGTGTCCTTGCGCTCGAAGTCGCGGCTGGCCTTGGCCGCGTCCATCAGCACCTTCTGCTCGTCTTTCGAGAGCTGATCCCACCATTTCTTGCTGACCAGAACTATCCACGGGCTGTACACGTGATTGGTCACGGTCAGGTATTTCTGCACCTCATAAAACTTGCTCGACAGGATGGTGTTGTAAGGATTTTCCTGGCCATCCACCGTGTTGGTCTCCAGTGCGCTGAACAGCTCCGAGAAGGCCATGGGAACGGCGTTGGCGCCCAGCGTCTTGAAGCTGGTGAGAAAGACGTTGTTCTGCATCACCCGCAGCTTGATGCCATCGAGGTCTTCCATCTTGTTGACCGGGCGCTTGCTGTTGGTCAGGTTGCGAAATCCGTTTTCCCAGTACACCAGGCCGACCAGTCCCTTGTCCTGCAGCTTGGCCTTGACTTTCTCGCCAATCGGGCCGTCCAGCAGCTGGTCCGCCTCGCGCGCGTTGCTGAAGAGGAAGGGCGTGTCCCACAGCGCCATCTCCTTGGTAATGCCCACCAGCGTGGCGGTGGATCCCACCATCATCTCCTGCGCGCCGCCAATCAGGGCTTGCTGCATCTGCGTATCGGGGCCCAGCGCTGCCGCGCCGATGGCCCGCACCTTCATCTTGCCGCCGGAGGCCTTTTCGACCTGGTCGGCAAAGACCTTGGCGGCGCGGCCCTGGTTGCTCTGCTCGTTCAGGCCATAGCCGAAGCGGATCAGGCGGGGTTTGATGTCTTGCGACAGGGCGGCAAACGACGCGGTCAGCGCGGCTGCGGCGGTAAGGGCCATCAGGGTACGGCGGAAATGAATCACGGAAGTCTCCTTGGTTTGGAAGTGAAAATGAAAGAGGTCAGAGAAAGCGGTCAGCGCATCCACGCAACGGGTGCGGTGACGATCTGCGGGAACATGACGAACACGGAAAGGATCAGCAGGTAGGTGACGAGGAAGGGGTTGACCCCCTTGATGACCTGGTGCATCGACAGCCGGCCGACGCCCGCCACGACGTTGAGCACGGTGCCGACCGGCGGCGTGATCAGGCCGATGGCGCCGTTGAGGATGAACATCAGCCCGAAGTACACCGGGTCGATGCCGGCCTTGACCGCGATCGGCAGCATGACCGGCGCAAAGATCAGGATGGTCGGCGTCAGGTCCAGCGCCGTGCCGATGATGACCAGCGTGACCATCATGACGGCCATCAGCAAGCGGGGGCTCTGCACCAGCGGGCCCAGCCAGGACACCAGCACGCTGGGCAGGTCGGCCAGCGTGATCATGTAGCTGGCGACCTGCGCACCGGCGCACAGAAACATCACGATGGCGGTGGTCTTGGCCGCCCGAACCAGCACACCATGCACTTCGGTGAGTTTCATTTCGCGGTGCACAAACAGGGCCACCACCAGCGCGTAGAAAGCAGCCACCACGGCAGCTTCTGTCGGCGTGAAGATGCCCGACTTCATGCCGCCGATGATGATGAGGGGCATCAGCAAGGCCCAGAAAGCCTTGGCGGTGGCGCGCAGGCGCTCTGCCATGGACAGGGGCTCACCGGAAGGCAGCTCGATCTTGCGCAGCACCAGCTTCCAGGCCACGATGAGGCCCGCACCCATGATCAGCCCCGGCACGATGCCGGAGATAAACAGCGCCGATATCGACGTGTTGGTGGTAACGCCGTAAATCACGAAGGGCATGGACGGCGGGATGATGGGCGCGATGATGCCGCCCGAAGCAAGCAGGCCCGCGGAGGTGTGCATCGGGTAGCCCTGCTGGCGCATCATGGGCAGCAGGATGGTGGCCAGCGCGGCCGTGTCGGCCAGCGCCGACCCGCTCATGCTGGCCATCAGCACGGCAGCGCCAATGGCGACAAAGCCGAGGCCGCCGCGGATGTGGCCCACCCAGGCCTGGGCCATGGCGATGATGCGGCGGCTGATGCCGCCCGAGTTCATCAGCTCGCCGGCCAGGATGAAAAACGGAACCGCCAGCAGCGGAAAGCTGTCCACGCCGGCCACCAGGTTTTGCGCCAGCAGCTGCGTGTCCCAGAATCCGAGCACCCAGGCCATGCCGGCGCCTGTCAGCACCAGCGCCAGGGCCATGTTCATGCCGATGCCCATCAGCAGCAGCATGCCCGCGGAAAAAATAATGAATGCCAGGCCTTCGTTGCTCATGCTGCTTACTCCACTTCCACACCGTGACCGAGGTCCAGCGGTGTGCGTTTAATCAGTTCGACGAACGCCATCAGCCCGATGGCTGTCGCGCACAAAAAGGCCGGCAGGGGCAACAGCGCCGTCGGGTAGCCCAGCACCACGGAACGGCTGTCCATGCCGACAACCACCTGTTGCCACGCGCCCCAGGCCAGCAAGGCGCTGCCCAGCAGCACCAGCAGCCGGATCAGCAGCGTCATGCCTGTCATCAGGCGGGGCCGGTTGCGCAGGGCCCCGACCAGCGACGTGAATGCCATGTGTTCGCCGGCCGGGTAAGCGGCCGTGGCGCCAATGAAAACCATCCAGACGAACAGCAGGCGGGAAAGCTCTTCGCTGGCTGCGACGCCGCTGCCGAAGCCATAGCGCAGAACGACGTTGACAAAGACGGCAACCGCCATCACGCCCAGGCAAATGGCCATGGCGGTGTTGCTCAGCCGCCGGAAAACGCCGGACGGTTCTTCCTGATTCATGCTTGCTCCTTGGTGCCCAGCCACGCGGTGACTTCGGCTTGCAGTTGTGAAATGGGGGCCAATGCATCGACGGACAGCACGCCGACCTCGCCGGTGGGCGGCTCCAGTGCGGCAAACTGGCTGTCGACCAGGCTGGTGGAAAAGAAATGCGTCGCGGCGCGGGCTTGCACGCGGGCCTGGGACTGCGCACGGCTGATCTCAAGGTAAACAAACCGCAGCCCGGGGGCGGCTTGGCGCAGCCGTTCGCGGTAGCTGCGCTTGAGCGCCGAGCAGGTGAGGACCAGCCCGCCGGGATGTGCCCGCAACTCGGCACTGAGCCTGCCCAGCCAGCCATCGCGGTCCGCGTCGGTCAGTGCGATGCCCTGGCTCATTTTGGCCAGGCTCTCGGAGCTGTGGTGGTCATCTCCCTCAATCAGCTGCAGGCCGGTGAGTTGGGCAACCGCCCGTCCCAGGCTGGACTTGCCGCAACCGGCCACACCCATGATGACGATGGAATCACTCATTTTGAAAATTGGATAGCGCTATCCCAATGGGTTTAAAAAAATAGCGGCCGATTTTGGACTTCTCCCCCAGAAGAATTTCACTTCCAGTTAGGGAATTCCCATGGCTCGCTTACGTTTGGATAGCGCTATCCTATGCGAATATGATCATTTGCCAACTCAGTAGTTACCCTAAACCATGAACTCACACCCAGCACGACCCCGTGCGACTGGCCGCGTGACGCTCGCCGATGTGGCGCAAGCAGCCGGCGTGAGTCCCATCACGGTTTCGCGTGCCCTGCGGGGCGAGCGAGCGGTCGACCCCGAGCTGGTGGCCCGTGTCCAGGCGTCGGCCAGCAAGCTGGGCTATGTGCCGGACCCGGCGGCGCGGGCGCTGGCGTCGCGCCACAGCTCCCATGTGGCGGTGCTGATACCGATGCTGTCCAACGCCCTGTTCGTCGACCTGCTCGAAGCGGTCCAGCGGACCTTGCGTCCCGCCGGCTTCCAGACCCTGATTGGCATCACGCACTACGATGCGAGCGAGGAAGAGCATTTGTTGCGCGAGCAGTTGCTGCACCGCCCGGCCGGGCTCATGGTGACCGGACTCGAGCGCAACGACGCCACCCGCGCCCTGATCCTGCAGAGCGGCGTTCCCTGTGTTCACCTGATGGACGCGGCCGGTGTGCCGGGCCTGTACTGCGTCGGCTTCTCGCAGGCCGATGCCGGTGCCGAGATGACGCGCCATTTGCTGCAAAGAGGTCGCCGGCGGATCGCGTTTGCCGGCGCGCAGCTGGACCCGCGGACGCTGCAGCGCTTGGAGGGCTGGCGCCGTGAGCTTGGCTCAGCAGGTCTTTATGCGCCGCAGCTTGAATGGCTGAATCCGGCGCCTTCTTCACTCGCACTCGGTGCGCAAATGTTTGAGCAAATCATGGGGCAGCAGCCTGCGGTGGACGCGGTGTTCTTCTGCAATGACGACCTGGCGCAAGGCGCTTTGCTGGCCGCCTTGCGCCTGGGCATTGAAGTGCCGGGGCGGGTCGCTATTGCCGGGTTCAACGACTTGACCGGAAGCGACCAGATGCTGCCGACCCTCACCACGGTTCGCACGCCGCGCGCTGAAATCGGCACGGCGGCTGCCGGCATGCTGCTGGCCCTCATGCATGGTGATCCGGTGGCGGAACCCTGCGTGAATGTAGGCTACGAACTGGTGGTGCGCGGTAGCACCTAGTACTCCGACCCTGAAATATCGAAACATGAAAGCGCGCCTTCGAACCCATGCCGTCGTTGCAAATCCTCGCCATAGCTAGGGCTATGTCTGCGGTTTGCGCCTAGGCCTGGGCCCGAATCCATCGCTTTCATTGTGTTCCGATACCTCTGTGTCGAAGTACTAGTCACGCAAGAGAGCAAGAGGTTTTGTGCCCGGCTCAGGCGCTACGCGCTCTACCGCCTTTTTGTCTTCGGCTACTTGCTGCGCGGGTTTCCCTCCGCGTCGCGAATCTAGTGTGGTGTTGCACGCTATCCGGCACCTAAAACCGCGTCTTTTCGTCCATGGCGGCGTTGCAAATCCGCGCAATAGCGGGGCTATTGCTGTGGTTTGCGCCTTGCCCTGAACAAAAATCCATCGGTTTTATTGGTGCCGTCAAGCATGCAACACCACACTGCCTGTGACGAAAGCGGGGTCACGCCGGAACGACGCGCGCACGACCTCCCTTTTAGCCTCGCAGAAAGGATGGCAAAAGGTGCTGGGCACCTTTTATCGCTTCGCTCTCACGCGCTTCGCGCGCGGCCACCCTTTTCCGCCCAGGTGCGGGTCCAGCGGATCTGCATGACGCGGAGCATCGCCAGCATGATCAGCGACAGCACGGCAAAAAATATGAAGCCCCACATGTAGGTCGTGGTGTATTGTTTGGACAGGCCCATGGCATTGGGAACAAGGCCGCCGCCCAGTGCGCCGATTTCGCCAATCATGGACCCTGCGACTGCAGTAGCCAGCGGCCAGCGCAACGGCACCAGCTGGAACAGCGCGCCGTTGCCGGCGCCGAGTGCCGCAAAGCACAGCATCAGCAGCAGTGTGGTGGCAACCAGGGAGGAGGTGGCCAGGCCGCAGGCAATCAGCGTGACGGCAATCGTCAGCATCACCACACTCAGGGTATTAACGCCACCCCAGCGGTCCGAAATCCAGCCGCCAAAAATGCGCAGCGCCGCGCCCATGAAGGCCGCGAGCATGGACAACTGGCCGGCCTGCACCTTGCTCACGCCGAACTGGTCGTAGTAGTAGGACGGCAGAAAGGTCGCCAGGCCGATGAAGCCGCCGAAAGTCACGGCGTAGAGCAGGCTGAAGGCCCAGCCGTCTTTTTCGAACAGGCACGCCACGTGTTCGCGCAGGCTGGCGTGGCTGTCAACGTCGTCTGGCTCCTTAGCAAACAAAATCATGGCGGCCATCGGCAGCAGCATGGCCAGCGCGGCAATGCCATAGACCGACTGCCAGCCGAAACGCTGGGCCAGCGCGGGCGCTACCAGCACCGAGACGGCCGTGCCCACGTTGCCCGCACCGACCAGACCCATGGCCAGGCCTTTGTAGCGGGCCGGGAAAGAGCCAGAACCCAGGCTGAGCGCCACGCCAAAACTGGCGCCGGCAATGCCGAGCAGCACACCCATGGCCAGCAGGCTGTTATAGGAGTCGACCAAAAAATAGCCGAACAGCAGCGCGACCATGATCATGCCCATCTCGACCAGCGTGGCGTTTTTTCGGCCGATGTACTGGGCCAGCACGCCGAGCGGAAAGCGCATCAGGGCCCCGGCAAAAATAGGAATCGACAGCATCACGCCTTTTTGCGTGGGCGACAGGCCGTAGGTTTCTGAAATGAAGGGCGCCATGGCGCCGTTCATGACCCAGATGCAGCACGAAAACGCGAAGTAGAAAAACGCTGCGCCCAGCGTTGGCCCGTGGCCAGCCTTGAGAAAATTACGAAACCCCAGCATGGTGCAAACCTTCTATGAAGATGATTGATTCACAGAATGAGTGCGAAAATCATGCCACCTTGGGGCATGGAAAGTGCACTGTTGCGGCGCAATTCTGGCCGAAAAACCGGGGTATTTTGGTGCGGCGCACAAATACCGTGCGCGCCCATGCCGTAGCAGGGCGGTTTGTTTGTCCAGGCGCTGTTTTGGCGGTCTGTCTGCTGTCCGCTCCTGCTATCTGTGTCGTCCGATCAGTGCCTGCGCTCCATGTCCACGCACACCAGGGCCTCGTAGTGGCTCCAGCGCAGGGTGATCACATACGGATGCTTGCGCACCCTCGCCTTGATGCCTTGCACGCCCTGCAGCTTGATGGGAACCGAGATCTGAAGTTCCGGTCCCAGGGCCTTGCGGGCATTGCCGGCCAGGGTGTTGGCGATTTCGCCGACAGCGTCCAGCAGGTTGCTGTCGCTCAGGTCGGTCTCGTGCTGCAGCAGCAAGATCTCGCGCACCAGTTTGGCCGGCATCGAGACGATGACATGGCCGTTGTGGCTGCCTGAAAAAGTGACGAGGCCGTTGAATTCAAAGCCTTCAACATCGCCCGTCCCGAGAAAGGCCGAGGTGATCTGGGGCTCTTGCCGGGTGGTGACCTTCAGGTAATGCCGGATGGAGTCAATGAACAGTTTGAGGTCGGTTTCGTTGAGCGTGGCCACAAAGCTCTCCTTAGCGGGCATCGGCAACGTCGAGCAATGCCATTTGCAGCTCTTCGTCGGTAAAAGGTTTGGCAACAAAGCCGCGCGCACCCAGCTTGAGCGCCTGGATCGCGGTTGATTTGTCGCTCAGGGCACTGACCACCAAAATGTTGATCTTCGGATCAAATCTCAGCAGCGCCTGAATGCATTCGATGCCGTCCATTTCGGGCATGGTCAGGTCCATGGTGACTACCTCGGGGTGCGTGGCCTTGGCAATGCGCACAGCCTCCACGCCGTTTTTGGCAAGGCCCGCCAGCACGACGCCCTTGAGGCCGCCATTCTGGACCACCCGCGAGATGCGGGTCCGGATCATGTTGGAATCATCAACGATCAACAATCGCATGGTGCGGCTCCTTTTTGTGTTTTTTCTTGAAATGCAAACGTTTCCCCTGAGGCGAAGCGTCTCGCGAGCCGCGGCCCGCAAGGCCTCGGGAGCTACACGCAGTGAGCGACCGTGGGGGCTCTTCCCTCCAGCAGGGGCCGCGGGACTGGCTTTGCCAGACCGCAGGCGCAGCGGCCCCCTCGGGGGGCAGCGCATTACACGAAGTGAAAAGCGTGGGGGCCATATTTTTAGCCCGCAAAACTGATCTTGAATTCGGTGTGCTGGCCCGGCGTGCTCGACAGCAGCAAACGTGCGCCCAGGCTCTGCACATTCGCCTGCACCAGGTCCAGGCCCACGCCGCGCCCGGCATGCCGGGACGTGGCCAGGGCGGTGGAGAACCCGGGCTTGAAGATGTGCGCGATGACCTGCTTGTCGCTGAAACCCTGCAACTGCTCTGCGGTGTACCAGTTCAACTCCAGCAGGCGTTGGCGCACCTGGGCTGCATTGAGGCCGGCGCCGTCGTCGCGAACACTGAGCAGCCACTGGCTGCTTTCATCGCGGGTGAGGTTGACCGCAATTTGCCCTTCAGCGGGCTTTTGTGACGCGAGCCGGGTAGAGGGTGCCTCGACGCCGTGCACCACGGCATTGCGCACCAGCTGGATGGCGATTTCGCGCACCAGGTCGACTTTGTCGGCCGCCATGTCCAGGGCACTGCTCATGCGCACGGTGGCATTGATGCGTTTGCCGCAGTCGTTGCCTACATCGGTGGCCAGTTTCGTCAGCGCAGCGTTCAGGGCATGCGTCGAGCCCTCCGTCGACCGGGTCTCGCCGCCTGTTTTTCTCCGGCCCAGTGCCTTGAACGAGGCGACCTTGTTCAGCAGGTCCTCCAGCGGCAAGGGCAGGGCCAGCAGCGCGTCGCCGGTCGGGGCGCCGCTGTCCTTGAGTTTTTGCAGTTCGTTTTCGAACTGGTGGGCCAGCGTGGCCAGAATCTCCAGGCCCAGGGATGCCGCATCGCCCTTGATGGCGTGGACGCGGCGGTATGCACCGTCCACGGCCTTGAGCACCTGTATTTCGGAAGCGGCGGACGAGGTGCTTCGCAAGAGGTCGTTCACCTCCAGCAGCGAAGCTTCGGCCCGCTCGACAAACGCCCGCATCATGGCCGGATCGGTTTCAAAGGCCTTGAGCATCATGGACAGCTCTTTTTGCGAGCGCTGACGCTCGCTGGCCAGCCGGGCCTGCAGTTCCACTTTCTCCGAGATGTCCTGTACGGTCACCAGCAGGTGGTGAACGGTGTCATCTTCCTGCACCCGGTTGAAGTGAAAGGACAGGTAGCGGGTGGTGTCCTGGCCCAGCCGGTTCCTTACCGTGAGTTCCACCTCGGCCAGCGGGTTGATGCCCTGGACCAGCTGTTCCTTGACGTGCGGCGAGAACAGGAGCTGGACATAGTCCCGCGCGTCGTTGAGCGCCTTCTCTGAAACCAGGGTGGACAGCAGTTCAAAAAAGTTCTGGCCAGGCACCAGTGACCTGCCGAACAATTCATGGGCCGACCGGGAGAGTTGTGAGCCCAGGCGGTTGTCGGGCGTGAGCAGGAACAGGCCTTCGCGCACGCTGACAAGAATCTCGCGATTCTCCTCATTGGCGGCCTCGATGGCGGCGTCCGAGGTATTGAGGCGGCGCAGGAACTTGAACAGGATGAAGGCGAAGTTGAGCAGGGCCAGGATGATGCCGCCGGTTTGCACCATGCGCAGAATGCTGGCGCGCGATCCGCCTATCTGCTGGGTTTCAGTGACGAAGTCATTGGCAATGCCCAGCAGCTTGATGTTGTTGGCCTGGCTGTAGGCGAGCGCTGCGGCCAGTTCTTGCGGTGTGAAATTGTCGCTGGCGAGCAGAGGTTGCAGCAGGTCGTAATAGGGTTTCCACAGCGCATCCACCTTGCTTTCCAGCTCGCGCCCGCGGCTGGACACCACGGGTTCCAGGTAGACCGGTTTGCCGTCGCCGCCGGGAACCGTCCCGCCGTCCCGAAAAGCGGTCTGCGAGATCTGGAAGATCTTGGTGCCGGCGCGCAGCTCGCTCAGCGTCTCGGGTTTGTAGGCAATGCCCGCGACGCGCATGGCGTCAAGCTCCAGCAAGGTCCGTGCGACGCGCTGCGAGACATAACGCTGGCGGCCTGACAGGTTGATGGCGACGGTGTCCTGGTCAATCTTGAACGAGGTGTAGAAGTTCAGGACCAGAACACCCAGGTCGAACAGCAGAAATAGGGCCACCGCAATGATGATTTCCCGGTATTTCCCCAATGAAGCAAGGCCGCGGGAGCGCGTTCGCTGTGTGCTGAGCGACCGGCTCTGCAGGGCAGCGGCCTTCCTGGATCCTGGGGCAGGTAATACGGCAGACATTGGAAATCCTTCTTGGCGGGAATTTGCGGAGCGACTCAGCTCATTGTTCAGGCAGCTTTCTCTACATGAGCCTGGCGCGTGTAAAGAAAATCAATCACGGCCTTGCGGTACTGCAGGTACTGCGCGCTTTCAGCCAGCGCCACGCGGTTGCGCGGCCTGGGCAGCTCGACACTCAGGACTTCACCAATGGTGGCGGATGGGCCATTGGTCATCATCACGATGCGGTCGGAGAGCAGCACGGCTTCATCCACGTCGTGCGTCACCATGACCACCGTGCTTTGGGTGCGGGCCACGATCTCCAGCAGCTCGTCCTGCAACTTGGCGCGGGTCAGCGCGTCGAGGGCGCCGAAGGGCTCGTCGAGCAGCAGAACCTTGGGTTCCATCGACAGCGCGCGGGCAATGCCCACACGCTGCTTCATGCCGCCGGAGATTTCGCCGGGGCGCTTTTGTGCGGCCGGGGTCAAACCCACCATGGCCAGGGCCGCATCGGTGCGGGCCTTGAGCTGCGCCTTGCTTTCGGTTTCTGCAAAGACGCGTTCCACGGCGAGGTAGACGTTCTCAAAGCAGGTGAGCCAGGGCAGCAGGGAATGGTTCTGGAACACCACGGCGCGCTCGGGACCGGGCCCCGAAATTTCGCGGTTGGCGCACAGCAGGCTGCCCTGGGTGGGGGTGGTCAGGCCGGCAATCAGGTTGAGCAAGGTGGACTTGCCGCATCCCGAATGGCCAATCAACGCGACGAATTCACCGCGGGCGACCGTGAGGTTGATGTTTTGCAGCGCGCGGAACGGGCCCTTCTTGGTCTTGAAGGTCTGCTCGACACCCTGGATTTCGATGTACTTGGTGGTGAAAGATGTGCTCATGGTCGTCATCCTCGGTTGTTGGGGGTCTCAGGTTTCAGTTCTTCAGTTCTTCAGTTCTTCAGTTCTTCAGTTCTTCAGTTCTTCAGTTCTTCACTTCTTCGAAGGTGAAGGCGGTGGCGAGCTTGATCAGCGCAAACTCCAGCACCAGCCCCACAATGCCGATCACAAAAATCGCGATGATGATGTTCTTGACATTCAGGTTGTTCCACTCGTCCCAGACCCAGAAGCCGATGCCGACGCCGCCGGTCAGCATTTCTGCTGCCACGATGACCAGCCAGGCGGTGCCCACGGCCAGGCGCACACCGGTCAGCATGTAGGGCAGCACGGCGGGGAAGAGGATCTTGCTGACGATCTTCCATTCGGACAGGTTGAGCACCCGCGCCACGTTCATGTAGTCCTGCGGCACGCGCTGCACGCCTACGGCGGTGTTGATGATCATGGGCCAGATCGAGCAGATGAAGATGGTCCAGATGGCGGCCGGGTTGGCGCCCTTGAACACCAGCAGGCCGATCGGCAGCCAGGCCAGCGGCGATACCGGGCGCAGCAGGCTGATCAGCGGGTTGAACATGCGGCTCAAAAAGTCGAAGCGGCCGATCATGAAACCGACCGGAATGCCGACGATGGCCGCCATGCCGAAGCCCATGGCCACGCGCTTGAGCGATGACAGCACGTTCCAGCCCACGCCCTGGTCATTCGGCCCCTTGTTGTAGAAGGGGTCGCTGAACACCTGCACCGCCTGCGTGAAGGTGTCCCTGGGCGAGGGAATGCTGGCGCCAGTGCCCACGGAGACCAGCTCCCACACCAACACCAGCAGGCCCATGCCCAGCAGGGGTGGCAGGATGGCGAGCCAGAGAAATGACGAGTCCCATGGCTGCCGGGCTGTGGCGGGGGCTGCTGGGGCCGTGATGACGGACGGGGCTGGATTCTTCATGTCATGGTGGGCTGGCGCCCCGGGTTTGTGCGCGGTGGCAGCTATCGGATGTGCAGCGCTTCGTTCGCTGCTTCGAGCGGCTGGCGCTGCGGCGTCCAGCGGATTGTGGAATACGGCACTGACCATGGTGTCACGTCCTTTGGTGGGAGATTGATGAATGCTCAGCGGCTATTTCAGGCGTGGACCTTGAAGCCATCGGCGTACTTTTTCGGATCCTTGCCGTCCCATACCGTGCCGTCGATCAACTTGCTGGTGCGCATCGCGTCTTTCGGAACGCTGACTTTGGCCGCCGTGGCGGCCTGCTTGTAGATGTCGATCTGGTTGATCTGTTTGGCAATGCCGAGGTAGTCGGGGTGGTCCTTGATCAGGCCCCAGCGCTTGTGTTGCGTGAGGAACCACATGCCGTCGGAGAGGTAAGGGAAGGTGACCGCGCCGTCGTTGAAGAATTTCATGTAGTTCGGGTCATCCCAGGTCTTGCCCATGCCGTTCTGGTAGCGGCCCAAAATGCGCTGGTTGATGGCGTCCACGCTGGTGTTGACATAGGCCTTGTCGGCCACGGTCTCGGCCATCTTGTTCTTGTTCTGCAGGCCGGCATCGATCCACTTGCCGGCTTCGATGATGGCGGCGGTGACGGCGCGTGCCGTGTTGGGGTATTTCTTGACGAAATCGCCGGTGGTGCCCAGCACTTTTTCCGGGTGGTCTTTCCAGATGTCCTGGGTGGTGACAGCCGTGACGCCAATGCCGTCAATGATGGCGCGGTGCCCCCAGGGCTCGCCGACGCAGTAGCCGTCCATGTTGCCCACGCGCATGTTGGCCACCATTTGCGGCGGCGGCACGGTGATGACCTTGGCATCCTTCATCGGGTTGATGCCGTTGGCGGCGAGCCAGTAATACAGCCACATGGCGTGCGTGCCGGTCGGAAAGGTCTGGGCGAAGGTGTACTCGCGTTTTTCGCTGGCCATCAGCTTGGCCAGACCCGCGCCGTCGACGGCACCCTTGTCGGCCAGTTTCTTGGACAGCGTGATCGCCTGGCCGTTGTTGTTGAGGGTCATCAGCACGGCCATGTCTTTCTTGGGGCCGGCGGTGCCCATGTGCACGCCGTAAATCAGGCCGTAGAGCACGTGGGCGAAGTCGAGCTCGCCGTTGACCAGCTTGTCACGCACGCCGGCCCAGCTGGCTTCCTTGGTGGGAATGATTTTTACGCCGTATTTCTGGTCAATGCCGAGCACCGAGGCCATGACCACCGAGGCGCAGTCGGTCAGCGGGATGAAGCCAATCTTCACTTCCTTCTTTTCAGGGGCGTCCGAGCCCTGGGCGTAGACGGCAGCACGCAGGGCCGGGTTGATGCCCACGGCACCCACTGCGGCAGCCTGCAGGACGGTACGGCGTGTCAGGGAGGATTTCAGCAGATCAGTCACGGTTTTGACTCCAGAAGTGAAAAACAAAAAAGCAAAAAACAAAAGAGGAAAACAAAAAAGGCGCTCGACCCGGGCAAACACAATGGATGTGAGTGCAGGGTGCGAACGCCTTTGTTCAGGGAGGACATTCCACTTCGCCGTTGAAGTGATATGCCCGATAGGGAGTTCAATGCAAGACCTGTGCCAGCAGGTTCTTGTGCTTCACATAGACTCACGACAGACGCGAGATGGCGCCTGGACCATTTGCCAATGGGCGCAACCAGCTACTGAATTGATAGCGTCGTGGGCCGCATGCGAGACCGGCTCACGATTTTTTTGATTCCGCACTGTATTTGTGCGGCGCACCATTTCGGAGCCAGGCCTGGCGGTGCGCCTGCATCCCCTGGCCGTTTTGATGTTGGGTCGGTGCGTCCATCAGGGGCCGCCTGGAGGATCCCTAGCCGCATTGCCCCACGTAACCGCATGCCGTGCAGAAGTCGCAGCCATCCTTCCTGATGACGGTCGGGTTGCCGCATTCCGGGCAGGCCTTGCCGGCCAGCGTGGCGGGCGCTTCCGCGTTCCTGGGGGATTCGAGCACGCCCATCTCCCGCAGTGGAAAGCCTTCTTCATTGAGGATGCCAAGCATGGCATAGCGGTGAATGATCAGGCGTGCCATGTAGGCTACGGTCGAGGGCCAGGTCTGCTGGCGTCGCTCGCCGTGTGGCAGGCCCGGCACAAAAGCCATGAAGTGACCCAGCGGCTCGGCGTAGTTGAGCAGCTTGCGCAGCTTCATGCCGATCCATGCCGGATCAATCACCCGCATGTCCAGCGACAGCAGGCGTGCCAGGCCATCGAGCGCGCGTGGGTAGTTGCCTGAAAACCCCACGGCACAGGGCCGGGTGACGGTGCTGCCGTCCGGACCCGGCAGGGTCACTTCTTTCAGCGTGAGGGTGAAGTTTTCGCCGGTGGCCGGGTTCTCGATGTCCACCGCCCAGGCCAGCGTGCCCGAGGGGCCGGTTTTCGGCTCCTCGCGGCTGAACATGGCGTCCATGACCGGCGTGATGCCGGCCTTGACGGCCGGCTGCAAGGACTTGAGCTGGTCGCAGCGCCAGCGGATGACCGCTGCGGTGGCCGCCACAACGCCCGGGAACAGGCGCAGTTCGCCGTGCGGTGGAAACGGCATCTCGAAGGCGCGTTCTTCGGCCACCGTAGCCAGCGCGTCCAGCTTGAGTTGCAGCCATGCCGGGTCGTTGGCGCGCAGATCCATCGACAGCGTCTTGGCCATTGCGCCCAGGCCACGGGGCTGTTCGGCACCGTTGACCCAGACTTCAAAGGGCTGCGACGCGCCGCCACCCTCAGGTGCGAGTTCGCCGACGAACAGCGCAAAGTCGCCGAAGGGGTGGTGCACCATGAAAGTCCAGGCCGGATTGCCCCCCGGCAACTCGGGCCGGCCCGGCCAGCGCAGGGACGAGAGCACAGGCGCGGGCAGGCGCTCCAGCGCCAGACGCCGGTTGGCATCGTTGATCTGCAGCGGAGCGGCCGTGGGGCCGACGCTGAGCACCGAACCCAGCACGGCATTGGGCCGGTAGGTGGCCAGCCCCTTCAGGCCGGACTGCCAGGCTTCGAGGTAGAGGTTCTGGAAGTCTGCGTAGGGGTAGTCGGCCGGCACATTGACGGTTTTTGAAATCGCCGTGTCGATGTAGGGTGCGACGGCCGCCACCATGGCTTCATGGGCCTGCGCGCTCATCTCCAGTGCCGTCACGAAGGCCGGGGTCAGCGCAGCGTCGTCGCCGCGCAAATGGCGGTAAAGCCGCCAGGCGTGGTCTTCCACCGCGTATTCCTTGAGGCTGCCGTCGGGCATGCGTTTCTTGCGGGTGTAGCGCCAGCTGAAGGCGGGCTCGATGCCGTTGCTGGCGTTGTCCGCAAACGCCAGGCTGATGGTGCCGGTGGGCGCGATGGACAGTAGGTGCGAGTTGCGCAGCCCATGCGCGCGGATGCGCTCCTTGAGCGGCTGCGGTAAACGTGAGGCAAAGCGCTGGCCGCTCAGGTACAGGTCGGCATTGAACAGCGGGAAGGCGCCGCGTTCGCGCGCCAGTTCCACCGAGGCGTCGTAGGCCGCATCGCGCATGACTTCGGCGATGTGCCGCGCCATGTCGCGGGCCTCGGGCGTGTCATAGCGCAGGTTGAGCATGACCAGCGCATCGCCCAGCCCGGTGAAGCCCAGGCCGACGCGGCGCTTGTTGCGCGCCTCTTCCTGTTGCTGCGGCAAGGGCCAGACCGTGACGTCCAGCACGTTGTCGAGCATGCGAACCGCCACGCGGGCCATCTCGGTAAACGCGGCCTCGTCGAAGCGGGCTTTTTCATCAAAGGGATCCAGCACAAAACGGGTCAGGTCGATCGAGCCCAGGCAGCAGCATCCGTAGGGCGGCAGCGGCTGCTCGGCGCAGGGATTGGTGCTGGAAATCGTCTCGCAATACGACAGGTTGTTGTCGTGGTTGATGTGATCGAGAAACAGGACACCTGGCTCCGCATGGTCATAGGTCGAACGCATGATCTGGTCCCATAGATCCCGCGCCCTGAGTTTGCGGTAGACCCACAGCCCGTTGTCGGGGCCCTGAAACGCCCCTGCGGCTTTCTGCTCCACGCCGGGCTGGGCTCGATGAACCAGTGAGACCTCTGCATCGGCGACAACGGCCTCCATGAAGGCGTCGGTGACCCCCACCGAAATGTTGAAGTTGCGCAGGTCGCCGTCATCCTTGGCGTGGATGAACTCTTCGATGTCGGGATGGTCGCAGCGCAACACGCCCATTTGTGCGCCACGCCTGGAACCGGCGGATTCGACCGTCTCGCACGAGCGGTCAAACACCCGCATGTAGCTGACCGGCCCTGAAGCACTGCTCTGGGTGCTGCCGACCCAGGCGCCGCGCGGGCGGATGCGCGAAAAGTCGTAGCCGACGCCACCGCCGCGGCGCATGGTTTCCGCCGCCTCCGTGAGGGCGGTATAGATGCCGGGGTGGCCGTCTTCCGTCTGCGAGATGGAGTCCCCGACCGGCTGCACAAAGCAGTTGATCAGCGTGGCCGACAGGTCCGTCCCCGCAGCGGACTGGATGCGTCCGGCCGGCAGGAAGCCCTGCTGCAAGGCTTGAAGGAAGCGGCCTTCCCACTGCTGGCGCAGCTCCGGCGCTTCAGCCTGCGCCAGGGCGCGCGCCACGCGCTGGGTGACATCCAGGATGCTTTTCTCCGTTCCCTTGCCATATTTCTCCAGCAGAATCTCTTCGCTGATGTCCTGAGGGGGGAGGGCATGGACGGCGGGGGCAGGTTTGGCTAGCTGGTCTGGCATGAGGCGGTTCCGGTGAATGGCTTGACGCATCGTACGGGTGGGATATGCCGGTCAGTTTGATTCAGCACAAACCTGGGGAAACCAATTTTTGCAGGATCGCCGTTCTACTTCAAGGGCGGTCTCAAGGATGAAGGGCAACACCCCCGCCGCACAGCAAGCGGGATATGCGTGAGATATGCGTATGAAAGGTATGCGCATGAAATCAGAGCCAAAGCAGAGCCAAAGCAGGGCCAAAGCAGCCGTGGCCTGGATACGCAGCCCCGCAGGGCTATTGCCGTTGGGTTAGTGGGCTACCGGGCTATTGGGCGTGAGTCCGGCTGAATGCTGGTGCCATTGCCCGATGAGTCAATCGCCTGCCCACCCGGCAAGCCGGGCGATCTCGGGATTTGGTGTGTTGCGCACCACATTTGTGCAGCGCACCATTTCGGCTGCGGGCCAGTTCAACCGAGCAGGTCGGCCGCGTCGAGCATGCGCTGCGCCACTTCACCAAGGCGCAGACCTTTGTCCATGGCGGCCTTGCGCAGTTTTTCATAGGCCACCTGCTCGGAAAGACCCTGGCGCTGCATCAACATTCCCTTGGCCCGGTCGATGATCTTGCGGTCGTGCAGTTCGGTTTTGGCATGTGCCAACTCGCGCCTGAGTTTCTGTTCGTATTCAAACCGCGCCATGGCGACGTCCAGAATGGGGCGTATCCGGTCGGGTGAGAGGCCCGCCACGATATAGGCAGACACGCCGGCAGCCACCGCATCCTTCACATGCGTGGTGTCGTTGTCGTTGGTGAACAGCACGATAGGGCGCCGCTCGTCGCGGGTGGCCATGACCACATGTTCCAGCGAATCGCGGGCCTCGCTCTCGGCGTCCACAATGATCATGTCGGGCTGCAGCTGGGCCAGCCGCTCCTCGAGAAAGGTGTCTGCCGGTAGCACCGCCACGATGTTGTAACCGTTTTCGAGCAAGCCAATACGCAACTGGCGAGAGCGTTCGATCAGCGCCAGGGCGGCCTCATCTGCTGCGTCGGATGTGGACAAATCCGGCGCAATCACAACAAGACGCAGGGATTGGGGCGATGACATGCGCCGTAACGTGCAAGATTCGCGCCAGTTTGGGGCTGCCCGTGCCGGTTTCTGCCGCCGGATGCTCTCCCAAGCCGGGGAGAAGCTCAAACCTTACACTTGGGACGATGCTAGTCCTTGGAATTGAATCGAGTTGTGACGAAACGGGTGTGGCGCTGGTGGATGCCGCCGGCAGCGATGTGCCGCGCCTGCTATCGCATGCCCTGTACAGCCAGATCCAGATGCACCAGGCGTATGGCGGCGTGGTGCCGGAACTGGCCAGCCGTGATCACATCCAGCGGGTCCTGCCCTTGACGCGCCAGGTCATGGACGAAGCCGGGTGGACGCTGGCGCAGGTGGATGTGGTGGCCTACACGCGCGGGCCGGGGCTGGCCGGCGCGTTGCTGGTGGGCGCCGGTGTGGCCTGTTCGCTGGCGGCTGCGCTGGGCAAGCCGGTGATGGGCGTGCACCATCTGGAGGGGCATTTGCTGTCGCCTTTCCTGAGCGCCGACCCGCCGGTGTTTCCGTTTGTGGCCCTGCTGGTTTCCGGCGGGCACACCCAGCTGATGCGGGTGGACCGTGTCGGCAGCTACGAGCTGCTGGGAGAAACCATTGATGACGCGGCGGGCGAGGCCTTTGACAAGTCGGCCAAGCTGATGGGTTTGCCTTACCCCGGCGGGCCGCATCTGGCTGACCTGGCACGGCAAGGCGATGGCACCGCCTTCAAATTGCCCCGGCCCCTGTTGCACAGCGGAGACCTCGATTTTTCGTTCGCGGGGCTGAAAACCGCGGTGCTGACCCAAGCCAAAAAACTGGGGCCTGAGCTGGAAAACCGCAAAGCGGATCTGGCCGCGGCCACCCAGGCTGCCATTGTGGAGGTGCTGGTCAAAAAATCGCTGGCCGCCATGGCGCAAACCGGCCTGAAGCGACTCGTCGTCGCGGGCGGTGTGGGTGCCAATGCCCTGCTGCGCAGCCAGCTGAATGCGGCCTGCCAGCAACGCGGCATCCGCGTGCATTACCCGGAGCTGCACCTGTGCACGGACAACGGCGCAATGATTGCGCTCGCCGCCGGCATGCGCCTGCAGGCCGGCCTGGAAACGCTGCAGCGTGGCTACACCTTTGACGTGAAACCGCGCTGGAGTTTGACCCCCACGGTCGCTCGCTCCGCGTAGCTCCCTGCCCCCAGAGGGGGCCGCTGCGCCTGCGGCCCGGCAAAGCCGGTTCCGCGGCCCTGGCTGGTATAACTTCCCGCCCCTCGTGGGGACCGCCGGCGAACATTCCAGCGGATACTCGGCCCTGATCAGGGATTACTGTATGTCGAGGTGGGTGACGTTGCTGACAGGGATTTTTTTGCCCAGCGTCAGCGTCAGCACGCCGTTTTCAAGTTTTGCGCTGCTGTTGGCGACGTCAATTTCAAGGGGAAAGCGCCAGGCTGCCTTGACGCTGCGGACGGCCTCAGCCTTGCTCGCCACGCGCACCACATCGCCTTCAATGCCAATGTCCAGCTGTTCTTTGGCCAGGCCCGGAACGTCGAGCTGCAGCGTATAGCTTTTCTCCAGGTCTTCCACGGTGGCGGACCTGGCCGCACCCGTGTCAGACAGCGACAAGAAGGTGTCATTGAGGAATTTTTCCAGTGCGCCATTGCTGACAACGGGCGGGTAGCTGCGCTGGAAGCTGCGGGCGGGACGGGGGGCAACGGAGTAAAACATGCGGGTTCCTTTGGTCGATGGGTGGGGAGGTTTTCCCCTTACACTGCGCGGCGTTCACCATGATTGCCGCATGCACATCAATTAGGTGTACAGACGATTTATTCAAGCGAAAAACCGGGATGTATTTATTCATGCAAAAACTCTTGAAACGCGTCGCACTGGCCCTATGTCTGGGCGCTGCTCTGGCCGCCCAGGCGCAGTCCGTCGCCCAGCCGCCGGTGCGGATCGCGCTCATCGAGAGCCTGTCCGGGCCATTCGCCAATACCGGTGAAGCGGTCTTTCGCAACCTGGTCTGGGCCACGGAGCGTGTCAATGCGCGCGGTGGCGTCAAGCTGCCCGGCGGTGCGCGCAGCCTGGCGGTCGAGCGCTATGACAACAAGGGGCAGAACGAGGAAGCCCTGGCGGCCCTGCGTTCGGCCATCGATGATGGTGTGACGGTGATCGCGCAGGGCAATTCATCGGCCATTGCGGCGGTGCTGATCGATGCCATCAACAAGCACAACGAGCGTGAGCCGGGCAAGCGCGTGCTGTTCCTGAACTATTCGGCGGTCGACCCTATCCTGACGAACGAAAAGTGCAGCTACTGGCATTTTCGTTTCGATGCCCACGCCGACATGCGCATGGCGGCCCTGATGGATGTGCTCAAGGATGACAGGGCGGTGAAAAGCGTCTACCTGATCGGCCAGGACTACAGCTTTGGCCAGGCGGTGTTGCGTGAGGCCCGCAAACAGTTGGGCGCGCAGCGTCCCGATGTGCAGATCGTCGGGGACGAGCTGCATGCGCTGGGGCGCGTGAAGGACTTCATTCCGTACGCTGTGAAAATCAAGGCCAGCGGCGCGCAGGCGGTGCTCACCGGCAACTGGGGCAATGACCTGACGCTGCTGATCAAGGCCGCGAAGGAAGTGGGTTATGAGGGCAAGTTCTACACCTTCTATGGCAATGCGCTGGGCGTACCGGCGGCGCTGGGCGATGCGGGCGTGGGAAAGGTGATTGCGGTGGCGGACTGGTTTCCCAATGAACCCGGCAATGCGTCCGAAGCGTTCTACCAGGCGTTTCGCCAGCGCTTTCCGAAGCCGCAGGATGACTATGTGCACATGCGCATGCAGCTGATGATGGAGGCTTTTGCGCAAGGTGTTGAAAGGGCCGGCTCGACGGAGTCGGGCGCCGTGGCCGCGCAGCTTGAGCGGGCTGCCGTGGCTGTTTCAGGTCACAAGGGCGCGATGCGTGCGGCCGACCACCAGTTCCAGCAGCCCCTGCTGGTGGCGATGATGGGCAAGCAGGGCGCGCCCGGCGTGAAATTTGATGTTGAAGGGTCGGGCTATGGTTTTCGCGTCATCAAGACCATCGCGCCCGAGCGGGCCGAGCAGCCGCACAGCTGCCGGATGGTGCGGCCCTGAGTTATCCCTTATCCCGTGAGTTAGCGCAACAGGTCCATAACAGGTCCATCCATTGCACCTGCTGCATCCACTGAATTGAAAGGCAAGCATGCGACAGGCAGTATTGAATCTTGAGGAATCGATGATCCGCCAGGTCGCCAATGCCGGCATGGGCCGCACCGACGTGCTCAAGTTCTGGTTTGGCGAGAGCGACGAGGTCACGCCTGCTTTCATCCGCGACGCCGCGATGGCTTCGCTGCAGCAGGGCGAGACTTTCTATGCCCACAACCTGGGCCTGCCCGAGTTGCGGGAAGCCATTGCCCGCTACGCCACCGCGCTGCGTTGCCCGGGTGCCGCCCCCATAGGTGTTGGGCGCATCGCCGTCACGTCGGGCGGCGTGAATGCGCTCATGCTGGCTGTGCAGGCACTGGTGGATGCCGGCGACGAGGTGGTGGCCGTGACGCCGGTCTGGCCTAACCTGACGGCGCAACCAGCCATCCTGGGTGCCCGGGTGAAGTGCGTCAGCCTCAGGCCGGTAGCGGGGCAGTGGCAGCTCGACATGGCGGAACTGCTGACGGCCATCACGCCCGCGACCAAGCTGCTGATCGTGAATGCCCCCAACAACCCGACCGGCTGGACGTTGACGCGCGCCGAGCAGGAGGCGCTTCTGGCGCACTGCCGGCGTACGGGCACCTGGATTCTGGCCGACGAGGTCTATGAGCGGCTGTATTTCGAAGCCACACCGAACGGCTGCGCCCCCAGCTTTCTGGATATTGCCGCCCCGGAGGACCGTCTCGTCGTCGTCCACAGCTTTTCGAAGAGCTTTCTCATGACGGGCTGGCGCCTGGGCTGGCTGGTGATGCCGGCTTCGATGACGCCGCACATGGGCAAGCTGGTGGAGTTCAACACGTCCTGCGCCCCGGTGTTTGTCCAGCGGGCCGGGCTGGTGGCGATTGAGCGCACGGCGGACATCACGCCCCGCGTGGTGGGCCACCTGAAGACCTGCCGCGACACGCTGATTCCCTTGCTGCAGGCCGTGCCCGGTGTGCAGGTGGCGCCGGCCAAAGGCGGGATGTACGCCTTTTTCAGGCTGGAAGGGCAGGCGGGGTTTAACGATTCGCTGGACACGGCCAAACGGCTGGTTGTCGAGGCCGGGCTGGGCCTGGCGCCAGGCAACGCCTTTATGGTCAACCCCACGCCCGAAGCCCAGGGCTGGCTGCGCTGGTGTTTTGCCAGCCAGGACGTGGCCAGGCTGGGGCAGGGCGTGGATCGCCTGCGGCGCTGGCTTGGGCTATAATCCAAGGCTCTGCGTAGTCGTACGGCCTTTTCAAGGCTGGCCTGCCAGAACACGACGAAGGCGGTCAACTCCCATGTCGGGAACGCTGCCTCGCTCGCAAGTGCACAAGTTGCAAGAGGAAAAACATGATCGAGAAATCAATCAAGGCCGAGATTGTCAAGGCCAACGCACGCGCTGCCAACGACACCGGCAGTCCTGAAGTTCAAGTGGCGCTGCTGACCGGCCGCATCAACGAGCTGACCCCCCATTTCAAGGCCAACGCCAAAGACCACCATGGTCGCCGCGGCCTGCTGCGCATGGTGAGCCGCCGCCGCAAGCTGCTGGACTACCTGAAGTCCAAAGACGCCGACCGTTACACCGCGCTGATCGCCAAGCTTGGCCTGCGTAAATAAACGGTAAAACGATTTGAGAGCGCCTGAGTTAGTTCACCTAGCTCAGGCGCTTTTTACTTCGGAGCAAGGCAAAACGAACGCGCGCTGTGTCATTCCACAAGAAAAGTCCTCATCACCCCGTGATTCAGGCGTTTTGTGGAATGGCATCGTGTTCAGCCAGCCCCGCTCCGGGCCCCAGGGTGCAGCCTCATGCACCCGCATCTAGTGGAGCAATAACATGAGCATTTTCAACAAAGTCACCAAATCCTTCCAGTGGGGCCAGCACAAGGTCACGATGGAAACCGGTGAAGTCGCACGCCAGGCCAGCGGTGCCGTCGTGGTTGACATGGACGGCACCGTGGTGCTGGCCACCGTGGTCGCCAAGACCGATGCCAAGCCCGGCCAGGACTTCTTCCCCCTGACCGTTGATTACCTCGAGAAAACCTATGCAGCCGGCCGCATTCCCGGCAGCTTTTTCAAGCGCGAAGGCCGCCCCAGCGAATTTGAAACGCTGACGTCCCGCCTGATCGACCGTCCGATCCGTCCGCTGTTCCCCGAAGGCTTCTTCAACGAAGTGCAGGTCGTGATCCACGTGCTGTCGCTGAACCCTGAAGTGGAGGGCGACATTCCTGCGCTGATCGCTTCGAGCGCTGCGCTGTCGATTTCCGGCATTCCGTTCAATGGCCCGATTGGCGCCGCACGCGTGGCCTATATCGATGGCCAGTATGTGCTGAATCCCGGCAAGACCCAGCTGAAAGATTCCAAGATGGATCTGGTCGTGGCTGGCACCGAAGCCGCTGTGCTGATGGTCGAGTCCGAAGCCCAGCAGCTGTCTGAAGAAATCATGCTCGGCGCCGTGGTGTTTGGCCACGAGCAGGGCAATATCGCCATCAACGCGATCCATGAACTCGTGCGCGACGCTGGCAAACCGGTCTGGGACTGGCAAGCGCCCGCGAAAGACGAGCCGCTGATCGCCAAGGTCAACGAACTCGCTGGTGTCAAGCTGCAGGCCGCCTACCAGATCCGCAGCAAGCAGGCGCGTACGCAAGCCTGTCGCGTGGCCTATGCCGACGTGATGGCCGCCCTGAAAGCCGACGGCGTGGAATTCGACGGCGTGACCGTTGAAGGCATGCTGTTCGACATCGAAGCCAAAATCGTCCGTAGCCAGATCCTGGCCGGCGAGCCACGCATTGACGGCCGCGACACGCGCACCGTGCGTGCCATTGAAATCCGCAACAGCGTGCTGCCCCGTACCCACGGCTCCGCCCTGTTCACGCGCGGCGAAACCCAGGCGCTGGTCGTGACCACGCTGGGCACCGAGCGCGACGCGCAGCGCATTGACGCGTTGTCGGGCGACTACGAAGACCGCTTCATGCTGCACTACAACATGCCTCCGTTCGCCACCGGCGAAACCGGCCGCGTTGGCAGCCCGAAACGCCGCGAGATTGGCCATGGGCGGCTTGCCAAGCGCGCGCTGATCGCCGTGCTGCCCACCAAGGAAGAATTCCCGTACACCATGCGCGTGGTGTCTGAAATCACCGAATCCAACGGCTCCTCGTCGATGGCTTCGGTCTGCGGCGGCTGCCTGTCGCTGATGGACGCCGGCGTTCCGATGAAAGCGCACGTGGCTGGTATCGCCATGGGCCTGATCAAGGAAGAAAACCGCTTCGCCGTGCTGACCGACATCCTGGGTGACGAAGATCATCTGGGCGACATGGACTTCAAAGTGGCCGGTACCACCTTCGGTATCACCGCGCTGCAGATGGACATCAAGATCCAGGGCATCACGAAAGAGATCATGCAGGTCGCGCTGGCCCAGGCCAAGGAAGCCCGCATGCACATCCTGGGCAAGATGCAGGAAGCCATGGGTGAAGCCAAGGCCGAGGTGTCTGACTTCGCGCCGCGCCTCTACGTGATGAAGATCAATCCCGAGAAGATCCGTGACGTGATCGGCAAGGGTGGCGCCGTCATCCGTGCGCTGACCGAAGAAACCGGCACCCAGATCAACATCGAAGAAGACGGCACGATCACCATCGCCTCCAACGACAGCGCCAAGGCCGACGAAGCCAAGCGCCGCATTGCCGAGATCACCGCGGAAGTCGAAATCGGCAAGGTCTACGAAGGCGCCATCACCAAGATCCTGGACTTCGGTGCACTGGTCAACCTGCTGCCCGGCAAGGACGGCCTGCTGCACATCAGCCAGATCGCCCACGAGCGTGTCGAGAAGGTCACCGACTACCTGAGCGAAGGCCAGATCGTCAAGGTCAAGGTTCTGGAGACCGATGAAAAAGGCCGCGTCAAGCTGTCGATGAAGGCCTTGCTGGACCGTCCTGCCCAAAATCAGGATCAGGACCGGGGTTAATCTTTTAACTGCTATTGATTTTGTAGCCGTCAGTCCCTGAATATGCGGCCTGACGGCGCAAATGATCTGGAATCCCTATGAAAGCCATTGAAATCACCTCCTATGGTGCGCCTGAGGTGCTGCGTCTGGGCGAACGCCCTGACGCGCAAGCCGGCGCCGGTGAAGTGTTGATTCGCGTCAAGGCCAGTGGCGTGAACCGCCCGGATGTCTTGCAGCGGACGGGGAACTACCCGGTCCCGCCTGGTGCTTCGGATATTCCCGGCCTGGAAGTGGCGGGTGAGATTGTGGCAGGTGATGCCGCAGCGATGGCGGCGGCCGGTTTCAAGATCGGTGACCGCGTTTGCGCGCTGGTCGCGGGTGGCGGCTATGCGGAGCTCTGCGTGGCTCCCGTGGGGCAATGCCTTCCCGTGCCCACGGGGAACGGCCGGGAACTGAGCGATGCGGAAGCGGCCTCGCTGCCGGAGACCTTCTTTACGGTCTGGAGCAATGTCTTTGAACGTGCGCGCCTGCAAGCCGGCGAGACGCTTCTGATTCAGGGCGGCTCCAGCGGCATTGGCGTCACGGCCATCCAGATGGCCAAGGCGCTGGGCGCCAGGGTTGTGGTGACAGCGGGCAGCGATGACAAGTGCGCAGCCTGCCTCGCATTGGGTGCCGACCATGCAATCAACTACAAGACCGCCGACTTCGTTGAAGAAGTGAAGAAACTGACGAACGGCCAGGGCGTCAATGTCATTCTTGACATGGTGGCCGGCAGCTACGTCTCCCGTGAAGTCGAAAGCCTGGCCGAAGATGGCCGTCTGGTCATCATTGCATTGCAGGGCGGTGCCAGGGCGGAAGTCAATGCCGGCCTGGTTTTGCGCCGGAGGCTCACCATCACCGGTTCGACGCTGCGGCCCCGTCCGTTGGCGTTCAAGGCCGCCATTGCACAGGCGCTCAAGGAAAAAGTCTGGCCGCTGATTGCCAGTGGGGCGATCAAGCCCGTCATTCACAGCACCTTTGCGGCGGTGGATGCAGGCAGTGATACGGGCAGCGGTGCAGCCCGGGCCCATGCACTGATGGAGTCCAACCAGCATGTCGGAAAAATCGTTTTAACCTGGTAATCAAGGCCAAGCAGGATGAAAAAGCTGATTGCGGGAAACTGGAAGATGAACGGCAGCCTGGCTGCCAATGCCGCGTTGCTGGAGGCGCTGGGGGAAGGGTTGAAAGACCTGAGCCTCCCGCTCACCTGCGAGGTGGCCGTATGCGTACCCGCGCCCTACCTGGCGCAGGTTCACAGCCTGACGTCGGGCCAACCCAGCCTGTCGACCCTGGCGTTGGGGGCGCAGGATGTCTCCGCGCAAGCCTCCGGTGCCTACACCGGCGAGGTCAGTGCGGCCATGCTCAAGGATTTCGGCTGCCGCTATGCGATCGTGGGCCATTCCGAGCGTCGCCAGTACCACGGCGAAACAGATGCGCTGGTGGCCGACAAGGCCAGGGCTGCACTGGCGGCAGGGATCACGCCCATCGTCTGCATTGGTGAAACGCTGGCCGAGCGCGAAGGCGGCCACACGGAAGAGGTGGTCAAGCGCCAGCTCGCGGCGGTGATTCATGTCAACGGGCACTGCATCAGCGAGATCGTGGTGGCCTACGAACCCGTCTGGGCCATAGGCACTGGCAAAACGGCCTCGCCCGAAGAGGCGCAGGCGGTTCATGCGGTGCTGCGGGCCCAGCTCAAGGCGGCGACCGACCATCCGATGCGTGTGAAAATTCTGTATGGCGGCAGCATGAATGCGGCCAATGCGGCGACGCTCTTGGGCCAGCCCGACATCGATGGCGGCCTGATAGGCGGCGCCTCGCTCAAAGCCCCGGATTTTTTAAAAATTATTGCTGCAGCCCAGGTTTGACCGGCGCAGAACGCTATTAAATTAGGAGTAAATATGAACGTTGTATTGACCGTTGTCCTTGCCCTGCAAATGCTCGCCGCCTTAGGCATGATTGGCCTGATCCTGGTGCAGCACGGCAAAGGCGCCGACATGGGTGCAGCGTTTGGCAGCGGCGGCTCGGGCAGCCTGTTTGGCGCCAGTGGCAGCGCCAACTTTCTGTCCCGCACCACCGGCGTGCTGGCCGCGGTGTTTTTTGCCTGCACCCTGCTGCTGGCGTACTTCGGCAATGCGCAGCCGCGCACCAGTTCCAGCGTGCTGGAAGGGGCTGCTGTCTCGGGGTCCGCTTCGGCGCCCGCGCCCGCCGCGTCCGGGCCTGCCGCACAAATTCCGGGCACCACGGCACCTGCGGGCGCCAGGCCGGCAGTTCCTGTGCCGCCTGCACCCGCCGCATCGGGGGCTGCGCAAATCCCGACGAAATAACGTGATTAAAAGGTGTCGCGCCCAGCCGGGAGTGGCGCGATTTCAGGTTAAACTCTAAAGCTGTCTGGGAAGCTCAAAACCGCAAGGTTTCCTCATGCCATCCAGACAGCTGAATACCGCGGACGTGGTGAAATTGGTAGACACGCTATCTTGAGGGGGTAGTGCCGAAAGGTGTGCGAGTTCGAGTCTCGCCGTCCGCACCAGATTGACAAGCATCGGCAGCGGCGCTTTGGGCGAAGCTGTCGGGGCAAACGGCAAGCTGAAACAAGCCGCGCAGGTGGCTTTTCAGAAGTTGAATCCACGATGAACCTCGATCAATACCTTCCTGTTCTCCTGTTTATTCTGGTCGGTGTGGGTGTCGGTGTGGTGCCCCAGGTGCTGGGTCGTTTGCTGGGCCCGGTGCGTCCCGACAGCGAAAAAAATTCCCCCTACGAGTGCGGCTTCGAAGCTTTCGAGGATGCCCGCATGAAATTCGATGTGCGCTACTACCTGATCGCCATCCTCTTCATTCTTTTTGACCTCGAAATCGCGTTCCTTTTTCCCTGGGCGGTTGCGCTCAAGGAAGTCGGTCCGGTGGGTTTCTGGTCGGTCATGATTTTCCTGGGCATTCTGGTCGTGGGCTTTGTCTACGAGTGGAAAAAGGGTGCGCTGGACTGGGAATAAGAAAAGATCCCGAGGGTTCTTCGCGACGAGGTCGCCACCAAATCCACCAAATAAGGTACGGGTATGTCACTTGAAGGTGTTTTCAACGAAGGCTTCATGACCACGAGTTACGACTCGGTGGTCAACTGGGCCAAGACCGGGTCGCTGTGGCCCATGACTTTTGGTCTGGCCTGCTGCGCCGTGGAAATGATGCATGCGGGTGCGGCCCGTTATGACCTGGACCGTTTCGGCATGCTGTTTCGCCCCAGCCCGCGCCAGTCCGACCTGATGATTGTTGCCGGCACGCTGTGCAACAAGATGGGGCCCGCCCTGCGCAAGGTGTACGACCAGATGTCCGAGCCGCGCTGGGTGCTCTCCATGGGCTCCTGCGCCAACGGAGGCGGTTACTACCACTACAGTTATTCCGTGGTTCGCGGTTGCGACCGCATCGTTCCGGTGGATGTCTATGTGCCGGGCTGCCCGCCCACCGCCGAAGCGCTGTTGTACGGCATCATCCAGTTGCAGCAGAAAATTCGCCGCACCAATACGATCGCGAGGGCCTGATGCTGTCCTCGTTTCCCGTTTCCGCCACGCAGCTTGGCGACACCATCGCGGCGGTGCTCGGCGACAAGGTCAAGAGCCTGAAGATCGCGCTGGGTGAGGTGACCGTGACGGTCGGCGCCGCCGATTACCTCGCGTCGGCCGTTCTGTTGCGCGATGCGGCAGGCTGCCGCTTCGAGCAGCTGATTGACCTGTGCGGCCTGGACTACTCCGAATACAAGGATGGTCAGTACGATGGCCTGCGCTACTGCGTTGCCACGCATCTGCTGTCGGTCAGCCTGAACCAGCGCGTGCGGCTCAAGGTGTTTTGCCCTGACGACGATTTTCCGGTCGTTGATTCGCTCAACGGTGTGTGGAACTCGGCGAACTGGTTCGAGCGCGAAGCGTTTGACCTCTACGGCATCATCTTTGAAGGCCACAACGATCTGCGTCGCATCCTGACCGACTACGGTTTTATCGGCCATCCTTTCCGCAAGGATTTTCCGACCACGGGCCATGTGGAAATGCGCTATGACGCCGAGCAAAAGCGCGTGATTTACCAGCCGGTCACCATCGAGCCCCGCGAGATCACGCCGCGCGTGATTCGTGAGGACAACTACGGTGGCCTTCAATGAGCCCCCACGCTCGTCACTGCGTGAGCCTGCGGCAGTTCGCTGCCCCTTGCACTAAAGAGTGGGGCGCTGCCTTGCTTGGGGCGGCCCGGCGCGGCGGCATTAGCACTGCAAAAATTTGGTAGACCATGGCTGAAATCAAAAACTACACGCTCAATTTTGGACCGCAGCATCCGGCGGCACATGGCGTTTTGCGCCTCGTGCTGGAGCTTGATGGTGAGGTCATCCAGCGCGCCGACCCGCACATCGGCCTGCTGCACCGCGCCACTGAAAAACTGGCCGAAAGCAAAACCTACATCCAGTCGCTGCCCTACATGGACAGGCTCGACTATGTGTCGATGATGTCCAACGAGCAGGCCTACTGCCTGGCCATCGAGAAATTGCTGGGCGTGGATGTGCCCATACGTGCGCAATACATTCGCGTGATGTACGCGGAAATCACGCGGCTGCTCAACCATCTGCTGTGGCTGGGTGCGCATGGTCTCGATTGCGGTGCGATGAACATCCTGATTTACTGTTTTCGCGAACGCGAGGCGCTGTTTGACATGTACGAGGCCGTCTCGGGTGCGCGCATGCATGCGGCCTACTTCCGGCCGGGAGGTGTTTACCGCGACCTGCCCGATACCATGCCGCAGTACCGGGTCAGCAAGATCAAGAACGCCAAGGCCATTGCGGCGCTGAACGAAAACCGCCAGGGCTCCCTGCTCGACTTCATTGACGACTTCGTGGCCAAATTCCCCAAGCTGGTTGACGAGTACGAAACCCTGTTGACCGACAACCGCATCTGGAAGCAGCGCACCGTGGGTGTGGGGGTTGTGTCGCCCGAGCGCGCGCTCAACCTCGGTTTCACCGGCCCCATGCTCCGGGGCTCCGGTTTTGCCTGGGACCTGCGCAAGCAGCAGCCCTATGACGTCTACGACCGCATGGATTTCGACATTCCCGTTGGGAAAACCGGCGATTGCTACGACCGCTACCTGGTTCGCATTGAGGAGATGCGCCAGTCCAACCGCATCATCAAGCAATGCATCGACTGGCTGCGCGTCAACCCCGGCCCGGTGATTACCAGCAACCACAAGGTCGCGGCACCTGACCGCGAATCCATGAAGACCAACATGGAAGAGCTGATTCACCACTTCAAGCTCTTCACCGAAGGTTTTCACGTGCCCGAGGGCGAGGCCTATGCGGCTGTCGAGCATCCCAAGGGTGAGTTCGGCATTTACATCGTCAGCGATGGCGCCAACAAGCCATACCGCCTGAAAATCCGCCCGCCCGGCTTCCCGCACCTGGCGGCCATGGACGAAATGTCGCGCGGCCACATGATCGCCGACGCCGTCGCCGTGATCGGCACCATGGACATTGTGTTCGGTGAAATTGATCGCTAAACCTGATGATTTCAACCATGATTTCTGAACAAACCAAAGCCCGTTTTGACCGCGAGGTTGCCAAGTACCCTGCGGACCAGAAGCAGTCAGCCGTGATGGCCTGCCTCACGATCGTGCAGGAAGAGCAGGGCTTTGTCAGTGCCGAGAGCGAGAAGCTGGTGGCCGACTACCTGGGCATGGCGCCGATCGCCGTGCACGAAGTCACCACCTTCTACAACATGTACAACCAGCAGCCGGTGGGCAAGTACAAACTCAATGTCTGCACCAACCTGCCGTGCCAGTTGCGCGATGGCGCCAAGGCGCTCAAGCACCTGGAGCACAAGCTGGGAATTTCCATGGGCCAGACAACGGCCGACGGCCTGTTCACGCTGCAGCAGTCCGAATGCCTGGGGGCCTGCGCGGACTCCCCGGTGATGCTGGTCAACGACCTCACGATGTGCAGCTTCATGAGCGATGAGAAACTGGACCAGCTCATCGATGGTCTCAAATCCGCCGAGGCGAAATAAGCATGACGCTCTCAAGCAACCTCCCTGACACTGCGGCGCAGAACGTGCTGGCGCAATTTGCGGCAACGGGCGTGCAGACCTGTTTTCATGGCCGGCATATCGAGCCGCAAATTCTTGCAGACCTTGATGGCAGCAACTGGCGTCTGAAGGACTACGAAGCGCGCGGTGGCTACCAGGCCCTGCGCAAAATCCTCAGCAAGGATGGTGGCGAAGGATTGACACCGGACCAGGTGATTGCCGAAGTCAAGGCGAGCAGTCTGCGCGGCCGTGGTGGCGCGGGTTTTCCGACCGGGCTGAAGTGGAGCTTCATGCCGCGCCAGTTCCCCGGGCAGAAGTACCTGGTGTGCAACTCCGACGAAGGCGAGCCGGGCACCTGCAAAGACCGCGACATCATGCAGTACAACCCGCACAGCGTGATCGAGGGCATGGCGATTGCGGCTTATGCGATGGGCATCAGCGTCGGCTACAACTACATCCATGGCGAGATTTTTACGACCTACCGGCGCTTTGAAGAAGCGCTTGACGAGGCCCGGGCTGCCGGCCTGATCGGCGAGAAGATTCTCGGCAGCAGCTTCACTTTCCAGCTCCATGCCTCGCATGGTTTTGGGGCCTATATTTGCGGCGAAGAAACCGCTTTGCTGGAATCGCTGGAAGGCAAAAAAGGCCAACCCCGCTTCAAGCCGCCATTTCCTGCCAGCTTTGGTTTGTACGGCAAACCCACCACCATCAACAACACCGAAACATTCGCCGCCGTGCCGTGGATCATCCGCAATGGCGGCCAGGCCTACCTGGAGTGCGGCAAGCCCAACAACGGTGGTACCAAGATTTACTCGGTTTCCGGCGACGTCGAATTGCCCGGCAACTACGAGGTGCCCATGGGTACACCCTTTGCCAAACTGCTGGAACTGGCGGGCGGCGTGCGCAAGGGCCGCACGCTCAAGGCGGTTATTCCCGGTGGTTCATCCGCGCCGGTGCTGCCGGCTTCCATCATGATGGATTGCACGATGGACTACGACTCCATCGCCAAGGCTGGTTCCATGCTGGGCTCGGGCGCGGTGATCGTGATGGACGACAGCCGTTGCATGGTCGAGTCGCTCAAGCGCCTGTCATACTTTTACATGCACGAGTCCTGCGGGCAATGCACGCCCTGCCGCGAAGGCACGGGCTGGCTGTGGCGCGTCGTGGACCGTATCCATAACGGCCACGGCAAGCAAACCGACATGGACCTGCTCAACTCGGTGGCCGACAACATTCAGGGCCGCACCATCTGTGCGCTGGGTGATGCCGCCGCGATGCCGGTCCGCGCGATGATCAAGCATTTTCGCCATGAGTTCGAGGCCATGATCAAAACACAGACACCACAAGCCGCCTCAGCCCAAGCTGCAACACCGGCCTGATTGCGGAAAGAAAACATATGGTTGAAATAGAACTCGACGGCCAGAAAGTGGAAGTGCTCGAAGGCAGCACGGTCATGCATGCTGCTGAAAAAGCCGGCACCTACATTCCGCATTTTTGCTACCACAAGAAGCTCTCCATTGCGGCGAACTGCCGCATGTGCCTGGTGGACATAGAGAAGGCGCCCAAGCCGATGCCAGCCTGCGCCACGCCGGTGACGCAGGGCATGATCGTGCACACCAAGAATGAAAAAGCCATCAAGGCCCAAAAGGGCGTGATGGAGTTTTTGCTGATCAACCACCCGCTGGATTGCCCCATCTGCGACCAGGGCGGCGAATGCCAGCTGCAGGACCTGGCCGTGGGTTACGGTGGCGGCGAGTCGCGCTACGAAGAAGAAAAACGCGTCGTGTTCCACAAGGACGTGGGTCCGCTGATTTCCATGCAGGAAATGAGCCGCTGCATTCACTGCACCCGGTGCGTGCGTTTTGGCCAGGAAATCGCCGGCGTGATGGAGCTGGGCATGTCGCACCGCGGCGAGCATGCTGAAATTGAAACATTCGTTGGAATGTCGGTGGACTCCGAACTGTCCGGAAACATGATCGACCTCTGCCCGGTCGGTGCGTTGACCAGCAAGCCGTTTCGCTACAGCGCCCGTACCTGGGAGCTGTCGCGCCGCAAATCAATCAGCCCGCACGACTCCACCGGCGCCAACCTGATTGTCCAGGTCAAGAGCAACAAGGTCATGCGTGTGGTGCCGCTGGAGAATGAAGACGTCAACGAATGCTGGATCGCCGACCGCGACCGATTTTCCTATGAAGCCCTGAACAGCGACGAGCGGCTGACCACCCCGATGCTCAAGCAGGGCGGGGTATGGAAGACGGTCGACTGGCAGACTGCGCTTGAATACGTGGCCAATGGCCTGAAACAGATCAAGGCCGATCACGGCGCCGCCAGCATCGGCACACTGGCCAGCCCCCACAGCACGCTGGAAGAACTGTACCTGGCCGCCTCGCTCATGCGCGGCCTGGGCAGTGAGAATATCGACTACCGTTTGCGCCACGCGGAATTTTCGGCGTCTCCGTCCATCCGCTGGCTCGGCACCTCCATTGCGTCGCTGTCGCAATTGCAACGCGTGCTGGTGGTCGGCTCCAACCTGCGCAAGGACCACCCCCTGTTTGCGCAGCGCATTCGCCAGTCGGTTCGCAAGGGATGTACGCTCAGTGCCATCAATTCGGTAGCCGAACTGGCTTCGGCAGATGCTTGGGCCATGCCGGTGACCCACGCGCTGATGGCCGGACCGGACACCTGGGCGCAGGCTCTCGCCGATGTGGCCACGGCGATTGCCGCCGAAAAGGGTGTGTCCGCACCTGCAGCCGGGCAGGCCACCGATGCCGCCAAGGCGATTGCCACGTCATTGCTGGGTGGTGAGCGCAAAGCCGTCCTGCTGGGCAATGCCGCGGCCCACCATGCCAATGCATCCAGCCTGCTGGCTCTGGCTGGCTGGATTGCCAGGCAGACCGGCGCGACCGTTGGCTACCTGACCGAAGCGGCCAACACCGTAGGTGCTCAGCTGGCGGGTGCCTTGCCGGGCAACCATGGCCTCAATGCCGCGCAGATGCTGGACGGCAAGCTGAAAGCGGTCATCCTGCTGAACAACGAACCCGAGTTTGACTCGGCGGCAGGCGCCCGGGCCAAAGCGTCGCTGAATACCGCCCAGATGGTTGTCACGCTGAGCCCCTTCAAGGCCAATATGGACTTCAGCGACGTGCTGTTGCCGATCGCTCCGTTCACGGAAACGCCCGGTACGTTTGTCAACGCAGAGGGGCGCGTGCAGGGTTTTCATGCGGTCGTCAAACCTCTGGGCGAGACGCGTCCGGCCTGGAAAGTCTTGCGCGTCCTGGCCAACCTGCTCGGTTTGCCTGGTTTTGATTTTGAGTCCTCGCAGGATGTGCTCAAGCAGATTGCCGGCGTGGACGCTGCTCTGGTTCCAGCCGACAGGCTGGGCAACGCCAGCGAAGCCGACATCACCTTGGTCGCAGCAGGCCCTGTACCCGCCGTTGCCAAAATTTACCAGCTTGACGGACTGGTCAGGCGTGCCACCTCGCTGCAGCTGACCGCCGATGCGCGCCAAGGCGCCCGGCTTGAACCAAGGCTGGAAGGAGCCGGCGCATGATTGACACAGTGTATGGTTTTGGCCAGGGCTTGATGGGTGGCATCTGGCCGGCCACGGTCTGGCCCGTGTTGTGGGCGCTCATCAAGATCGTCTGCGTCCTGCTGCCCCTGATGGGCTGCGTTGCCTATCTCACCCTGTGGGAGCGCAAGGCCATCGGTTTTACCCAGATCCGCCTGGGCCCCAACCGCGTGGGTCCCTCCGGCCTGTTGCAGCCGATTGCGGATGCGCTCAAGCTGCTCACCAAGGAGATCATCATCCCGACGGCCGCCAGCAAGGGCCTGTTCGTGCTGGGACCGATCATGACCATCATGCCGGCGCTGGCTGCCTGGGCGGTCGTGCCTTTTGGCCCCGACGTTGCACTGGCCAATATCAATGCCGGACTGCTGTTCCTGATGGCCATCACCTCGATGGAGGTGTACGGCGTGATCATTGCGGGCTGGGCCTCGAACTCCAAGTACGCCTTCCTTGGGGCCATGCGCGCGTCGGCCCAAATGGTGAGCTATGAAATCGCCATGGGCTTTTGCCTGGTGGTGGTTCTCATGGTGTCGGGCAGCCTCAACATGACCGACATCGTGATGAGCCAGGGCAAGGGAACTTTGGCCAGCCATGGCTGGACTTTCCTGTCCTGGAACTGGCTGCCGTTGTTGCCGATCTTTGTCGTGTACTTCATCTCCGGCCTGGCCGAGACCAACCGCCATCCGTTTGACGTGGTCGAAGGCGAGTCCGAAATCGTGGCCGGCCATATGGTCGAATACTCGGGCATGGCCTTCGCAATGTTCTTCCTCGCCGAATACGCGAACATGTGGCTGGTCGCCATCCTGGCCGTGCTGCTGTTCCTGGGCGGCTGGTTGCCGCCCGTCGAAGCCCTGAGCTTCATTCCGGGCTGGATCTGGTTGGGCGCCAAGACCTTTGTTGTGGTCACCATGTTCCTGTGGGTGCGCGCCACCTTCCCGCGTTTTCGTTACGACCAGATCATGCGCCTGGGCTGGAAGATCTTCATTCCCGTGACCCTGGTCTGGCTGGTGGTCGTTGGGGCCTGGATGCAGACCCCCTACAACATCTGGAAATAAACCATGTCTTCCGCAGTCGCCTCCGTCAAGGATTTTGTTTCGAGCTTCATGCTCACCGAGCTGTTCAAGGGCATGGCCCTGACCGGCAAGTACATGTTCAGCCGCAAGATCACGGTTCAGTTTCCCGAAGAGAAAACTCCGCTGAGCCCGCGTTTCCGGGGACTGCACGCGTTGCGCCGTTATGAAAACGGCGAAGAGCGCTGCATTGCCTGCAAGCTTTGCGAGGCGATTTGCCCGGCACTGGCCATCACCATCGAATCTGACGTGCGGGACGACGGCAGCCGTCGCACCTCGCGCTACGACATCGATCTGACCAAATGCATTTTTTGCGGTTTCTGCGAGGAAGCCTGCCCGGTGGACGCAATTGTCGAGACCCACATCTTTGAATACCACGGTGAAAAACGTGGTGACCTGTATTTCACCAAAGAGATGCTGCTGGCCGTGGGCGACCGCTATGAGGCCGAAATTGCCGCCAACAGGGCGGCTGACGCCAAATACCGTTGAACCACCTCGCCACGCAAGCCGGCTCAAGAAAGAATCCACAACAACATGGACGCTAAAACAGGTCTTTTTTATGTCTTTGCCGCGGTGCTGCTGTTTGCGGCATTCCGGGTGATTACCGCGCGCAATCCGGTGCATGCAGCGCTGTACCTGGTGCTGGCATTTTTCCAGGCGGCCGCCGTCTGGATTTTGCTGAAGGCCGAGTTTCTGGCCATCACGCTGGTGCTTGTCTACGTCGGCGCCGTCATGGTGCTCTTTCTCTTCGTGGTCATGATGCTGGACATCAATCTTGACAGCGTGCGCAAGGGCTTCTGGAAGCATTTCCCGCTGGCCGGCTCGGTGGGTGCCATCATCGCGCTGGAGATGTCTTATGTGCTGATGGGGGGGTTCCGCGAGCCTCCCAAAGTGGCCACTGCACCGGGACAGATTGGCGCGCAGGTCTCCAACACCAAAGAGCTGGGAAAGCTCCTGTATTCGGAATACCTCTACCCGCTGGAAGTTGCGGCGGTGATCCTGCTGGTGGCCATGATTGCCGCCATTGCACTGACCTTGCGTGAACGCAAAGACTCCAAATACATCAATCCTTCCGATCAGGTCCGGGTCAAGCGGGGAGACCGGGTCAGCCTGGTCAAGATGAAGTCTGTGGTCGCCGCACCTGCTACTTTGGGTACGGCAACTCCCATCGAGGAAAAACAATCATGATGCTCACGCTGGGACATTTTCTTTCGCTGGGCGCCATGCTGTTTGCGCTGTCGGTCATCGGTATTTTTTTGAACCGAAAAAATCTGATTATTTTGCTCATGGCCATTGAGCTCATGCTGCTGGCGGTCAACATGAATTTTGTGGCGTTTTCCTACTACCTGAACGACATGGCCGGGCAGGTGTTTGTGTTTTTCATCCTGACCGTCGCCGCCGCCGAATCCGCCATCGGCCTGGCCATCCTGGTGCTGCTGTTCCGCAACAAGTCCAGCATCAACGTCGACGAACTCAACACGCTCCAGGGTTAAAACAATGAGCGCAACCCTTTCTGCATCAACATTGCTGGCCGTTCCGCTGGCACCGCTGGCCGGCGCCTTGCTGGCCGGTATTCTGGGCACCTCCTTTGGTGGCAACTGGATAGGCCGCCGCCTGTCCCACACCTTCACCATTCTGGGTGTGCTGGTGGCTTTCGTCATCTCGGCCATGACGCTCAAAAGCGTGGCGCTTGAGGGGGCTCGCTTCAATGAAACGCTCTACACCTGGATGGTGGTGGGCGGTCTGAAGATGGAAATCGGCTTCCTGGTCGATGGTCTGACGGCCATGATGATGTGCGTGGTGACTTTTGTCTCGCTCATGGTGCACATCTACACGATTGGCTACATGGAAGAGGACGACGGCTACAACCGCTTCTTTGCCTATATTTCGCTCTTCACTTTCTCCATGCTGATGCTGGTGATGAGCAACAACATGCTGCAGCTGTTCTTCGGCTGGGAAGCGGTGGGCCTGGTTTCCTACCTGCTGATCGGCTTCTGGTTCAACAAGCCGAGCGCCATTTTTGCCAACATGAAGGCCTTCATCGTCAACCGTGTGGGGGACTTCGGCTTCATCCTGGGTATTGGTCTCATTGCAGCCTACGCCGGTACGCTCAACTATGCCGAAGCCTTTGCCAAGGCGGACGAGCTGTCCAGACTGGTGTTCCCGGGAACCGGCTGGATGCTGATTACCGTGATCTGCATCTGCCTATTTATCGGCGCCATGGGCAAGTCGGCCCAGTTCCCACTGCATGTGTGGCTTCCCGATTCCATGGAAGGCCCGACCCCGATTTCCGCGCTGATTCATGCGGCCACCATGGTGACGGCCGGTATCTTCATGGTGGCGCGCATGTCACCGCTGTTTGAGCTCAGTGATACCGCACTCAGCTTCATCATGGTGATCGGAGCGATCACGGCACTGTTCATGGGCTTTCTCGGCATCATCCAGAACGACATCAAGCGCGTGGTGGCTTACTCCACCCTGTCGCAGCTGGGTTACATGACGGTGGCGCTGGGTGCTTCCGCCTACTCCGTGGCCGTGTTCCATCTGATGACGCACGCTTTCTTCAAGGCCCTGCTGTTTCTGGCAGCCGGCTCGGTGATCATCGGCCTGCACCACAACCAGGACATCCGCTGGATGGGCGGCGTGCGCAAGTACATGCCCATCACCTGGATCACCTCGCTGCTGGGATCGCTTGCGCTGATCGGCACACCGCTGTTCGCCGGCTTTTATTCCAAGGACAGCATTATTGAGGCCGTGCATGAAAGCCACCTGGCGGGCGCCGGTTTTGCACATTTCGCGGTGCTGGCCGGCGTGTTCGTGACGGCCTTCTATTCCTTCCGCATGTACTTCCTGGTGTTCCACGGCAAAGAGCGGTTTGACCAAAACCCCGATGGACATCACCATGACGCCAGCGAGGAGCCGGATCCGCACCACCATCGCGAAGAACATCAGCCACCGCACGAGTCGCCGTGGGTGGTCACGGTACCGCTGATTCTGCTGGCCATTCCGTCGGTGGTCATCGGCTTCATGACGATCCAGCCCATGCTGTTTGGCGAGTTCCTCAAGGACGCAATTTTCTTCAATGCCGAAAAGCATCCCGCGATGGAGGAGTTGGCCAAAGCCTTCCACGGCCCGGCGCAAATGGCGTTGCACGGCCTGATGACGGCACCGTTCTGGCTGGCGCTGTCGGGCGTGGTGCTGGCGTATTACATGTACCTGGTCAACCCCGCGCTGCCCGCGCGCATCAAGCGCGCGGTGCAACCCCTCTACACCTTGCTCGAGAACAAATACTACTTCGACTGGTTCAATGAGAACGTGCTGGCCCGCGCAACGCGTGCGATAGGTACGGGTCTGTGGCGGGGCGGCGACGAGGCGCTGATCGACGGCGCACTGGTCAACGGCTCGTGGAAGCTGGTGGGCTGGGTATCGGGTGTCGTGCGCCGTTTGCAATCGGGCTATATCTACCACTACGCCTTCGGCATGATTGTCGGCGTCTTTGTGTTGATGACGTATTTCGTCTGGCTCAATAAATAAAACATCAAGGAAGAACAAGAATGGGTTTGTTGAGCCTTGCCATCTGGATGCCGATTATTTTCGGTGTCGTGTTGCTGGCGCTGGGTCGTGACGAGCAGGCACGCAGTGTGCGCTGGATCGCGCTGATCGGTGCCGTGGTCAGTTTTCTGGTGACATTGCCCCTATATGACGGCTTTCAGCTGGGTACTTCGGCCATGCAGTTCGTCGAAAAAGGTCCCTGGATACAGCGCTTCAATGTCAATTACCACCTCGGCGTGGACGGCATCTCGCTGTGGTTTGTGCTGCTGACCGCTTTCATCAATGTGGTGGTCATCATTGCCGGCTGGGAAGTGATTACGACGCGTGTGAATCAGTACATGGCGGCCTTCCTGATTCTCAGCGGGCTCATGATTGGCGTGTTTACCGCGCTGGACGGCCTGTTGTTTTACGTGTTCTTCGAAGCCACGCTGATTCCGATGTACCTGATCATCGGTATCTGGGGTGGCCCGAACAAGATCTACGCCGCTTTCAAGTTTTTCCTGTACACGCTGATTGGCTCACTGTTGTTGCTGGTTGCGCTGATTTTTCTGTACAACAAGTCGGGCGGCAGTTTTGACATTCTCACGTGGCACAAGCTGCCGCTGGGCGGTACGGTGCAGACCCTGCTGTTCTTCGCCCTCTTTGCCGCGTTCGCGGTGAAGGTGCCGATGTGGCCCGTCCACACCTGGTTGCCCGACGTGCACGTCGAGGCCCCCACAGGCGGCTCGGCCGTGCTGGCTGCCATCATGCTCAAGCTGGGCGCATATGGTTTCCTGCGTTTTTCAATGCCGATCGCACCGGACGCCACCCACGAATGGGCCTGGCTGATGATTGGCTTGTCGCTGATTGCCGTGATTTATGTCGGGCTGGTAGCCCTGGTGCAGCAAGACATGAAAAAACTGGTGGCCTATTCGTCGGTGGCGCATATGGGTTTTGTCACTCTGGGTTTCTTCATCTTCAGTGACCTGGGTGTTTCAGGCGGTATCGTGCAGATGATCTCCCACGGTTTTGTGTCGGGCGCCATGTTCCTGTGCATCGGCGTGCTGTACGACCGCGTTCACTCGCGCGAGATCGCCAGCTACGGCGGCGTGGTCAACACCATGCCCAAGTTTGCAGCGTTTTCCTTGCTGTTTGCCATGGCCAACTGCGGCTTGCCGGGCACGGCCGGTTTTGTCGGCGAATGGATGGTCATTCTGGGCGCTGTCAAGTCCAACTTCTGGATGGGCGCCGCCGCCGCGACGGCACTGATTTTTGGTGCCGCCTACACGCTGTGGATGTTCAAGCGTGTCTACCTCGGGCCGGTCGCCAACGATGACGTCAAGGCCCTGACCGATATCAACAGCCGTGAATTTTTGACGCTTGCCTTGCTGGCGATCGCCGTGCTGTACATGGGTATTTATCCCAAACCGTTTACCGACGTGATGGACACCTCGGTGGCGGACCTGCTCAAGCATGTGGCCGTATCGAAACTGAACTAGGCAAAGAATTCAGATGATTGACAAACTCTCCTGGATCACGGTTTATCCTGAAATCGTCCTCGTGGTCATGGCCTGCGTGATTGCGCTACTGGATCTCGGGGTGAAAACCCCGCGCCGCACCGTTACCTATGTACTGACCTTGCTGACCCTGGCCGTGGTCGCTGCCATGGAAGCTTTCTATGCGCTGGGCGGTCAGACTTTTTACGGCTTTGGCAACATGGTGGTCAGCGACCCGATGGGCGGCTGGCTCAAGTGTTTTGCCAGCATCAGCCTGATGGTCACGCTGGTCTACAGCCGGCCTTATGCCGCCGATCGCGACATGTTGCGCGGTGGCGAGCTGTTCACGCTGGGCCTGTTTGCCTTGCTGGGCATGTTCGTGATGATCTCGGGTCATAACTTCCTCGTGATCTACATGGGCCTGGAGCTGATGACGCTGTCCAGTTACGCCCTGGTCGCCTTGCGCCGTGACAATGCCACCGCCACGGAAGCTGCCATGAAGTACTTTGTGCTGGGTGCGCTGGCGTCCGGCTTTCTGTTGTACGGCCTGTCGATGCTGTATGGCGCGACCGGCTCGCTGGACCTCAATGAGGTCTTCAATGCCATCGCCAGCCGGCAGGTGAAGCACCAGGTGCTGGTGTTTGGCCTGGTATTCATCGTGGCTGGCCTGGCGTTCAAACTCGGCGCCGTGCCTTTCCATATGTGGTTGCCCGACGTCTACCACGGCGCGCCGACTGCTATCACCCTGCTGATTGGCGGTGCGCCGCAGCTGGCGGCCTTTGCAATCTGCATTCGCCTTCTGGTGGAAGGTCTGTTGCCCCTGGCGATTGACTGGCAGCAGATGCTGGCGTTGCTGGCCATCGGCTCGCTGCTCATTGGAAACCTGGCTGCCGTGGCGCAATCCAACCTCAAGCGCATGCTGGCGTTCTCAACGATTTCGCAGATGGGGTTCCTTCTGCTCGGCCTGCTGTCCGGCGTGGTCAACGGCAACCAGATGAATACCGAAACGGCCTACAGTGCGGCAATGTTCTATGCGGTGACCTATGTGCTCACCACGCTGGGCGCTTTCGGCATCATCCTGTTGCTGGCCCGTGCCGGGCATGAGTCTGAAGAAATCACCGACCTCGCCGGCCTCAACCAGCGCAGCCCGCTGTATGCCGGGGTCATGGCAATTGCCATGTTCTCGCTGGCCGGGCTGCCGCCGCTGGTCGGGTTTTATGCCAAGCTGGCGGTGCTGCAAGCGCTGATTTCATCGCAGCTGACCAGCTATCTGTTGCTGGCCATTTTTGCGGTGATGATGTCGCTGATCGGCGCGTTCTACTACCTGCGTGTGGTCAAGGTGATGTACTTTGATGCGCCCGAGAGCCACAATGCGCAGCCGATCTCGGCGCCGGCAGACGCCAAGGCCGTGCTGGCTGTCAATGGCGCGCTCATTCTGATCCTGGGCATTGTCCCCGGTGGCCTGATGACCTTGTGCGCACAGTCCGTCAGCAGCATCGTCAAGTCGCTGGGAAGCTAGGCCTTCCCTCATGAGCCAGACCGTTTCAGTCTGGGTGGTTGTGTTGCTGGCTTTGCTGTTGGCCAATCTGCCCTTCGTCAGCAACCGCCTTTTCGGGGTGTTTGCGCTCAAGACACCCAAAAATCTGGCGGTGCGATTGCTGGAACTGCTGGTCTGGTACCTGATCACGGGCGGTGTGGGTCTTTTTCTGGAGCAACGCGCCGGTCAAATCGCGCCGCAGGGCTGGGAGTTTTATGCCATCACGGGCACACTCTTCATTACCTTTGCATTTCCCGGTTTCACCTGGCGTTACCTGTTCAGGCATCGCTCATGAATCGCTCATGAGCCTGCTGTCGCAGGCAAGGAAAGCAGCATGGACTCCAGCAAATTGAGCGAAGTGAGTAAATTGAGCGAATTCAGCCATCTGACCGAGACGCCAGTCGGCTCCGAAGACATCCTCAAGGGGAATTTTCTTCATGTCCGCCGCGATACCGTCCGACTGCCTGATGGCACCCACACTGAGCGCGAGTACGTTATCCACCCTGGCGCTGTGATGATCGTGGCGCAACTCGATGATGGCCGGCTGGTGCTGGAGCGCCAATACCGTTATCCGATGGGCTCCGTCATGATTGAGTTTCCTGCCGGCAAGCTGGATGCCGGCGAGGCATCGCTGGCGTGTGCGCAGCGTGAGCTGCTGGAGGAGACCGGCTATACCGCGCGGCAGTGGGCGCGAGCCGGTGTGCTGCACCCGGTGATTTCCTACTCTACCGAATTCATTGACATCTGGTTTGCCCGCGACCTCACGCTGGGAAGCCGGCAACTGGACAGCGGCGAATTCCTCGAAGTGTTCACCGCGACGCCGGCCGAACTGTTGGCCTGGTGCGGCAATGGGCGGGTGACCGATGCAAAGACCCTCACCGGCGCCTTGTGGTTGCAAAACGTGCTGTCGGGGCTATGGGCATTGGACTGGCAAACCACCGCGCCGTAGCGACCTTGCGATAATCCGCTCATGAAAGTCCTGAATCTCCAGTGTGCGCACCAGCATTCCTTTGAAGGCTGGTTTGCGTCTGAGGACGATTTTCAGACGCAACTGGCGCGTGGATTGGTTGAATGCCCGATGTGTGCCGACAAGGGCATTCACAAGCTGCCCAGCGCACCACGGCTCAATCTCGGCGGGCACCCGGCCCCGGCCGCAGTGGGCCAGGGGCCGCAGGAGGCACAATCCACCGCGCCTGCTCCGCGCGTCCGGGAAGGCGCTGCAGCATCTCGCGGGGACGCCCTGACCAGTGTGGTGGCCGGTGCAAGCCCTGCCGAACAGGCCGCCTTCCTCAAAGCGTTGCGCCATGTAGTGGCTCATACCGAGGACGTTGGTGAACGCTTTGCCGACGAAGCAAGGCGCATGCACTACGGCGAGGCCGAGGCACGCAGCATTCGCGGCCAGGCCAGCGCGCGCGAAGCCGTGGAGCTGGTGGAAGAGGGCATTGATGTCATGCCCTTGCCACTGCCCCTGGCCGTCAAGGAAACCCTGCAGTGAAATTGGCCCCCACGGTCGCTCACTTCGTGTAGCTCCCTGCCCCCCGAGGGGGCCGCTGCGCCTGCGGTCTGGCAAAGCCAGTCCCGCGGCCCCTGCTGGTGAAGAGGGAGTCGCCCACGGTCGCTCACTTTGTGTAGCTCCAGCCCCTCGGGGGCCGCTGCGCCTGCGGCCCGGCTGAGCCGGTTCCGCGGCCCTTGCTTAAAGTGTCGAGCCGCCAAAGTCGTTCATTGCACTCAGCTCTTTGGCGCGATGGGCTCCTCTTGACTCAGCGACTCAGGGGTACAGACCGCGCAGCTGGCGGGTATGCAGGATGCGTTTGCAGGCTACGATAAACGTCGCGGTACGCAGCGTTACCTTGTGGTCCTGCGCGACTTGCCAGACACCTGCGAAAGCCTCTTTCATGATGCGGACCAGGCGTGCGTTGATCTCGCCCTCGTCCCAGAAAAAGCTGGAAAAGTCCTGCACCCATTCAAAATAACTGACGGTCACGCCACCGGCGTTGGCAATCACGTCGGGCAGCACCAGTACATTGCGTTCCTGAAGGATGTCGTCGGCTTCGGGCGTGGTCGGGCCGTTGGCGCCTTCGATGATCATGCGTGCCTTGATGCGGCCGGCGTTGGCGGCCGTGATCTGCTCTTCCAGCGCAGCCGGAATCATGATGTCGCAGTCGACTTCCCAGAACAGATCATTGGCAATCACTTCCGCGTTCGGGAAGCCTCCCACGCTGCCGGTTTCGGCCACATGCCTGATCAGGGCTGGCACGTCCAGACCGGCTTCGCGGTAAATCGTGCCGCCATGATCCTGGACGGCCACGACACGCGCCCCCATTTCATGGAACAGCCTGCCGGCGACGCCGCCCACGTTGCCGAAGCCCTGCACCGCGACCCGCGATTTGCTGACGTCCAGGTCGATGTGCTTGGCCGCTTCCATACCCACCGTGAACACGCCGCGGCCGGTGGCATCGCGGCGCCCCAGTGAGCCCCCCAGATCGACCGGCTTGCCGGTGACCACCCCGGTTGACGTGGAGCCCGTGTTCATCGAGTAGGTGTCCATCATCCACGCCATGACCTGCTCGTTGGTATTCACATCGGGCGCCGGAATGTCCTTGGTGGGGCCGATGATGATGCCGATCTCGCTGGTGTAGCGCCGTGTGATACGCTCCAGCTCGCCCAGCGAGACGGTTTTGGGATCGACGCGTATGCCGCCCTTGGCGCCGCCGAAAGGCACGTTCACCGCCGCGTTCTTGATGGACATCCAGGCCGACAGCGCCATCACTTCCGACAGTGTCACATCCTGGTGGAAGCGCACGCCGCCCTTGCCGGGACCACGCGACACGTTGTGCTGCACCCGGTAGCCCTCAAAGTGCGCAATGGTGCCGTCGTCCATGTTGATGGGCACATCGACAACCAGGATGCGCTTGGGCCGCTTGAGCGTTTCTGCCCACCGACCCAGGCTGCCCAGGTGCGGTATCACGCGATCCACCTGCTGTAGGTAGTTGCCCCAGGGCCCGAGCTTGTCGGCCTGCAGGTAAGAAGGAAGCGAATGGGTGCCTGGTGCGGCGCTTGCGCTGGGGGTGGATGCTCGTGACATGCAAAATCTCCTTGTGGAACAGTCAGGTCGCCAAGCTTAGAAGCCGCGAGTCAAACTGTCCAAGGCATTGTTCGGTCATCGTCATGCAAAAAATGCATAGATGCGATTTTGCGATTCCCGGGCCTGGACAGGCTGCCCAGCCCAGCTCAGACGTTGAACTGCAGCGCCGCCAGCCGTGCATACACGCCGCCACGGTTCACCAGTTCGGCATGCGTTCCTTGCTCGACCAGCCGGCCGTGGTCGAGCACGACGATGCGGTCGGCCTGCTGCACCGTGGCCAGGCGGTGGGCAATCACCAGCGTCGTCCGCCCCTTCATGGCCGACTCCAGTGCGGCCTGCACCATGCGCTCGCTTTCCGCATCCAGTGCGCTGGTGGCTTCATCCAGCAGCAGCAGCGGCGAATTCTTCAGCATGGCCCGCGCAATCGCAATGCGCTGGCGCTGCCCGCCCGACAGCCGCACGCCGCGCTCGCCCAAAAAGGTGTCGTAGCCTTCCGGCAGCGCGCTGATGAATTCATGCGCAAAGGCCGCGCGCGCCGCCGCCCTGGTTTCCTCATCGCTGGCGCCGGGCTTGCCATAGCGGATGTTCTCCAGCGCGCTGGTGGAGAAAATCACCGCGTCCTGCGGCACGATGCCGATGCGCTGGCGCAGGTCCTGCAGTGCCATGTCAGACGTTGCAACACCGTCCAGTTCAATGCGGCCCGAGGCCGGGTCATAAAAGCGCAGCAGCAGCTGGAACACGGTACTTTTGCCGGCGCCGCTGGGCCCCACAATGGCCACGGTCTGGCCGGGCGCCACGCTCAGAGTGAGCTCACTCAAGGCCGCCTGCGCCGGGCGCGACGGGTAATGAAACGTCACGGCTTCAAATTTAATGGCGCTGCCTGAGCGTATCTCGGGGGGCGCGGCTGGTTTCGACGGTGAAACAACCGGCGAGCGGGATGCCAGCAGCTCCATCAGGCGCTCGGTCGCACCGGCCGCGCGCAGCAGGTCCCCATAGACCTCGCCCAGCACCGCCGAGGCGCTGGCCAGGATGATCACATAGACCACGGTCTGGCCCAGGTGGCCGGCGCTGATGTCGCCGCGCATCACCGCCTGGGTGCCCTGGTACAGGCCCCAGAGCAGGGCCGCCGACGTGGCAATGATGATGAACGCCACCAGCACCGAGCGTGCCCTGGTGCGCCGTATGGCGGTGTTGAAGGCGTTGGTGGTGGACAGGTCGAAACGCGCGGCCTCCCGTGACTCGGCGGTATAGCTCTGCACCACGGGAATGGCATTCAGCACCTCCGCTGCGATCGCGCTGGAGTCGGCTACCCGGTCCTGGCTGGCACGCGAGAGTTTGCGCACGCGCCGCCCGAACCACACCGAGGGCGCCACGATCAGCAGCAGGACGCCAAGCACCTGAACCATCAGGTAGGGGTTGGTGTAGACCAGCATGCCCAGCGCGCCGACACCCATCACGGCGTTGCGCAAACCCATGCTCAGCGACGAGCCCACCACGGTCTGCACCAGTGTCGTGTCGCCGGTCAGGCGCGACAGCACCTCGCCGGTTTGCGTGGTTTCAAAGAATTCGGGGCTTTGCCGCACCACATGCGAGTACACCGCATTGCGCAGGTCGGCCGTGACCCGTTCGCCGAGCCAGCTGACCATGTAAAAGCGGCCTGCAGAAAAAAGCCCCAGCGCGGCGGCAACGGCAAACAACTCGAAAAAGTGGGTGCGCAGCGCCATCAGTTGGGAGCCCTTGTCCGTCACGTTCAGGCCGCCATCGATGAGGCTGCGCAGCGCCAGCGGAAAGACCAGCGTGGCCACGGCCGCCATGACGAGAAAAAACAGCGCCAGCGCAATCCGGCCGCGGTAAGGGCGCAGAAAGGGCACGAGGCCCGACAGGGAGCGGGGCGAGCCCTTGGTTGCAGCGGAACGGGTCATCGATGAGGAGGAGGTAGCCATCCTGCAAGTCTAGCCGTTAAAGATGCCATCGCAAACACAGCCTTGACAATATTTGCTTAGGCATGTATTATTTGCCCATGGCTTCAAAAAGCAAATCAACCGACAACTCAAACCCATTCGTCGACGCGCTTTCGTGCCCGCTGGTGGAGTTTTACCGTGCCGAAGGCTACAAGCCGGACGACAGCGTCGGCTACCTGATGCGCCGCATCATTGCCTTGATTGCCCAGGGCGTGGAGCGCGAACTTGAGCCCAAGGGCCTGACCAACGCGCAGTGGGTGCCGCTGCTCAAGCTCTACATGGGCCGGGCTTCGACGGTGGCCGAACTGGCGCGCACGTGCGAGCTGGATGCCGGCTCCATGACGCGCCTGCTGGACCGGCTGGAGGCCAAGCAGCTATGCCGCCGGGTTCGCTCCTCGGACGACCGGCGGGTGGTCAATCTGGAGTTGACAGACGCGGGCCGCACCGCTGCCCAGGAAATCCCCGCCATCCTCAGCCGCGTCCAGAACGCTCATCTTGCCGGCTTCTCGGTCGAGGAATGGCAAACCCTCAAAAGCTATTTGCGCCGCATTCTTGACAACGCGCAAACCATTCAAGCCTCGGTGGAAAAAAATGAGAAGTGAAACAAACGCCCCTTCACCTTCAATAACCGGCCCGGTGACTGCGCCCGAGGGCAGGTCAAAGCGTTTGCCGCTCTGGCATGCGTCCGTGCGCATGGCCCTGGTGACGGCGGCCGGCCTGGTGGCCGCGAGCCTGATGGCCACGGGCCTCACCGGCTGCGCCGACATGTCCGGCATCGCGCCGCAGTCCAGCCTGCGCGATGCGCCTTCGCTGGGCCTGAACGCCGATGCGGCAGCAGGGCAGACAGGCGTCGCCGCCGAGTGGTGGCGCGACTTTGGCGACGAGCAACTCAATGGCCTGATTGCCCAGGCGCTGCAAAGCAGCCCCAGCCTGAAGCTTGCACAGGCCCGCCTGGCACGGGCCCAGGCCGTGATGGAAGTGGCGGATGCCGCCACCTTGCCGCAGCTCAATGGCCAGATCGACCTGACACGCCAGCGCTACACCGCCAACGGCGCGGTGCCCCCACCGCTGGCGGGCGCCATCCGCGACAGCGGCACGGTTCAGCTCAACGCCAGCTGGGAACTTGATTTCTTTGGAAAAAACCGCGCCGCACTGGATGCCGCCCTGGGCAGCGCCCATGCGGCCGAGGCCGACGCACAGGCCGCGCGCGTGCTGCTTGCCAGCAATGTAGCCCGCAGCTACTTTCAGCTGGCTCGCCTCCACGAGCAGGCCTTTGTTGCGCGCCGCACGCTGGCGCAGCGGGAAGAAACCCTCAAGCTGGTGCAGGACCGCGTCGCTGCCGGGCTCGACACCCGGCTCGAGCTGCGCCAGAGCGAGGGCGGCCTGCCGGAGGCGCGCCTGCAACTGGAGACGGTGAAGGAGCAGATCGCCCTGACGCGCAACGCGCTGGCGGCCCTGGTTGGGCAAACCGGCAGCGCCCTGGCCCAGAATCCAACCGCACTGGCAGCTATTAAAACTGTAGCATTGGCGCCGACCATTCCGGCAGACCTGCTAGGCCGCCGGGCCGACATTGCCGCCGCGCGCTGGCGTGTCGAAGCCGCGTCCAAAGACGTGGTGAATGCGAAGACACAGTTCTATCCCAATATCAACCTCGTTGCCTTTGCCGGTTTTTCCAGCATTGGCCTGGGCCGTCTGCTTGACGCCGGCAGCCAGCAGTGGGGCGTAGGCCCGGCGCTGCGCCTGCCGATTTTTGATGCGGGCCGGTTGCGCGCCAACCTGCGCGGCAAGACCGCCGACCTTGATGCCGCCGTCGAAAGCTACAACGCCGCCGTGATTGATGCGGTGCGTGACGTGGCCGACCAGGTGGCCTCATCGCAGGCCATTGGCCGTCAGCAGGCCGAGCAGCGTTCCGCGCAGGAGGCCGCAGAGGGCGCTTATGAAATTGCCGTGCAGCGTTACCAGGCTGGCCTGGGCAACTACCTCAATGTGCTGACGGCCGAAACCAGCGTGCTGACCCAGCGCCGCCTGGCGGTTGACCTGGCCGCCCGCGCGCTGGACACGCAGGTGGCGCTGATGCGCGCACTGGGTGGCGGTTACACGCCAACGTCAGTAATCGCTACCCGAGCGCTATAAAACCCGTAGCTTCTTTCGTCCGTGTTTGTTGGGCCAGAGGCCTGGTTGACCTAGTTGACCTAATAGACCTAATTGACTTAATTGATCAGGAACATCATGACAACTCCAGAATCCTCGCCATCCGCAGCTTCTTCTGACGCACCCTTGCAACCGGCCGCCGGCAACCCCCGGCGCAAGAAAGCGCTGACCGCGCTGGCCAGCGTGGTGCTGGTCGCCGGCCTGGGCTGGGCCGCCTACGAGTACCTCGTGGCCAGCCATTACGAGTCGACCGACAACGCCTACGTGCAAGGCAACGTGATCCAGATCACGCCGCAGATCGGCGGCACCGTCATGGCCATCATGGCCGACGACACCGACTTCGTGAAGGCCGGCCAGACGCTGGTGCAGCTCGATCCGGCCGACGCCAAAGTGGCACTCGACCAGGCCGAAGCCGCGCTGGCCCAGGCGGTGCGCCAGGTGCGCACGCTCTACGCCAACAACGGCACGCTGGCCGCCCAGATTGCGCTGCGTGACGCCGACGTGGCCCGGGCCCGCAGCGATATTGCCCGCGCCACCGATGACCTCAACCGCCGCCAGTCGCTCACCGGCAACGGCGCCGTGTCGAAAGAAGAACTCAACCACGCGCAGACGCAGCTGGCCAACGCCAAAAGCGCGCTGGCAGCAGCGCAAGCCGGCGTGGTGGCCGCGCGCGAGCAGCTCACCAGCAACCAGGCCTTGACCGAGGGGACCAGCATCGAGCAGCACCCCAGCGTGCAGGTGGCCGCCGCCAAGGTGCGCGAGGCCTACCTCGCCACACAGCGCGCCGGCCTGCTCGCTCCGGTGGACGGCTACGTGGCCAAGCGCACAGTGCAGCTCGGCCAGCGCGTGGCGGCCGGCACGCCCATGATGTCCATCATTCCGCTCAACCAGGTCTGGGTGGATGCCAACTTCAAGGAAGTGCAATTGCGGAATATCCGCATCGGCCAGCCGGTGACGCTGGTGGCCGACCTGTATGGCAAAAAAATCCAATACAAAGGCACGGTAGCGGGGCTGGGTGTCGGCACGGGCGCGGCCTTTTCGCTGCTGCCGGCGCAAAACGCCACCGGCAACTGGATCAAGGTGGTGCAGCGCGTGCCGGTGCGCATTGCGCTCGACGCCAGGCAACTGGCCGACAACCCGCTGCGGGTGGGTTTGTCGATGGACGCGGAAGTCGACGTCAGCCACAAGGATGGCAAAACGCTGGCCGACGCGCCGCGCGATGCGGCCCAGGCGCACACGCAGACCTATGGCAGGCAGGACGACGCCGCCAATGCGGATGTGCGGCGCGTGATTGCGGCCAACAGCGGCAAGGCGCTCAAACCGGCCAAGGCCGCCGCCGTCGGCACGTCGGCCCAACCACCGGGCGATGCCCCCACGGCGGATCAGATCGGCAGCGAAGCGCAGGGCCTGCCATTCACGCAGGCGCTGTCGGTTGCCAGCAGCCGCGCGGCGCAGCGGCAGGCGCACTAAGCCCCGTTCGAGCCCCGTTCCCCTGTTATTTCCCGCAGCTCCGCACGGCGCGCAACCTCCACGGCCTGCCTTGTCCTGCTCCTGCTGCTTACTCATTGGGTTTTCATGGCTTCAGCACCTGCCCCTGCCTACATCCAGCCGCCGCCGCTGACGGGCTCTGCCCGCCTGTGGGGCACGCTGGCGCTGTCGGCCGCCACCTTCATGAACGTGCTCGACACGTCGATTGCCAACGTCTCCCTGCCGGCCATTGCCGGCGACCTGGGCGTGAGTCCCAACCAGGGCACCTGGGTCATCACCAGCTTTGGCGTGGCCAACGCGATCGCCGTGCCGCTCACCGGCTGGCTGTCGCAGCGGTTCGGCCAGGTGCGCCTGTTCACGGCCAGCGTCATGCTGTTTGTGCTCACGTCATGGCTGTGCGGCCTGGCCCCCAACATGACCACGCTGATCTTCTTTCGTGTCCTGCAGGGGCTGGTGGCGGGCCCGATGATTCCGTTGTCGCAGTCACTGCTGCTGTCGAGCTACCCCAAGGCGCTGGCGGGGCTGGCCATGGCGCTCTGGTCCATGACCACGCTGGTCGCGCCTGTCATGGGGCCGCTGCTGGGCGGCTGGATCACCGACAACATTTCCTGGCCCTGGATTTTTTACATCAACATTCCCGTGGGCTTTGGCGCGGCCTTCATCACCTGGAGCATCTTCAGGAAGCGCGAAAGCGTGACCCGCAAGCTGCCGATCGACTCGGTCGGCCTGGCGCTGCTGGTGATCTGGGTGGGTGCGCTGCAGATCATGCTCGACAAGGGCAAGGAGCTCGACTGGTTTCACTCCGGTGAAGTGGTGGCCCTGGGCATTGTTTCGCTGGTGGGCCTGATTGCCTTCGTCATCTGGGAACTCACCGAAGAGCATCCGGTGGTTGACCTGACGCTGTTCAAGCGGCGCAACTTCTGGGCAGGCGCGGTGGCGCTGTCGGTGGGGTACGGCCTCTTTTTTGGCAACGTGGTGCTGCTCCCGCTGTGGCTGCAGCAGTACATGGGCTACACCGCCACACAGGCTGGCATGGTGATGGCGCCGGTGGGGGCCATGGCTCTGCTGCTGTCACCGCTGGTCGGCAAAAACATCGCCAGGGTGGACCCGCGCCGCTTCGCGGCTTTTGCCTTCGTGGTCTTCGCGCTGGTGCTGTGGATGCGTTCCAACTTCAACACCCAGGCTGATTTCAACACCATCCTGATACCCACCATCATCCAGGGTGTGGCCATGGCTTTCTTCTTCATCCCGCTGGTCACCATCACGCTGTCGGGCATCTCGCCCGAGAAGATTCCGGCGGCTTCGGGCCTGTCGAACTTCGTGCGCATCACGGCGGGCTCCTTCGGCACCTCAATCGCCACCACGATCTGGCAAGACCGCGCGGCCATGCACCATGCCCAGATCAGCGAATACGTCAACCAGGGCAGCACCGCTACCAACAGTGCACTGACGGGCCTGGCCGGGGCCGGGCTGACGCCCGACCAGGCGCTGGGCACCATCAATCGCCTGGTGGACCAGCAGGCCTACATGCTGGCGGCGAATGATGTGTTCTATGTGTCCGCGCTGATTTTCCTGTTGCTGATTCCGCTGGTGTATTTGACGCGGCACGCCAAGGCCGGGGCAGGGAGTTCGGATGCTGCGGCGGGGGCGCATTGAGGAACGACATGGGCCAACGGCCACTTTTTTCAGGCTTCCCCGGCCTTCCCGACATTTCCCGTTTTTGAAGGCCGGGCCGCCTGCTGGTTGCCCACGGCGCCTTTGGCGGCCTGCCGCAGGCCGGCCAGGGCGGGTTCCAGCACTGCCATGTCTGCGTCTGCCGCATAAACGGCGTAAGCCGGGTACAGGAATTCGGGCGCCCCGGGCACCCGGTGCAGTCGTCCTTCCTTCAGGTGGCTACGCACGACGTTTTGCCGGAAATAGCCCGCCCCGCCGACGGTAAGCAGGTAGCCCAGTCCCAGCGGCCCCAGGCTGGACGACACGCCGACGCTCGAAAGCCCGGGAAAGGCCAGGCTGTGCTGCGCGGCAAACTCGCTGCCCCAGTCCACGTACACATAGTCGGCCGCCTGCGGCGCCTGGGCGCCGGGGGTCGTCGTGACCAGCACCAGCTTTTCCTCGATCAGCAGCTCGATCCGCAGGCCGGGCCGCTGCCGCGGTGCATAGGCGATGACGATGTCCAGCGTACCGTTGGCTACGCGCTCCAGCAAATCCTCCGCGACGCCGACCTCTGCGCGCAGCGCGAGATCCGGCGCGCTGTCGCGCATCCCGAGCAGCCAGTCGAGCATCAGCGGATCCCATAGGCTGATTTCACAGCCCACCGTGACCAGCGCGCGGCGCCCCGGCGGCACCGCCATCTGCTGGCGGGCCCGCTCCCAGACCTGCACCATCGTCATGGCATGGCGAACGAACTGCTCACCGGCCGACGTCAGCGATGCCCCGGCGCGGTTTCTCACGAAGAGCGTGCGCCCCAGCAGCTCCTCCAGCGTTTTCACCCGCGCGCTGATCGCGGTCTGGGTGACATGCAGGCGTTCGGCGGCCTGGGCAAAGCTGTGGCAGGAGACGATCTCGAGGAAAGTGCGGGCGAGGTTGATATCCACAGAGGGGCTCCAGCGCCGGGAAATGGCTATATAAAGCAAATTTTATGCATTGAAAAGCAATATAAGTCATCTTATTTTTTAATGGTAAACCCTATAATTGCGATGTGGCCCCTGTCCGGCAACGCCCCGTTGCCCTCATGCCCACCAGAAAGGAACTTCCATGAACCGTACCGTACTTTTCGCCAGCAATGCCTCGGTCGACCATGCGCCTCTGGGCCAGCCGTCGGCTTCCTTGCTCGTCCACAAGGTCGTGCAACTGATCAATAAGGGCCTGCTTGTTGCATTGGCGCCACGCCAGCGCGATGCCAGCCAGGCCCATCCCTGGCTGTCTGACCGTATCCAGCGCAACATGGGCGCCCGCGCTCGCCGCCTGATGCGCGCAGATTACTGAACGTTTTCCGCCGTTTCTGACCGCGCATGGTGCCGCTGGCCGGCCTTTGCGCACCTTCCTGCCTTCCTTCCCGTTGTAGCTCAAGTGCCGGTGACGGTGTTCGGGCCGGACTCAGGCCGCCTGCGAACGCATCTTGGCGATGCGCGCCGGAATGGGAATAATGCTCGTGATGACCCTCCCCGAGGCGTCATGAACGCGGCTCTTTGAGCCGTTTGTCTTCCCCGACCAGTTTGTGCGGAGGTAGCCATGAGCAAGACAATTGTGCGGACCGACGAGGCGCCAGCCCCTGTAGGCCCTTATTCGCAGGGGTTAGTTCTTGATGGCTGGATCTGGACATCCGGCCAGGTCGCACTGGATCCTTCAACCGGGAAAATCGTTGGGCAGGATGCGGCGACGCAGGCAGACCGCGCTTTAAGCAACATCGAGGCCATTCTGAAGGCCGGCGGGTCCAGTCTCGGGCAAGTCGTCCGTGCCACGGTGTATTTGACGAACATGGACGACTTTGCCGCAGTGAATGCGGTCTATGCCCGGTACTTTCCGAGTGCATTTCCTGCCCGGTCATGTGTTGAAGTGTCCCGTTTGCCGCTGGGCGCGCTGGTGGAGATCGACGTCATAGCCAGAGTCACCGCCTGACCCGTTTTCTGTTTTCTGGCATGCTCCACGCAGTCGGGCGCGGCATTCGATTCTTTTTTCCGGCGACGGTGCTTCCTGCGCTGGTGCGACATGAAGCTGCTGCGACATGAAGCAAGCGCAAAACGTGGCACAGATGTGGCGCAGGTTTCACCTATACGGTCAAATTCCGCAGGTTTTGCGGCAGGCATTGCGGCAGGCCGCAGAAAATCACTCCGTGTTGAAGTATCGAATCCTGCAACTGCCCACTCTCGCCCTCACCCTCGGCCTCGCCGTTGTCCTGCAAGGCTGTGTGTATGTACCCCGAACGACGCAGGTCTTCGACCCCGAGTGCCAGAGGGTGTCCAACCACATGGTCCTGCAGGAGGTCCAGGTGGCGGCCATCCATAGCTGCGCCAACGAAGCTTGCATCGCCCTCGTTGTTGGCGCCGGCATCTTCACTGCAGCCTCGGTGGTGGTTTCCGGGCCCATCGTTGTCGCAGGTAATGTTGCCTACTGGTTCGAAAACAAGGCCCAATGCCAAAGGGCTCAACCCTGATTCGGTGCAACAGCTCGAATCGTCCCCGACTGAGCGGGCATGCCGCGGGAGGGACGTGCCCGATTGTCGATGAGCGCTGAGTAGCACTGAGCCAGTATCAGGTACAGCATTCAACGCAACGGTGTATCAACCCGTGGGCAGCCACGCTGGACAGCCAACCCGGTTTGCCGCACGATGTATGGCCTTCTTTCGGGAGAAAAATCATGTCTGCCTACCTCATTGCCGACACCCACATCACCAACCCTCAGATCTACGACGAATACAAGCGACAAGTGGCGCCTTTGGTTGCAAAGTTTGGCGGGAGGTTTCTGGTGCGCGGCGGTCACCACGAACTTCTCGAGGGGAATCTTCCGGTGCAGCGCCTCGTGGTGATCGAGTTCCCGAGCATGCAGGTATTGAAGGCCTGGTATCACTCGCCGGAGTACGCGCCCCTGCTCGCCATGCGTCAACCGGCAGCAACCGATCATCTCATTGCCGTTGAAGGCTGCTAGCCCGAACCCTCCGTACCGGCCTTGAACGACGTGTAAGCATGTTTAGCGACGTTCAACAAAGCGTGCAGGCTGTGGCCCAAGTGAGCTCCCCAATATCAACGACCAACGACCAACGACCAACGCAAGGTGGAGGTGCCCCGTGACGGCGTACCACCTTGATGTGTGCCTTTCCCGCTTCAGCGAAAGGAGCCCGGAATGCGTGATATCAACGACTTTGACATTCTGATACTGCCTGGCGGGCACAACTCGGGGCCCGATCACTGGCAGACGCACTGGGAAGCGGCGTTCCCCAACATGCACCGTGTCGAGCAGGACGACTGGGAGGCGCCCGTCTACGCGGATTGGTCCCGCCGGCTCACCGAGGCCGTCAGCCGCTGCGAGCGGCCCGTTTTGCTGGTCGCCCACAGTCTTGGGACGGCGCTGGCCACCCGCTGGTCGCAGGAGGCGGACACCGAGGCGGTAGCCGGGGCCTTTCTGGTCGCTACGTCCGACATCGACCGACTCGCCGGAACGCCCGGGCAGTTTATGCGCGGCTTTGACCCCATCATCATGAATCGGCTTCCGTTTCCGTCTGTCGTGCTTGCCAGTCGCAACGATGACCGCGTCACTTTCGAGCGGGCCCAAGCCTTCGCGACCGCCTGGGGTTCGCGCCTCATCGACGTCGGATCCCTGGGCCATATCGGATCGGCGGAAAAGCTCGGTCTCTGGCCGCAAGGGCTGGTCTGGTTCGGCCAGTTCATGGCCTGCGTCGGATGACCTCACCGCCGGCCCGCTACAGCCGAAGCCGCTGTGCGTAACCCGTCATCTCCAGGTAGCCGCGGCCCACGCGTTTGCCGTTGCTGTCGATCAGCTCGCTCAGGCCTTCCCAATACACCGCGCCGGTTGACAGCCGGCTGTCGAGTTCCTGGTTGTCTATCACGGCCCTGACGGTGTAAAAGTCGGCGGGTGTGCGGACTATCCATTCGACCGGGTAGGTCGTTTGCGTCAGCGGGCTCTTCCAGCTGCGCACGGGTTTGAAAATCACTTCACCCCGGCTGAAGGTGTGCAGCCCGGCTTTCGGCGACCTGAACGAGCCGCCGTCCCATAGCGCACTGCCGTCCTTGTGCCGCAGCTGGAAGGCGGTGAGGGCGCTGCCATCGTCCAGGTTCATGCCTATCCAGTCCCAGCCGGTCGCGCCGGGATGCAGCAGTTCCTCGCTCCACTCATGGTCCAGCCAGGCCTTGCCCGTGACGTCAAACACCTGGCCCTTGAGTTCCAATTTCCCGCGGGTGGCCAGCTGCGGCTGGCTGTAGTAGTAACTTGCCTGCTGTTCCTGCGGCCCTTTGCGCGAAAGCCCCTGCCTGCCTTGCAGCAGCACGGCCTGGGTTTCTTCAAATTGCAGCTTCAGGGCAAAGTCTGAAGCCGGCAACTCCGCGCTGTAGCGGCTGGCCTGGCCCTGCAGCGACCAGTCGCGCAGCTTGATGTGCATGTCCGCTTCGCTGGCAAAAGCCACGCCAAAGCCGTCACGCGCAATGCGCTGGTCATGCCAGAGCTTTTTGCCCTGCACGTCGGTGATGGCCGCATGCGCGAAGAGCAGTTGCCTGGCCGCAAACCTTGACGCCATGCCCTGGGTGCCCTCAACCCGTGAGCGGAAAAATGTGAGCTGAAAACCGAACTCCCGCCCGCCGCCTGCGGTCGCGTGCCCGGTGATGTACCACCACTCGGTGCGAAAGTCCGGGTGCGAGCCGAAGTCGCGCGGAAACTGCATTGCTCTCAGCGGTAAGGCGCACGCCGGCCCGGTCCAGGCCAGGCCCGCCAGGCCGGTCGCCAGCAGGAAGCGGCGCCGCGGCATGCCGTGCGTGATGCAGGCGGGCGTCGTGGGAGGGCTCATGTCTTGATTCTCGCAGCAGTGCGCCTGGCGTGGCAGCGGCCGGGCGGCGTAGTTGCATGGAGCCACTGGAAGGTCTATGCTTGAAACTGCACGAGTCACTCTAGTCAGGAGGTGCACCATGTACAAGCGGATTTTGCTGGCGTACGACGGCTCCAAGTCAGGGCAAAAGGCCTTGCTGGACTGTCGGGAAATTGCGCAGTGGAGCCAGGCATCAGTAAACCTGATTGCCGTCACACCGCTCTACATGCAGGTGATGGGCGTCGAAGGCGGCATTTATGACAGCGGCCTTGCCGAGCAGGAGAAAGAAAAGTACCAGGCCATTCTGGACGAAGGCTTGAACCAGCTGGTCAGCGCCGGCTACCAGGCTCGTGGGGAAGTGCTACTCGGTGAAACCGTGGATGAAATCACCAAATATGCCAAAAAGATAGAGGCCGACCTGATCGTGGTGGGCCACAAGCATCTGGACGGGTGGGCTGCCCGCTGGTGGCGCGGCTCGGTTTCAAAATCGCTGATCGAGCACGCACCCTGCAGTGTGCTCGTGGTCATCATTCATTGAGCCGCTGGGTCTGCGGCTCCGCGCCGCCTTATCCCGTTTCCAAATCAAGCGTGAACGCGAAGGCTCGCCGCAGACAGTGCTATAGCACGGCAAGGCGGGCCGACAAAGTGCACGTTTGATTTGGAAATGGAATTAGCGGCCCCGCGCCTGGTGGGGCACCACAGTGTGGCGCTGGCCGGTTTGCGGCCTTGCCGGCTGGTCGTCATGGAGGTGTTTGCGCGATCGCGGTGGCGGCGCCGGCTGGATTCTGGCCACGGCGGCCCGGGTCTGGGGAGGGCCTGAAAAATAGGCATTCAGTTGCGCACTCAGCGCGTCCCAGTTCGGCACCAGCCAGATGACCAGCAGGCACAGCAGGGCCAGAACAATTGCCGCAAACAGGATGTTCATTGCACACCTCCTAAAAGCCAACAGCTTGATCTGCATGCGCTAGCAGATGCCCGCATGCTACCCCTGTTGGCGGTGTTGTGCACCCGAATTTTGCGGTCCGGTCTTTTGGGTTTTACGCGCTCTGGCCCGGCGGCGCAGTCTGGAAAACAATTTCGCCGCTGGGCACATGAATGACCCGGACTTGCTGGCGCGTCGGATCGGCCACGCTTTTGACTGCCACGGCGACCGCCAGCGAGCAGTTCCCGTACAGCGGCTTGAACGACGAACACGGCAGCAGGCTGCCGCTGAGCGGGTCTCTGCTTTCAATGCGGAATTGGGCGGACGACATGACGAAGACCTCCTCAATTAAAACCATCTCAAAACCAGACAAGACTCAAAGGTATGAAAACCTGCGCATCACCGCCATTGTGAAGGCATCAGGCGATGCCATGATGACAATTCAGCGTCAGAACTGTGACGAGCGTAAATAAAAGAAAACGGGCATGCACCTGCAAAGGTGAATTAGCCGTCGCCAGACGGCGAGGGCGCGGCCGGCGCGGCGGCCGCAGGGCTGCCAGGGACGGACTACCCGGCGGGCTACCAGTCTTCCTTGACGGCCAGCACGGCATCCTTGCCAGCCGCCGCCCGCCCCGCCAGCCAGGCGGTCAGCGTGCCCGCCACCACGACCGCCGCGCACAGGGCCAGCAGCCGCAGCCATGGCAGCATCAGGTCCATGGTCCAGTGAAAGCTTTGCGGATTGACCACGTGAACCAGTATGGTGGACACCGCCAGGCCCAGCGCCAGGCCAGCCAGCGCGCCGACCACCGTCCAGGCCGCTCCTTCGCCCGCCACCACCGTCAGGATTTGCCGCCGGGTCAAACCCAGATGCGCCAGCAGGCCAAATTCCTTTCGGCGTGCCAGAACCTGTGCACTGAAGCTCGCGGCCACGCCAAAAAGCCCGATGGCAATCGCCACGGCCTGCAGCCAGTAGGTCACTGCAAAACTGCGGTCAAAGATCCTGAGCGAGATGGCGCGAAGCTGGCTGACGGACGCCAGCTCCAGCAGGGTGCCCGCTCCCGGCTGCTGCTCGGCCAGCCGGCGTACTGCCTGCTGCACCTGGGCCTCGCCCACATCACCGTTCAGCCACAGCGCCACGTCGTTGACGCGCCGGTCGCCGGTCAGGCGCTCAAAGTCCTGCTGCGCCATCACGATCGTGCCAAACTGGCGCGCGTAATCACGCCAGACGCCGGCCACAAAAAATGGCGTGGCAAATGACGTGGCCAATGGCGCGGTAAATGGCGCGGCACCCGGAGCTGCCGGGCGGGTTGAGTTTGCAGGCGAATCGGGAGCTGGTGGTGCCCGGTTTTCCGGGGTGTAAGCGCCAAAAGCCTGTGAAAGTGGAAGAAACACGCTGCCCGGCCGGGCGCCATACAGATCCACCATCGCTTCACTGACATAGATGCCCGCATGCCCGGGTGGCACCGGCAGCGGGCTGCCCACCAGCGGCAGCGTGGTGGCCGCATCGCCGATAGCGCGCGCAATCAGGGTGACGGCTGGTTTTCCCGGGTCCAGCAGCAACTGCCTGGTGCGCAGGGCGCTCACGCGCGCCACGCCGGGCAGGCGGGCCAGCGCCTCGACAAAGCCGGGCGGGAAATAGGCGGTGTCGCTGGCCGGGCCGCCTAGACCCGTGCGCACATACAGGTCGGCGGGCAGCACCACGTCCAGCCAGTGCGTGACCGAGTCGCGGAAACTCGCCACCATCACGGTCAGCGCCACGGCCAGGCTTAGCGACGCCACCACGCCGCTGACGGCCACGGCCGCGCTTTCGCGCACACGGCGCGCGCGCTCGACGGCCAGCAGCGGCAGCAGGCGGTGGGCCACCCAGGGGCTGAGCCTGCCATACAGCAGCGCAATCAGCCAGGGCAGGGCGGTGATGCCGCCCACCAGCAAGGCGCCGACAGACAGGTAAGCCGCCAGCGGAATGCCAAATACCGGCGGCGCCATTGCCAGAAGGGCGCTGGCAGCTATCAACATGACACTCAACCAGCGCGCAGAGCCGGCGCCGGTGGCCAGTCCCAGCCCCTTGAGGGTTTGTGCCGGCGGCAACCGCTGGGCGGTGCGCGCCGGCCACCAGCCGCCCACGCCGGCCGCCGCCACGCCGAGCGCGCCATAGACCAGGGCTGCCCAGCCGTTCCACTGCAGGGTGGGGGCGACACCGGCGAAATAACCGCCACCCAGGTCCCCGCCCAGAAGACGCAGCGCCAGATCGGCCAGCGCGCTGCCCAGCGCAATGCCCGCGGCGCTGCCCACCAAGCCCAGCAGCAGCGATTCAGCCAGCACCAGCCGCAGGCGTTCGCGGCCCGTCAGGCCCAGCACGCCGAGCAGTGCGAAGTGCTGGGCGCGCTTGGCCACGCTGAGCGACAGCACCGAGAACACCAGAAACGCACCGGTGAACAGGGCCACCAGCGCCAGCACGGTCAGGTTGACCCGGTAGGCGCGCGACAGGTTGCTCACGCGTTGCGCGGCGTCCCCGGGGGCGGTCGCGGTGATGTGGGGCGGCAGCTGCAGCGAGGCGGCGAAGCTTGCCGCATCACTGCCGGCTTTCAGGCGCACGTCAATTCGCGACAGCTGGCCGCCCTTGCCAAACAGGTCCTGTGCGGCGGCGATGTCCATCACGCCCAGCGGGCCGCCGCCCGTGCTCACGCTGCCGGTGACCGTGACGCTTTTCCATTGCAGGCCGCTTTGCAGTTGCAACTGGGCGCCTTTGAACACCTGGCGGGCGGCGGGATTGAGAAAAATCGTGTCCGGCGCAAACAGCGCAAAACGGTCCGTCGCCGCGACCGCGGCATCCGAAGCCGGAACCGGCATCAGCGCCGGGGCAATGCCGGCCACCACCAGTGCATCGACGCCGACGATGCGCAGGGCCTGCCGCTCTCCCTTGCCGCCCAGTGCGTAGGTGGCCAGTTCCAGCACCGGGCTGGCGAGTGCCACCTGGGGATGGTTGGCCACCTGCCGGTAAAGCGCTTCATCAAAGCCGCCCTGCACAGCCCGCAGTTCCAGGTCAGGCTGGCCGTTGACGGCGCGCACGGCCTGGGAAAACTCGCTGAGCGCCGAAGCATTGATCAGGTGCACCGAAAACGCCAGGGCCACGCCCAGCATGACGGCGACCACGGCGGCGCCGTTGCGCCATGGGTGGTAGCGCAGTTCCTTCCAGGAGAATGTTTGCAAAAGGGCGAACACAGTTCCTGCATTGTGAGGGATGCCCTTCGATCAAAGCGCCAGGTTGTTAGTTGGCGTCAAAGCGTGTGGCGTTCAACAGGGTGTCCAGGCGTGCTGCGCGTTTGGTCAGTTGGTCCATCACACTGCTGAAATTGCCCGAAGCGCCGGAGCCGCCCACCATGGCCTTGGTCAAGGCATCAAACAGTTCCAGTTCCACAATCGGGCGCAACTGGTGGTTGGAGGAGGCGATAAAGCCCGACAAGCCATTGATGCTCTTGAGCGTGGCCTTTTCCGCCCCGGTTTTCCCGTAGGCGATAAAAAACTTCCTGACGCGCTGTTGTGTGGCGGCGGGCAGGTCCTTGCGGTACATGAGCGGGTCGTTGGGGATCAGGGGCGACTCCCAGATGACCTTGACCTGCTCGAACTTCTCCGGCAGCTCGGCCTGGAACCGGGGCAAATCCTCGGTGTTGTTGGTGCCCAGGTCAGCCCGGCCTTCGGCCACCGCGAGAAAGTTTTCGCGGTGCGTGCCGTAGGTGACGGTTTTGAAATGTTTCGCCGGGTCAATCTTTGCCTTCTGGAACACGTAGTAGTAGGGCACCAGGTAGCCCGACGTGGAATTTTTTGCGCCCAGGCCCAGCGTATACGTGCCGGGTTGGGCGAGCGCATCGCCCACGTTACGCACAGGGCTGTTTTTCGGCACGATCAGTACCGACTTGTAGCCCCGGGTCTTGTCGAGCCTGACCATCTGGGCAAAGATTTGCGCCTGCTCTGTCTCCACCAGCTCGACCGCCAGCTTGTTGTTGATCCACGCCACCTGGATCCGGCCCTCCTTGATGCCGGTGGAAATGTCCGCATAGTTCTTCGAGGCGACTGCGCGCACGGGCGTCTGGAGTTCTTTGGAGAGCGCGTCTGTCAGGGGCTTCCATATCTCCAGTGTCTGCTCCTCGGTGGCGCCTGCTGCGATGATGCCCAAGGTGAGCGGGGCTGGCGCGTCTGCGGCGTAGGCGGTCGGGAGCGAGCCCAGCAGCATGAGGCTCAGCATGACGAGGGCAGGGAGATGGTTTTTCATCCGGGGAAACTCCTGTCGTGAGTGGTGAGTGGTGAGTGGTGAGTGGTGAGTGGGGGGTGAGTGCCGGGATGGGCAAAAGCAAGCGGCCAGCGTTGGCAAACGACCGGGTGTGCGGCTTCAACTGAGCGGCTTCGACTGGAACTGAAACTCCAGCGCTGCCGGAATCAACGGAGCAGCGCCGGGGCGGTGGCTCAGGCTTTGTCCGCCTTGCCGGCTGCCGCGGCGAAGCGCGACAGCATCACGTCGGGCAGAAAGGGACGTCGTCCGCTGTCTTCGGCGGCTTCCTTGCGCCGGATGGCATTGCGCACCATCAGCGAGCCGACGTAGCGGATCGGCTCCGGCGGAAAACGGCCGAGCGGTCCGCGAATGAGCGGGCTGCGCGTCCATTCGTTGTCCAGTCCCAGCGCCAGCGAGGACAGCAGCTCGCCGCCCATGCGGCTGGGGCCGACGCCGTTGCCCGAGTAGCCGAAGCCGTAGAACACGTCGGGGCGGCCGCGCAGGCAGCCGAAGAAGGGCAGGCCGGTGACCGAGCGGTCGGAGGCACCGTTCCAGCTGGCGGCAACCGGCGTGCCGGCCAGTTCCGGGATGAAGCCCCGCAGGCGTCCGGTCAGCTCCTCGCGGTAGGGCGAGGGCTGGTTGAAGACGGGCAGCATGCGCCCGCCGTAGGCAAAGGTGTTGCCGCCCTTGCCGAACATCAGCCGGCCGTCCGGCGTGCTGCGGTAGTAGTGCACAAAGATGCGCGAGTCGAGCACCGAGATGCCGCCGTCCAGGCCCGAGGCGGCCAGCGCGGCCGCGGCCGGCTCGGTGATCACCATGTCGCTGGACACGATGGCAATGCTGCGCTCGAACTCGCGGAAGCTGCTGGCCATCCAGGCGTTGATCGCAATCACCACGCGGTCGGCCGTGACCTTGCCGTGCGGCGTGCGAACCACCGGGGGCGAGCCCTCTTCCAGGCCCTGCATCGGCGTTCCTTCATGCAGCCGCACGCCCAGGCCGAGCGCCACCCTGCGCAGCCCGCGCACCAGCTTGCCGGGCTGCACGCTGGCGGCCACCGGCGAGTACCAGCCCTCGAGGTGGGCGCGGGATCCGGCGCGGCGCTGCAACTCGTGCGGGGGCATCTTCTGCCAGGAATTGATGCCGTGCGCTTCAAGCGCGGCCACCACCGCATCGGAGGCCCCGAGCTGCGCAGCCGATGTGGCGGTGAACAGCGTGCCGTGGCGCCGCCATTCGCAGTCGATGCTGTGCTCGGCGCAAAACGCCTCGATATCCAGCAGCGCCTGCTCGGAAGCGCGCACCAGGCGCACGGCTTCGGCGTCACCGAACAGCCGCTGCAGGGTGAAGAACTTCGTCGACCAGGTCAGTGCGCAGCCGCCATTGCGTCCGCTGGCGCCGCCGCCGCAGACATCGGCCTCCAGCACAACCACATCAAGTTCGGGCCTGGCCTGCTTGGCGAGGATGGCGGTCCACAGGCCGGTGAAGCCGCCGCCGATGATGCACAGCTGGGCGCGTGTGTCGCTCGCCAGCGCCGGGGCCGGGCCGCCATCGTCGGTAGCGAGCGCCTGCGATAGCCAGTAAGGGCGTTGCTCCATCGCTCAGGCCGCCAGCAGGGCCAGCAGGGTTTGCGGGGCATGGTAGGTGTAGCGCAGGTCATTTGCCACCTCCAGGCAGGTGACCTTGCCGTCAGCGACGTTGAGGCCGTTGCGCAGGTGCGCGTCATCGTTCAGCGCTTGCCGCCACCCTTTGTTCGCGAGGGCCAGCACAAAGGGCAGGGTGGCGTTGTTCAGGGCGTAGGTGGAGGTGCGCGGCACGCCGCCCGGCATGTTGGCCACGCAGTAATGCACGACGCCGTCCACCACGTAGGTGGGGTCGGCGTGGGTGGTGGCGTGCGAGGTTTCAAAGCAGCCGCCCTGGTCAATGGCCACATCAACCACCACCGAGCCCGGCTTCATGCGCGACAGCAGCTCGCGCGACACGAGCTTGGGTGCGGCCGCGCCGGGAATCAGCACACCGCCGATCACGGCGTCTGCCGACAGCACCTGCTCCTCGATGTTGTCCCGATTCGAGAACAGCGTGATCACACGCGCGCCCAGCAGGCGGTCCATGCGGCGCAGCGCATCGAGGCTGCGGTCTATCACCACCACCTGGGCACCGGTGCCCACGGCGATCTGTGCAGCATTGGAGCCGACAACGCCCGCGCCGAGGATCACGATTTTGGCCGGCGCCACACCGGGCACGCCTCCCAGCAATATGCCGCGGCCGCCATGGGCCCGCTCCAGGCTGTGCGCGGCCGCCTGCACCGACATGCGGCCGGCGACTTCGGACATCGGCGCCAGCAAAGGCAAGCCGCCCCCGGCCTGGGTCACGGTTTCGTAGGCGATGCAGACCGCGCCGCTGTCAACCAGTTCCTTGCATTGCTGCGGGTCGGGCGCCAGATGCAGGTAAGTGAAGAGCAACTGGCCCGGCCGCAGCTGCGCGCGCTCCGAGGCTTGCGGCTCCTTGACCTTCACCACCATGTCGGCGCGCGCAAACACTTCATCAGCACCCTGGACAATACCGGCACCCGCCTTTTCGTACTCGGCGTCGCTGGCACCGATGCCGGAGCCTGCGTTGCGCTCCACGATCACGCGGTGGCCGGCCGCCGCCAGCTCACGCACGGACGACGGTGTCAGGCCCACGCGGTATTCATGGTTCTTGATTTCCTTGGGAATTCCGATGAGCATGGTGTTTGTCTCCTGGATCGATGAAGTCAATGAAGTAATAAGGCAATAAAAGCAATAAAGCAAGAAGGGGCTAAAAGAAGGGGTAAAGGCAGAGGCACAGATAAGGGCACGGGTAAGGGCAGGGATAAGCGGCGGCTGCGGCTTACCAGGGTAGCGAGTAGGTCTTGGTGTTGCAAAAACTCTTCATCGCTTCAAGCACACCTTCCTTGTAGCCCAGCCCCGAGTCCTTGATGCCGCCGAAGGGCGTCATTTCCAGGCGGTAGCCGGGCACCTCGCGCACGTTGATGCTGCCTACATGCAGCTCCTGCACCACGCGGGTGATGGTGTCGAGCCGGTTGGTGCAGAGCGACGACGACAGGCCATAGGCCGTGCCGTTGACGATGGCAATCGCTTCATCCAGTGTCTTGAAGCGGATCACCGGCGACACCGGGCCGAAGGTTTCCTCCCTGACCACGGTCATGCCGGGTTGCACATGGTCCAGCACGGTGGGGGAATACAGCGCGCCGCGCCGCACATTGCCCACCAGCAGCTTCGCGCCCTGGGCGATGGCCTCGTTGACCACCTTTTCAAAATGGATCGCGGCGGGCTCGTCGATCACGGTGCCCATGTCCATGGCCGGGTCAAAGGGGTCACCGTACTTCAGCGCCCGGGTTTTTTCCACCAGCAGCTCGACAAAGCGGTCGGCCACGCTCTCCTGCACCAGGATGCGCTTGATGGCGGTGCAGCGCTGGCCCGAATTCTTGTACGACCCGCTGGCCGCCAGGGTGGCCGCTTCCTCGATGTCGGCATCGTCCATCACGATGATGGGATCGTTGCCGCCGAGCTCGAGAATCTGGCGCTTGTAGACGGCCTTGCCGGCGATGTACTTGCCAATGGCCACGCCGCCGGTGAATGTCACCAGGTCCACGTCGGGGCTGGTCAGCAGCTCGTCGGCGATCTCGGCCGGATCGCCGGTCACGACCGACAGCATCTGCGGCGGCAGGCCCGCCTCGTACAGGATGTCGGCAATCAGGTAGGCCGCCAGCGGCGTTTTCTCGCTGGGCTTGAGCACCACGCGGTTGTTGGTGGCTACCGCCGGCGCGATCTTGTGGATCACCTGGTTGAGCGGGTGGTTGAACGGGGTGATGGCGGTGATGGCGCCGAGCAGCGGCTCTTTCAGCGTGTAGACCTTGCGACTCTTGCCGTGCGCCGTCAGGTCGCACGAGAACACCTGGCCGTCGTCCACCAGCGCCTGGTTGGCCGCGAACAGCATCACATCGGAAGCGCGGCCGACTTCATACTGCGTGTCCTTCAGGCACAGGCCCGATTCCAGCGTGATCAGGCGCGCAATCTCGTCGCGGCGTTGGGCGACCAGCTCGCCGGCTTTCATCAGGATGCGGTAGCGGTCGTGGCGGGTCAGCGTGGAACGGTAGTCGCGCGCAATGCGCAGCGCACGCCGGACATCGTCCAGCGTGGCCTTGGGCACGGTCGCGACGATCTTGCCGTTGTAAGGGTGTTTCACCTCGATGACGCGGTCGCGCGAAACTTTTTCACCGGCAATGCGCAGCGATTCATACAGCACCCGGGAAGGAAGTGCCTGGGAGGGGGCATCGGCAAGTACGGCAGACATGTTGGTTCCTTGTTTCTGTTTCTGTGGCGGTTCGATGATTTTTTTGGCGGGTTAGCGGGCCAGGTTGAGGCCGAGTTCGAAGGCGTCAAAATTGCGCCAGCGCCGGTCGGGGAAGGCCTGTGGCACCTGGCGGTTGACGACCAGCGGCACCTTTTGTTCAGACAGGCCGCCGTGGGAACGCAGCGGCACGTCCAGCCCGGAGAGGTCATGGCGCGCGGCGTTGGTGCCGATCACCGTGTCCTGGCTGGCCACCACCACGATGTCTCCCACCCGGTCGAACGGCAGCTCGAAATGGTCGCAGGCCTCCAGGCGCGACAGCACCGTCTCAATGCCCGGCAGCGCGGCAATGCGGTCACGCAGTGCGCTGGCGTCCACATCTTCCGGCACATAGACCAGCGCGAACGAGCCGAGCGCGCCGTGGTGCACCACATACGGGTCGGTGATGGGCAGGATTACGCGCGCATGGTCCTGGCCAATCCATTCGTCCAGCGTGTCCTGCAGGTAAATCACATTGGGCTGCCCGTCCGAACCGTGCTTGTCGTTCATGCCATGGTCGGCGGTGAGCACAATGGTGGCGCCCAGCATGTCCAGCCGGGCGAGGTTGCGGTCCATCATGGCGTAGAAGTCGTTCGCCATCGTGGTGCCGGGGGCTGCCTTGTGCTGGATGTAGTCGGTGGTGGACAAATACATCAGGTCAGGCCGCTCGCGCTCCATCAGCTTGACGCCCGCGACAAACACAAACTCCGACAACTCGGCGCTGTAGACCGAAGGCACCGGCATGCCGACCATGCCGAGCACGTCGTCAATGCCGTTTTCCTCGACGCTCACCTGGTCGGCCTTTTCCGAGGAAAAGCAGATGCCGTCCATTTTGTGGCCCAGCAGCTTGCGCAGTTTGTCCTTCGCCGTGATCACGGCTACCTTGGCGCCCGCATCGGCGAAGGCTGCAAGGATGGTGCCCGCGCGCAGGTAGCGGGGGTCGTTCATCATCACCTCTTCACCCCGTTCGCGGTCGAAGAAATAGTTGCCGCAGATGCCGTGCACCGAGGGCGGCGCACCCGTCACGATGGACAAATTGTTCGGATTGGTAAAACTCGGAATGACGCAGTCCGCCATGTAGCAGGTGCCGCGCCCGGCCAGCAGCCTGCCCAGGAAGGGTGCCACGCCGGCCGCCACGGCGGCGGTGATGTATTCGTACTGGCAGCCATCCACGCAGACCACCACCACCGGGTGGTCCATCCATTGGTAGCGCCTGTCGTTCACGGTAATGTCTTTGTTCATGATGTCCTCAGGGGTTGATGGCCATGATGGGCCGTGGTTTTTTCAGGGAAATTGCGGGAAATTGCAGGGGAGGTCGGCTCGCTGGGGCCTCTTCCAAAAGCCTTGTGCATGCGGGCCCGGCTGTCGGCCGCATGGGCGCGCAGCGTCCGGCCGGCGCGCTCAGGGTCGCGTGAGGCAATGGCCAGCACGGCGGCCTTGTGTTCGGCGTTAGAGACCGCAAAGCCGCCCCCGTCCTGCAGGCCGCGCAGGCGGAACAGCAGCAGCTCCTTGGTCAGGCGCCGGTAGGTGTCGCTCAGCCGGGAGTTGCCGACAAAGCCGACCAGCGCATCATGGAACTCCAGGTTCAGTGCGTGGTAACGCTTGATGTCCTGGCGGCTCATGGCGTCGTCCATTTCGGAGAGCAGACTCTTGAGCACCTTCAGCTGCGGCGTCGTGATGTGCACGGCGAGGCGGCGTCCGATCATGTCATCCAGTACCTCGCGCAGGTCGTAGATTTCGTCGGCTTCGGCCAGCGTTATTTCCCGCACGAAGACCCCGCGGTTCTTTTCCGAGCGGACCAGGCCGCATTCTTCCAGCGCGCGCAGTGCCTCGCGCACCGGGCCGCGGCTGGTGCCGAAGCGGGCGGCGAGGTCGCTTTCATTGATGCGCGCGCCTCCGGGCAGCTCGCTGCGCAGGATCATTTGCTCGATTTCGGCCTGCACCAGTGACGGCAGGGTGTTGGCCTGCAGCATTTGCAGGGGGGACAGGGGATAGAGGGGAGAGAAGGCGGAGAGGTCGGGTGAGGTGCTCATGAAGAAGTCCGGTTTCTTTTCTGGTCGATACGGCAATTAAATCCTGCAAATTGAAGATTGTCAACAATTGACATATTACGATCTGCAATTTACTATTCGCCGAAGGTGCTGCAGAAATTCCCGGAAGACCACCGAAACGAACGCAATCACCGGCATGGCCGGCCCATGCTCCACGCCACCGACAACGACACAAGGAGATAGCAGATGGATATGAGACTGCCAGCGGAAATGGCGAGCTTCGCCTCACCGCATCACACGACCGGCATTGCGCTGGGTATCGAGGGCGTGCACAAGCGCTTTGACAAGGTCACGGTGCTCCAGCACATAGACCTGGAAGTCCGGCAGGGCGAGATGCTGTGCCTGCTCGGGCCCTCGGGCTGCGGGAAAACCACGCTGCTGCGCATCATTGCCGGACTGGAAACGCAGACCAGCGGCCGCATCGTGCAGAACGGCCGCGACATCTCCTGGCTGCCGCCGGTCAAGCGTGACTACGGCATCGTGTTCCAGTCCTACGCCCTGTTCCCGAACCTCACCATCGCCGAGAACGTCGCCTATGGCCTGGTGAGCCGGAAAAAACCGCGGGCCGAAATCAGCGCCCGCGTGGTGGAACTGCTCAAACTGGTGGGCCTGCCGACGTCGGGCGAGAAATACCCGGCCCAGCTGTCGGGCGGGCAGCAGCAGCGCGTGGCACTGGCGCGAGCGCTGGCGACCGCCCCGCGCCTGTTGCTGCTGGATGAACCCCTGTCGGCGCTCGATGCGCTGGAGCGCATCCGCCTGCGCGGCGAGATCCGCCGGCTGCAGCAACAGCTGGGCGTGACCGCCATCATGGTCACGCACGACCAGGAGGAGGCGCTGTCCATGGCCGACCGCATTGTGGTGATGAACCATGGGGTGATTGAGCAGATCGGCACGCCGAACGATATTTATGAGCGCCCCGCCACCCCTTTCGTGGCGGACTTTGTCGGCAAGGTCAATGTGTTGCCGGCCATCGCGCTCGGGCAGGGGCGTTTTCGCGCCGGCCGCCTGGAACTGCATTGCAGCGGCGAGCATGGCGACTACACGGCCGGCCAGGCGGTCAGGCTCTACCTGCGCCCGGAAGACCGGGCCGTTGGCCATGAACGCGAAGGGCAGCCGAACCGCGTCCGGGGTGAGGTCCTGAAGGTTGAATTTCTGGGCAGCTCGTGCCTGGCGGAAATGCAGATCGACGAGCTCGAAGGGCAATCGCTGCACCTGTGTTTTTCGCTGAACCAGCTGCACGACCTGGGCGTGCAGGCCGGTGCGCGGATCGACCTGGCGCTGCGCAGCGAACGCATCCGGGTGTTTCCGGCGGTGGCCGGCGGGGCTCAGTTATGAACGCCCGCGCCGCTACGCTGGCCGGGCCGCCGCCTGCAGCGCGCCGCCAAGGCCTGTCGCGAGAGGACATCATTGCGCGCGGCGTGCTGCTCACGGTGATGCTGTTCCTGGTGCTGTTCCTGCTCGCGCCGATGGCGTCAATCTTTGCGCGGGCCGTGCAGGACAACGATGGCAACTTCATCGGCTTCACCCATTTTGTCGAGTACCTGCAGACCCCGGCACTGCTGGGCGCAGCCTGGAACTCAATCTGGGTGGCCGCCACCGTGGTCATGATTTCGGTACCCCTGGCCTTCACCTTCGCCTATGCGCTGGCCCGCAGCTGCGCGCCCTTCAAGGGCACGTTCCGGCTGATCGCGCTGATCCCGCTGCTGGCGCCTTCGCTGCTGTCGGCTATCGCCTTCATCCAGTGGTTTGGCAACCAGGGCGTGCTCAAGCCGGTGCTCGAGCTGATCGGGCTGGGCTCGATCTACGGCGCGCCGGGCATCATCCTGTCGGAGGTCTACAACACCTTTCCGCATGCGCTCATGATCCTGCTGACGGCGCTGTCGCTGGCCGACGGACGGCTGTACGAGGCTGCCGATTCGTTCGGCACCTCGACCGTGCGCAAGTTCTTCACCATAACGCTGCCGTCCTGCAAATACGGGCTGATCAGTGCGTCCACCGTGGTCTTCACTTATGTGATCAGCGACTTCGGCGCACCCAAGGTGATAGGCGGCAACTTCAGCGTGCTGTCGCTGGACGTGTTCAAGCAGGTCGTCGGCCAGCAGAACTTCGGCCGCGGTGCAGTAGTGGGCCTGCTGTTGCTGCTGCCTTCGATCGCCTCCTTTCTGATCGACAGCCGCGTGCGGCGCAAGCTGCGGGCCCAGCTGTCGGCGCGCTCCGTGCCCTACGCGGCCAAGCCGCAGCGGGGCTTCGATACCTTGATGACGGCCTACTGCACGCTGGTGTGCGCGCTGCTGCTGGCCGTGGTGGGCATGGCGATCTGGACGTCCTTCATCAAGCTCTGGCCGTATGACCTCTCCTTGAGCCTGCGCCATTACGAGTTCGCGCTGGTCGATGGCGACCTGGCCTCGGCCTACACCAACAGCCTGAAGATGGCGGTGTGCGTGGCTTTCTTCGGTTCGCTCACGGTGTTCATTGGCGCTTACCTGACCGAGAAGACCCGCGGGCTGGAACTGATACGCCCGCTGATGCACCTGCTGGCCATGCTCTCCATGGCCGTGCCGGGACTGGTGCTAGGCCTGGGCTACATCATGTTCTTCAACCATCCCAACAATCCGCTGGGCTTCCTGTACTCGACCATGACCTTACTCGTGCTGTCGGTCATCGTGCACTACTACACCTCCAGCCATCTGACCGCGGTGACGGCGCTCAAGCAGATCGACAATGAATTCGAGGCCGTGTCGGCTTCGCTGAAGGTGCCGTTCTACAAGACCTTCTTTCGCGTGACCTTGCCGGTGTGCCTGCCAGCGGTGCTGGACATCGCGCGCTACTACTTCGTCGTGTCCATGGCCACGCTGTCGGGTGTCGTCTTCCTGTACTCGCCCGACACCATCCTCGGGGCCGTGGCCATCATGAACCTTGACGAGGCCGGCGACATCGGCCCGGCGGCGGCGCTGGCCAGCCTGACCGTGCTGACTTCTGTCGCGGTGTGCCTGGTGTATGCGGTGGCGACGCGCGTGCTGCTGCGAAAAACCCAGGCGTGGCGAAACGTCGCCCGCCACTGAGGCCTGATCCCTTCCTGCCGTCCACTTTTTTTGTTTTCCATTTTTTCCAAAACACCCAAGGAGCTTTCATGACCACCGACGCCATTCTTCTGACCCCCGGACCGCTGACTACGTCCAGCCGCACCAAGCAAAGCATGCTGCGCGACTGGGGCTCCTGGGACACGGATTTCAATGCCATCACCGTGCGCCTGCGCCAGGGCCTGCTGCGCATCGTGCACGGCGAAGGCACGCATGAGTGCGTTCCCCTGCAGGGCAGCGGTACCTTTTCCGTCGAGGCGGCCATTGGCACGCTGGTGCCGCCGGCCGAAAAAGGGGGCCATGTGCTGGTGCCGGTCAACGGCGCCTATTGCCAGCGCATCGCCAAAATCTGCAAGGTGCTGGGCCGCAAGCTCACCACCTTCGAGTATGCGGAAGATGCGCAAATCCGCCCCGAAGACATTGACCGGCTGCTCAGCAAGGACCCCTCCATCACCCACGTGGCGCTGGTGCACTGCGAAACCAGCACCGGCATTCTGAACCCGTTGCACGAAATTGCACTGGTCGTTCAGCGCCACGGCAAGGGCCTGATCGTCGATGCGATGAGCTCGTTTGGTGCGCTGGAAATCGATGCACGCAAGACGCCGTTCGACGCCGTGGTTGCCGCGTCGGGCAAGTGCCTGGAAGGCGTTCCCGGCATGGGCTTTGTGCTGGCGCGCCGCGCCGCGCTGGAGCGCTGCGAGGGTAACTGCCATTCGCTGGCGATGGACCTGTACGACCAGTGGGCCTACATGAACAAGACCACGCAGTGGCGCTTCACGCCGCCGACCCATGTGGTCGCCGCGCTGGACGCCGCGCTCACGCAGTATTTCGAGCAGGGCGGGCTGGCCGCGCGCGGCGGCGCCTATGTCACAAATTGCCGCGAGCTCATCAGCGGCCTGGCCGGGCTGGGCCTGCGCAGCTTCCTGCGCGCGGCGATCCAGGCGCCCATCATCGTGACCTTTCACGCGCCGGCCAGCCCGGCCTACGAGTTCAAGGCTTTCTACAACGCGGTCAAGCAGCGCGGCTACATTCTTTACCCCGGCAAGCCGACGTCGATGGAGACCTTCCGCGTCGGTTGCATGGGCCAACTCGGCCCGCGCGGCATGGCGGGTGCTGTGGAAGCGGTGCGCGATGCGCTGCAGGAAATGGGGCTGGAGGTCGCGAGCGCCGAGTGATGGGGCGCGGCATCCCGGGGGCGCGTTCAAGTATTTGACGGAACTGGTACGCTGTTGTTTTTTCTTGTGGCCCTTGTGGCTTTTCCCGCCTTATTCGAACGAAAGCGCTTCCTGTCATGCTGCAACTTCCTGTTTACGACGATGTCCTCGCCGCCGCTGCGCGGCTTGAGGGCCACGCACATCGCACCCCGGTACTGAGGTCTGCCACGGCCGATGCCCGCTGGGGTGCGCAGTTTTTCTTCAAGTGCGAGAACTTCCAGCGCATGGGCGCGTTCAAGTTTCGCGGTGCATTCAATGCGCTGTCAAAGTTTGACGCGAGCCAGCGCCGGGCCGGGGCGATCGCGTTTTCATCGGGCAACCATGCGCAGGCGGTGGCGCTGTCGGCGCGGCTGCTCGGCATGCCCGCGCTGATCGTGATGCCGCAGGACGCGCCGGCCGCCAAGCTGGCCGCGACGCGCGGTTACGGCGCCGAGGTGGTGCTGTACGACCGCTTCAGCGAAGACCGCGAGGCGCTCACGCAGCGGCTTGCGGCCGAGCGGGGCATGACCCTGATTCCGCCCTATGACCATCCCGACGTGATTGCCGGCCAGGGCACGGCCGCCAAGGAGTTGCTTGAAGAGACCGGCCCGCTCGACCACCTGTACGTGTGCCTGGGCGGTGGCGGACTGACCAGCGGCTCAGCGCTTTCGGCGCGGGCACTGGCGCCGCAATGCAAGGTGTATGGCGTGGAGCCCGAAGCCGGCAACGATGGCCAGCAGTCGCTGCGTGCGGGCCGGATTGTGCATATCGAGACGCCCAAAACCATTGCCGATGGCGCGCAGACCCAGCACCTGGGCCAGTACACCTTCGGCATCATCCGGCGGGATGTCGATGACATCCTCACGGTGAGCGATGCGCAGCTGGTCGAGGCCATGCGTTTTTTTGCCGAGCGCATGAAGATGGTGGTGGAGCCTACGGGTTGCCTGGCGTTTGCCGGGGCCTGCGCGGCGCTTCAAGCTGATCCGGCCCTCAAAGGCAGGCGTGTCGGCGTCATTGTGAGCGGCGGCAACGTCGACCTGGCGCGCTACGCGGAGCTGCTGACTGCACGCTGATGGATTCCCGGGCCGCCACGCACTGAAAATGTGTTTTTGGTTTTTGATCAGCGCGGCGTCAACATCAACGCAAACCTGTTCAACGTCCTCCCCGGCGGCAATCAGGCCTTGATGCCGCCGGCGCTCAGGTGCAGCCGGCGGTCCGCCCGTGCGGCGGCCGCCTCCGAATGGGTGACAAGGACCAGCGAGGCGCCATGCTGGCGGGTTTGCGCAATCAGCGCGTCCATTACTTTCGCAGCAGTTGTGGGGTCGAGGTTGCCGGTGGGCTCATCGGCCAGCAGCAGGGTGGGGCGGTGCACCAGCGCGCGGGCAATTGCCACGCGCTGAAGTTGCCCGCCGCTCAATTGCTGCGGCAGTCGCTTGCCCAGGCCGGCGAGGCCCACGGCATCCAGCATGGCCTGCACCCGAGCATCATCGGGCTGACCCAGCAGCAGCAGCGGCAGTGCGACGTTTTGCGCCACGTCCAGGTGCGGCAGCACATGAAAGGCCTGGAACACAAAACCCACGTGCTTGCGGCGCAGCAGCGCGCGCTGGTCATCGGTCAGCGTGCCCAGATCCGTGCCATTGAGCCACACCGAGCCCTCATCCCAGGTGTCCAGCCCGGCCATGCAGTTCAGCAGCGTGGACTTGCCCACGCCCGACTCGCCGATGACGGCGACAAACTCACCGGGCGCGACATCGAACGAAACGCCGGTGAACACCGGGGTTTCAACATACCGTTTGGCGAGATTGCGGACCTGCAGCATCGCCCTATGCTACCCGCAGTGAACCGGGGTGAGAGCKCTTCCACCARCMGGGGCCGCGGAACCGGCTTCGCCGGGCCGCAGGCGCAGCGCCCCCTCGGGGGACAGAGAGCTACACGAAGTGAGCGAACGTGGGGGCTAAGCGCAGTGAACCGGGGTGAGAGCGCTTCCACCAACAGGGGCCGCGGAACCGGCTTCGCCGGGCCGCAGGCGCAGCGCCCCCTYGGGGGRCAGAGAGCTACACGAAGTGAGCGAACGTGGGGGCTAATCCTTGTGCCAGCGCTCCAGCCAGCGCATTGCCAGCTTGCCTGCGGCCTCGCGGCCGCCCAGCCCGAACGACAGCGCCACGGCAACGGCCACCGCGCCCAGCGTCAGGCCGAAGGCCAGTTGCACGATTTCGTTGGCAAGGCCCATGGCGCGCAGCCCCATGGCGAGCACCAGGCCCAGGATGCCAATGCGGGCAATCTCTGCGAGGCCGGCCGCGTGTTTGCCGCCGGCCTTGTGGATGGCGTCATAGGCCAGGTTGGAAATCCAGAAACCGACGGCCAGGATGGCGCCGCCCAGCAGCACATCCGCAGCAAACCCGATGAAGGAGGACACCATGTTCCGCATCTGGCCGAAACCGAGCTGGCTGGCGGCCTCGGTGGCGGCGAACAGCATGGCAAAGAACATCAGGAGCGCTGACGCCAGGCGCGAGGGCCGGGCGGCACCCGACAGCACATGCTGTATGCCCATTTTTTGCGGCAGGTTGTCGACCCCGGCGCTTTCCATCAGGCTGGCCAGCAGGCGCGAAGCGAAGCGCGCGATGTACCAGGTCAGCAGCAGGATCACGGCCGCCGCCACGATGTGCGGCACTGCGGCAAACATCAGGTCGAGCATTTGCGAGGCCGGACGCGACACGGCATCGATCTTGAGCGCGTCGAGCGCAGCGATCAGCGAGGGCACGAACACGAAGATAAAGACCAGTGTGCCCGCCAGGGCCGACAGGCGAATGGAGCTGTCGAGCCCGACCCGCTGGTTCAGGCTGTCGGCGCCGGCCGCTGCCAGCAGGTTGGTCACCAGGCCGCGCAGCACGCGGGCCACGATGTAGCCCACGCCGCCGATCAGCAAGGCTGCGAACGCGTTGGGCACCATGGCCAGCAGCTTGTTGAGCATGCCGATCACTGGTTCGAGCAGGGCATTGAGCTGGAAGGCGTTCAGGATGGCCGGCAACAGCATGAGAATCACCAGCCAGAACAGCACATTGCCCACGTTCCGGCTCATAGGCGCCATGCCGGCCTCGGTGGAGAGCTTTTCATCGAGTGTCGTGGCGGCAAGCGCCCGGGCAGCCAGCGCGCGCAGCACGGTGGCGAGCAGCCAGGTGACCAATGACAGCACGGCCCCGGCGAGCAGCTTGGGCAGGTAGCCGATGATGTCGCCCATCATGGCGGCGAAGGGGTTGGTCAGGAGCGAGAGGTCCAGCACATTGAGCACGGCGACCAGGGTGGCCAGCAGGATCAGCCAGAACACGCCCACTGCCACCGGCGATTCAGCATCGAGTTGCACGCCCGTGCTTTCCTCGACGCGGGTATTGACCTTGAGCAGCCGCAGCAGCCTGCGCATGCCCGCGCGCGCCGCAACAGCCAGCAGCCAGCCCAGGGCCAGGATGGCGACAGCGCCGAGGACTTTGGGGAGATTCGCGCCCAGGCTGGCTTGCAGCGAGGTGACGAAGGTTGACAGGTCCATGATGCGCTCTCCTTGTTTGTTATTACTTGAGGCAGGCAAGACTCGCGCGCCGGACGCGCGCCCCATTCTGGCACCGGCGGTCACCACAAGCAAGCCGGCTATCGGCTGGACTTTTCGATGTGTTGAGCCACTGCCTGCAGAACCAGCGGCAGCGCCTGGTCGGTATCGCAGGCGATGATGTGGCGCTGCGGCATGGAGCGCAGCCAGGTGATCTGGCGCTTGGCCAGCTGGCGCGTGGCAAAGATGCCCTTGTCGCGCAGCTCGTTCATCGGGAAGCTGCCGCCGGGGCTGCGCGCCTCCTGCGCGTCCAGCAATTCCCAGGCCTGGCGGTAGCCGACGCAGCGCATGGACGGCAAATCCGGCGTCAGGTCGCCGCGCGCGCGCAGGGCTTTGACTTCCTCGAGAAAACCGGCCGCCAGCATGACGTCAAAGCGCTCGGCAATGCGGTGGTGCAGCCAGCTGCGCTCTTGTGGTTCAAGGGAAACAAGGAGTGCAGTCTTCTCGTCCCGGCCGCCATCAACTATGGTTTTTGCGGCGTTTTGCCGATGAAAGAATGACAGCGGCTGCCCGGACACCCGGAACACTTCCAGCGCGCGCGAGATACGCTGTGAGTCATGGGGGGCCAGCCGGGCGGCGGTGACCGGGTCAACGGTTGCGAGCTCGGCATGCAGCGCAGGCCAGCCTTTGGCGGCGGCTTCGCTGGCCAGTTCGGCGCGCACCGCCGGGTCGGCCTTGGGCATGTCGTCCAGGCCGTCAAAGAGTGCCTTGAAATACAGCATGGTGCCGCCCACCAGCAGCGGCAGCTTGCCGCGCGCGGCGATGTCGTTGATCAGGTGCCGGGCATCGGCCACAAACTCGGCGGCGCTGTAGGCCTGCAGGGGGTCGCGGATATTGATCAGGTGATGCGGCACGGCCGCGAGTTCATCGACCGTGGGTTTGGCTGTGCCGATGTCCATGCCGCGGTAGACCAGCGCCGAATCGACGCTGATGATCTCGACGTCATGCTGCCGCGCAATGGCCATGGCGGCGGCCGTTTTGCCGGAGGCTGTTGGCCCGGCGAGAGCAATGTATGTGGCCCCCACGCTTTTCACTTCGTTCATGCGGCGGCCTCATGGGCAGGCTCTCCGTATTTCTGCACCACGGTCCAGGCGCTGGCGGCAATCAGGATGCTCCAGAACCACACGCCGTTGGTCAGCGGCAGGACGGTGCCATCCATGTGTGTGCCCAGCCAGCCGCCCATGCCAAAAGCCACCACCATCATCAGGAAGCCGTTCATGGCCGAGGCTGCGCCTGCCGCATGCGGGAAGGGCCCCACCGCGCCGCTCTGGCCGCAGGGCTGGTGCACGCCGTGGGCCAGCATGAAGAGGTAGTAGGGCAGCATGATGGCCCAGACGTTGTGCAGGCCGGCCCAGGCAAAGACGCCCATCAGCGTGCCGCCCGCCAGGCTCAGGCCTGCCGCAATCGCCACCGACTTGCGCACGCCAAAACGCGGCAGCAGACGGCGGCAGATAAAGGTGCCCGTCAGGTAGCAAAAGCACATGGAAAACATCACCAGGCCGTACTGCGTTTTGCTCAGCCCCAGCACCTTGATGAAAACAAATGAGGACGTGGCGAGAAAGGTGAACAGCCCGCCATACGAGGCGGCGGACAGCGCCGAAAACACCATAAAGGTGGGGTTGCCGAGGATATGCATCCACGTGTGGCGCAGCGCGGCGGGATGCAGCGCCCGTGGGTTTTTCTGCCGCAGGGTTTCTTCAAAGCGCAGGGCGACCAGCGTCAGGGTGCAGGCGCCAAATACGGCCACGGCCATCAGCGCGACGCGCCAGCCCCCAAACTCCGACAGCAGGCCGCCCAGCGGCGCGCTGACGCAGGCCAGCACACCCAGGCCGCTCAGGCCCTTGGACATGATGCGGGCGCCTTCCTGCGGCTGGTACAGGTCCCGGATGATGGCGCGCGCGCACATCACGACAGCGCCCATGGCCGCGCCCTGCACAACACGCCAGACGATCAGCAGCGCCATGGAAGGCGCCAGCGTGCTGCCGATCGAGGCCAGCGTGTAAGTGGCCAGGCCCCACAACAGGATGGGGCGCCGGCCGAAGCGGTCGGACAGCGGGCCCCAGATCAGCTGCGAGACGCCGAAAGCCAGCAGCAGCGCACTCAGCGTGAGCTGCGCCTGCGACATCGGGGCGCCAAAGCCTTCGGTCAGCGCCGGCAGGGCGGGCAGGTACAGGTCGGTGGTGACCGGCTGAATGCCCAGCAGCATCGACAAAATCAGCACGATCAGGCCGGCCGACATGGACGGCGACGCTACAGGGCTGGCGGCAGTGGGCGACGCAGCATCTGAAGACATTTTTCGGGAGGGGGCGGACATCCGTCTGAGGGTATCAGATTGCCCGCCGTACGCTCCACCGCGCACGCGGCCCTACGCTCGGCCCCTATGTGCCGCAGCCATACCGGGGCGGGGGGCACTTTGCGGCCGGCCAGCTTATTGCAGATGGAAAAGCTGTGCCAGCGCCTGCCGGTATTGCGGCTGGCCGACCAGGTTGGTGTTGTGGTGCGAGCCGCCCTCGACCAGCATGAACAGCTTGGGCTCGGCCGCTGCGTCAAACAGCTTGCGCCCCAGGTCGGGCAGGATCAGGCGGTCTTCCCCACCGTGGACCACCAGCAGGGGCGAACCGATCTGCCCCACTTTGCGCACGGCTTCAAAGCGCTGGGTGATCAGCAGGGACAGCGGCATCCAGCCCCATTTGGAACTGCTCACCACGTCGGCAATCGAGGTGAAGGTGCCTTCAACGATCGTGCCGCTTTCATCGGTGACTTCGTTGGCCAGGTTGATGGCAATGGGCCCGCCCAGCGAGTGGCCGAAGATATAGCGGGGCCGGTTCGGGTACTTTTGCGCCAGCCAGTCCCAGGCGGCGCGGGCGTCTTCGTAGGCCGATGCCTCGGAAGGCAGCTCGTGGGTGCTTTTGCCAAAGCCGCGGTAGTCGATGGCCAACACCGAAAAGCCCAGTTCCTGCATGCGCCGCACGCGCGGGGCGGAGCCGGTGACGTTGTAACGCGCGCCGTGCAGGTAAAGCATGACCGGTGCTTCGCCGGCTGCCGGCCTGTCCCTGTCCGTGTCGGCGGGCAGCCACAGCCCATGAAGGCGGATGTTCTGGTCGTTGATCCTGGAGTTGAATTTGATCCAGACGTCCTCCATGCCTTCGGCGGCTGCGGCGCCTCCGCTCCAGGTACGGTCGCTGGGCTGGAAAATCCAGTCGCGCTGCTTTTCGTCGAGCGTGGCGCAGCCGACCATCAACGCCAGCGCCGTGCAGAAGGTAGCGAAGAGGTGCCAGCGTTTCATGAAGGTAACTGATACGTTGGCGGTCGGAAAGTTCAGCGCCCGCGCAGAAACAGGGCGTCCAGCTCCCGGATGCTCACCTGCCGCCAGGTGGGTCGACCGTGGTTGCACTGGTCGGAGCGCTCGGTGGCTTCCATCTGGCGCAGCAGGGCATTCATTTCGTCCGTCGTGAGCTTGCGGTTGGCCCGCACGGCGCCGTGGCAGGCCATGGTGGAGAGCAGCTCATTTTGGGCCCGCTGGATCACGGTGCTGGCGTCGTGCTGGGCCAGCTCGGCCAGCACGCTGCGGGCCAGCTCCACAGCGTCCCCCTGCGCCAGGCTGGTCGGCACCGCACGCACAGCCAGGGTCCTGGGGGAAAACGGCGTGATTTCCAGGCCCAGGGTGGCCAGCGTTTCGATGCAGGCTTCGGCGGTGGCCACTTCCTGTGGGCTGGCGGCAAAGGTGGCCGGAATCAGCAGCGGCTGGCTGGCGATGCGGGCGCCTTCGCTGCTGTCCATCTGGTTTTTCAGCCGCTCGTAGACGATGCGCTCGTGGGCCGCGTGCATGTCCACAATGACCAGGCCCTGCGCGTTCTCGGCCAGCACGTAAATGCCCTGCAGCTGGGCGATGGCGCGGCCCAGCGGCCAGTCGCCGGGCGGCAGGGTATCTACCGGGCCAGCAGAATAGGCGGCAGGGGGGCTGGCCGGCGAGGGTGAAAAGCTGTTGCTTGCCGCTGGGCCGCCCGGCTGCATTGGCGCGGGCCACATGGCTTCGAAGTCCGACGCACGGCTGCCGCCGTTCGCTGCGAAATTGATAGCTGGTTGTGCCCACGATTTCTGGGCAAAACCGGGACTACCGAAGCCTGATGCTGAAGATTCGCCGGAAACCGGCGGGAAGGCCGCTTCGGCCGCAGCGCCGTCGGGGCCGGCCGCAGCAGCCGAGCGTGGCGCGGCCAGCGCGTTTTCGGTCGCGTGGCGCACCGCCTGATGCACCTCGCGGCTGTCGCGAAAGCGCACTTCGATTTTGGTGGGATGCACGTTCACGTCGACGCGGGCCGGGTCCATCTCGACATACAGCGCATACACCGGCTGGCGATGGCCGTGCAGCACGTCTTCATAGGCGCTGCGCGCCGCATGGGTCAGCACCTTGTCGCGTACATAGCGGCCATTGACATAGGCAAACTGCTGGTCGGCCCGCGAGCGCGCGGCATCCGGAATGCCGGCGCGGCCCCACACGCGCACCGCGGGCAGCCCGTCGGCCCGCCGCGCCGCGCTTTCGTAATGGACTGCGACGGATTGCTCGACAAAGTCGCTGCCCAGCACATCGGCCAGACGCTGCGCGTGGGCCGCGGCCGGCTCGCCGTGGCAGGCGCGCCATTGTTCGACCAGCTTGCCCTCGTGCCAGATGGCAAAGCCAACGTCGGGCCGCACCAGCGCATGGCGGCGCACGGCTTCAATGCAATGGGCCAGTTCGGTGGCGTCGGTTTTCAGAAACTTGCGGCGCGCCGGGGTGGCGTAAAAGAGCTCGCGCACCTCCACGCTGGTGCCCCGGGAGCGCGCGGCCGGCTTCAACTCGCCGGTGCGGCCATCGAGCTGCCAGGCATGGGCGGCCTCGCCAGCATTCCCGGTGGCGCCATCGGGCGTTCTCGACAGCAGGCTCATGTCGGCAATCGAATTGATGGCCGCCAGCGCCTCGCCGCGAAAGCCCATGGTGCCGACGGCTTCCAGGTCTTGCAGCGAGGCGATCTTGCTGGTGGCGTGGCGCCTGAGGGCGACCGGCAATTCCTCGCGCGGAATGCCCTGGCCGTCGTCTTCCACCAGAATCAGCCGCACGCCGCCCGCCAGCAGCCGCACCGTCACCTGCGTGGCTCCGGCATCCAGCGCGTTGTCTACCAGCTCGCGCACCACAGAGGCAGGCCGTTCGACCACTTCGCCCGCCGCAATTTGGCTGATCAGCTCGTCGGGGAGTTCGCGAATGGGGCGGCGGGGGGTCGGAGTGCTCATTGCCTGGGATTTTAGAGGGTCACCTTTTTTTCGATGGGAAAGGCTGCAGAGCCTGGTAATAACCAAGGACCGAGGAACCAAGGAACCAAGGAACCAAGGAACCAAGGAACCAAGGGCTGGGCATCAAGGGCTTGTTTGCGCAAGTTGTAATATTCTGTTGCCTGCACCCTAACGCAGTTTGCAGTCCTGCCAAACCTGCCTGCTAACTCCAAGAATCCAAAGGAAGCCATGTTGTCAAAATTACTTGTTCCCACCGCCTTGATCCCCCTGCTCCTGCTTGCCGGCACGGCGGCCCTGGCGCAAAGCGCCCAGGCGCCCGTGTGCGTGCACGACGAAAGTGTTAAGGAGCGTTTTTTGCCCGTGGAGCTGCTCACCGGCAACCCGATGACAGAAACCCGCGAACTGGTTTTTGCGCCGGTCGACCGGGCGTATCCTTTTGTGGACGAGCTGCCGGACGGCTCGCTGGGCAAGGGTGAAGCCGCGCTCAAAGGGCCAATGTCATGGGAGGGCCAGGGCGGCACGGTATATGAAATCTACGAGCGCAAGGTGCCGCGTGCGCACGAGCGCTTTGCGCTGACGCCCGACCGCACGGCCATTGGCCGCGTGTACGACCAGCGTTTTGGCAACGCCGTCAACGAAGGCAAGTTTCCGGTCGGGGTGTGGGCGCAAGGCCAGACGCGCCGCTACAACACCAGCTATTTTTCGCCGCGAGGCGTGCGCAACGAGACCTCGACGGTCGAAATTGAAAAACTCTCATGCACGTATGAGGGCGTGCCTGGCGCCGTGCAGTACGGCTGGAAAACCAGCAGCGGCCTGAGCTATGGCTATATCTATGTACCCGGCAAGGGCCTGACGCATGTCATGACGCGAGCGGGCGGCCGCTGAAGCACGGGTTCCGGCACCAGCCGGCTGCGCCGACCCCCCCCCGTGGGGACGGTTTCATACCTGTCAAAATCCCCGGCATGGAACTAGTTACCTTTCTCATCGATTTCATCCTTCACGTCGACAAGCATCTGGAAGTCTTTGTCACCAGCTACGGTGCATGGGTCTACGCCCTGTTATTCCTGATTATTTTTGTGGAAACCGGCGTAGTGGTCATGCCGTTTTTGCCCGGCGACTCGCTGCTGTTTGTGGTGGGCGCGATGTGCGGCGTGGGCCTGATGAGCTATCCGCTGACGCTGGGGCTGCTGTTTGCGGCAGCGGTGTTGGGCAACCAGTCCAACTACACCATCGGCCATTACTTCGGGCCCAAGGTGTTCCAGTGGGAAGATTCAAAATTCTTCAACAAAAAAGCCTTCAACCAGGCGCACGCCTTCTACGAGCGCTATGGCGGCATCACCATCATTGCAGCGCGCTTCATGCCTTTTCTGCGGACTTTTGCCCCTTTCGTGGCCGGTGTGTCGCAGATGACGCGCAGCAAATTCACGCTGTACGACATCACGGGAGGGGCGCTCTGGGTGGGGGGCATTGTCACAGCGGGTTATTTTTTCGGTAATGTGCCGTTTGTGAAGACGCACCTGGACAAGATCATCTGGGCCATGATTCTGATTCCGGGCTTGTTTGTGTTGTATGGCGCGTGGAAGGCCCGCCGCCAGGCGTCGCAGGCCTGAGGCACCCCGGCTCGGCCCGGCTCAGCCGCCGACCTTGAGAAACAGGTCCGGATCGGGTGCAAAGTTGGCGTGCAATGGCAGCAGGGCGCCGCCCAGCGCGCGGGCGTCCGGGCCCATGTCGCCGGCGATCACCGTGGCTGGCCACAGGCCTTCCCAGTTGTAGCGGCCCAAGGCTTCACGGGTGCGCTCGATCAGCTGCAGCAACAGGGGCCGGCAGAACGAGCCGTCCATCACCACGGCATCAATGTCCAGGAAGGCCGTGGCGCTGACCACGCAGTGGGCCAGCGCATTCGCGGCACTGGCCACCCAGGCGCTGGTCTCCTGGTCAAACGGGGGCAGCAGGGCCCGCTCGTCGTAGGCCGCGGCCGGGTCCAGCCCGTGTGCCACCAGGCGCTGCTCCAGCTCCCACAGCGAGGCCTGGCTGATCAGTTGGGGCGGCGCGTCGGGCCCCTGCGCCACCTGCAGGGGTAGCGAGGCCACGGCACCGGCGTTGCCATGGATACCGGCATGGGGGTGGGAGTTGATGACCAAGCCCCCGCCAACAAAGGTGTCCACAAACAGGTACAGAAAACTCTTCAGGTCGCGTCCGCGGCCGGCCACCAGTTCGGCCACGCAGGCGGCCGATGTGTCCTTGGCAAAGTTCACCGGCAGGTCGGCCATGGCCTGGACTTCAGTGCCCAGGTCGATGCGGTTCCAGGCGTCCGACTGGTCGTCCGACAGCCCCAGCATCCGGTGCCAGCCGCCGAACTGGAACGGTGCGGCGACGCCGACCCCGACCAGGCGCGGGGTCAGCGGACCGAGCTGCTCGCGCAGGGTGCGCAGGTGCTGGCCTATGGTGGGAATCAGCGTACCGGCCTCGGGAAAAGGGTAGGTCACCGACAGCCGCTGCCGGACTTTGCCGGTGAAGTCCACCAGCAGGGAGTCGGTGCTGCGCCGGCCTATCTTGATACCGACAGAAAAGGCGCCGTCCGGATTCAGCGCCAGGGGCACCGACGGCTGGCCGATCCGTCCACGCACGCGGTCCTGACGGATCAACAGGCCGTCTTCCTCGAGCCGGGCCGTGATCAGCCCTATGGTCTGGGCGGTCAGGCCGGTCAGGCGGGCCAGGTCGGCTTTGGGCAGGCTCCCGTGCAGGCGCAGGGCCTGCAGCACCACGCGCTCGTTGAACTGGCGCATGCCCACCTGATTGGAGCCGCGCGGACGCAGCAAGCGCGGCGGCGCAGGGGAAATGGCTCCGGGGGCGGGTGAAGCGCTGGCTCGTGTCATGGCCGCAGATTCTCGCCGATCACGCCCTTGCGCAGGATGAAGTTGCCAAAGGGCTGCAGCTCACCTGTCACCACGATGGCATAGGCCCGGCGCACCCGGTCATAGAAGGCATGGCGTTCGATGGCTTCGGCCTGCTGATGCGCCAGCAGGTTCGGCGCCAGCTGCGCCAGCACCTCGCGCTGCAATCCCGAGCAGTAAGGTGCCTCGGTACCACTGACCTGCATGTAGGCCACCGGGTGGTCCACATCTTCGGCCAGGGGCAGCAGGGAGATCACGGCCTGCGCCGTCCGCGCCATGCCGTGGCCGGGCAGGCGTAGCACGGGCTTGCCTTCTCCCAGGCTCATCGCGGTGAAGTTGGCGTCGGCCAGCACGAGCGCATCGTCGTGGCCCATTTCGGCCAGCAGCTTGAGCAACTCGGGGGTGAGGAGGGGGTCGATGCCTTTAAGCATGGGGCAATCTCATGGTCACGTTGAGTGCGAACAGGCGTTCAGGCCAGCGCGGCCTGCGGTAGTTCTTCGGCCGTCTTGGCGCCGGTCATCACGGCGACGGTATCGCTCATGCTGATGGTTTTGGGGTTGACGACGGCCGCACGCCGGCCCAGGCGCTGGATATGGATGCGGTCCGCCACCTCGAATACATGCGGCATGTTGTGGCTGATCAGGATCACGGGCAGGCCCTTGTCGCGCACGCGGCGAATCAGCTGCAGCACCATGTTGCCTTCCTTCACGCCCAGCGCGGCCGTGGGCTCGTCCATGATCACCACATGCTGCGCGAAGGCAGCGGCGCGCGCCACGGCCACGCACTGGCGCTGGCCGCCGGAGAGTGTCTCGACCGCTTGCGTCATCGAGCGAATTCCGACCTTGAGCTCCTGCATGCGGGCAATGGCCTGCTCCAGCATCTGCTTCTTGTCGAGCAGGTGCAGCAGCTTGCCAAGGCCTTTGGTCTTGATGAGCTCGCGGCCGAGGAACAGGTTTTCGGCAATGCTCATGGCCGGGGCAACGGCCAGGTCCTGGTAGACGGTCTCTATGCCGGCCCGGCGTGCATCGATGGGGGACTTGAAGCGCACCGGTTTGCCGTCCAGCAGCAACTCGCCTTCATCGGGCACGGTCGCCCCCGACAAGGCCTTGATCAGGGAGGACTTGCCGGCGCCGTTGTCGCCGATCACCGCCAGGATTTCACCGGCGCGCAGCTCAAAGTCGGTGCCGTCCAGTGCAGTCACCTGGCCGTAGCGCTTGACCAGTCCCTTGGCCTGCATCACCAGGGGCGCGGAGGCGTCGGGTGAATGGCTGGTGAATTGGTTGGGTGATGTGGTGGTATTCATCAGCGGGGCCCCTTGCGCGACATTTGGTCAGCAGCAACTGCAAGGATCACCAGGATGCCGGTGATCAGCGTTTGATAAACGGAGGCGACGCCCATCAGCGTCAGGCCATTGCGGAACACGCCCACAATCACCGCACCCACCAGCGAGCCCAGGATGATGCCGCGCCCGCCAAACAGGCTGGTGCCGCCCAGCACCACGGCGGTGATGGCATCCAGGTTTTCGGTCTGCCCGGCGTTGGGGTCGCCCACGCCGGTGCGCGCGACCGACAACAGGGCGGCGATGCCGTAAAAAAACCCCGCCAGCGCATACACGGTCACCAGCACGCGGTCGACCCGGATGCCGGTCAGGCGCGCGGCTTCAGCGTTGTTGCCCACGGCGTACAGGTGGCGGCCCGGTGCGGTGTCCCGCAGCACGAACCATGCGAGGGCGTACAGGGCAATCATCGTGACCGTCCCGAGACTGACTTCGGTGCTGCCCAGGCTGAAGGTGTTGCCCAGGGCGGTCATTTCATCCGGGAGATTGGAAATGATTTGCGCGTTGGAGTAAATCTGGGTGATGGCAAACGCGATGTTCAGGGTGCCCAGCGTCACGATGAAAGGGGGCAGCTTGACGCGGGTGACCAGCAGGCCGTTGATGAGTCCAAAGCCGGTGGTGACCGCCAGCCCGCAGACAATGGCCAGATAGGGGTTGATGCCGTAGTTCACCGCGAACTTGGTCATGATCATGCTGCCCAGTGCCATGACCATGCCGCAGGACAAGTCGATGCCGGCAGTCAGGATGATCAGGGTCTGGCCGATGGCCAGGATGCCCACAACCATCACCTGCTGCAGCACCAGGGACAGGTTTTCACCGGTCAGGAAGCGGTCTGACTGGGTGGTAAAAAAGATGCAGGTGGCCAGCAGGGCCAGCCAGGGGCCGAGAGCCCCCCACGGGATGTGGCGTGAAGTTGAATTCATCGGTGAGCCCCTCGAAGTGATGGAAGGAACGGGGGTGCGCTCAGGCGGTCCCGCCAACCCAAGATCTGCTTCGGGCAATTGCCGGGTCATTTGGCGCCCCAGCAAAGGTCCATGCCCGTCTTGATGTCCTTGCTGTCCACGCCGCTGACCGGCCTGGCCGCGATCAGGGTGACGCCGGTGTCGGTGTAGCCCGAGGACTTCTGGCCGCCCTTGGCGTATTTCACGCCCGCCTCCACGCCCAGTGCCGCCATCTTCAGCGGGTATTGCTGCGAGGTGGCGGTGATCATGCCGGCCGCCAGGTCCTTGATGCCCTGGCAGCCGCCGTCAACGGACAGGATCAGCACGCCTTTTTCCTTGCCGGCCTTCTTCAGTGCGTTGAACGCGCCAGCAGCGGCGGGCTCGTTGATGGTGTAGACCACGTTGATGTCGGGATTTTTCTGCAGGCAGTTTTCCATCGCGGTCTGGCTCTTGGCCCGGTCGCCAAAGCTGTCGGCCATGCACACCACGGCAGGGTCCCGCGACAGTTCGTTGGACTTGGCGTCTGCCGCGGGCAGGCCAAAACCCTTCATGAAGCCGTTGTGCCGCTGCGCGCCCACCGGATGGCCGGGCAGCAGGTCGAGCGTGACAATCCGGGCGGGTTTTCCGGCCAGTGCCGCCCTGGCGTACTGACCCACCAGGACGCCGGCCTGGTAGTTGTCGGTGGCAAACAGCGCGTCGGCGCCGGCAAAGGGGCTGTCCAGCGCGATCACCTGCACGCCCTTGGCCTGCAGTTTCTTGACGGTGGGGGCGATGGCATCGCCACTGGCGGTGATCAAAATGGTCTTGGCACCGGCAGCTGCCATGTTTTCAAGGGCGGTGATCTGGCCTGCGGTGTCGCCGTCGGATTTTCCGGCCGCGGTCAGCAGCTTGGCACCGAGTTTTTTGGCCTCGGCCTCGGCCCCTTCTTTCATTTTGACAAAGAAGGGATTGGTTTCGGTTTTGGTGATCAGTCCGATCACCGGCTCGCCCGCAGCGAATGCGGAGGCTGCGACCAGCGCGAGGCTGGACAGCGCGAGACGGGTGGCGGTACGGGCGATGGCTGGTTTCATGCGAGTTGTCTCCGGCTTGATTTGATGTCTATGGTCGGGGTCAGGGCTTGCGACCGGGGGAAAGTACCCATTACCAATGGGCTTGAGGGAACTATAGTGGCGCTGTAGTTACTAAATCAAGTTGTTTTAGTTATGGAAAACCCTCTAATTATGGAAAACCCTGATAAAACTCCGCAGGTGGCCACGGCCGGCGAAGCGCTCATCGATTTGATCCTGCAGCCCGACGGGCGCTACGAGCCCTGCATTGGCGGCGCGGTCTTCAACCTGACGCGGGCGCTGGCCAGACAGGACATTGGCACGCTTTACCTCAACCCCCTGTCGGGAGACCGCTTCGGCCGCCAACTGGCGGCGGCCCTCGTCAGCGACGGCGTGCAGCTGGCCCATCCGCAGCCGGTGATGCAAAGCACCTCGCTGGCGCTGGTGGGGGTGGACGACAAGGGTCACCCCGACTATGCCTTTTACCGTGAGGGTGTGGCGGACCGTGCGATCTCGGCGGAACGGCTGATCCAGTCGTGCCGGCAAGCGCCGGCGCTGCAGATGGTCTGCACCGGGGCGCTGGCGCTGGCGCCGGAGGATGCCCAGCACTACCTGCCTTGGCTGCRCACGCAGCGTGAAGCGGGCACGCTGGTGGTGGTGGATGCCAACCTGCGCCCCTCGGTGATGCCGGACCTGGAGGCGTACCGGCGCCATGTCCAGGCCGTGATGCAGCAGGCCGACGTGCTCAAGGTCAGCGACGAAGACCTTGAGCACCTCGCAACGCCAGGAGGAGATGCGCTGGCGCGCGCCCAGCACCTGCTGGACGCGACGTCGGCCCGCCTGCTGGTGCTGACGCTCGGTGCGCAGGGCGCCTGCCTGCTCACGCGCGACGGCCAGCAGTGGCGGGCGCGCGAATCCCGACCGCTGGAGGTGGTCGATACCGTGGGTGCCGGCGACTGCTTTCTAGCCGGCATGCTGGCCGCATTGCTAACGCCAGATGAGATGGGGCGAGGCTTGGCTGCGGCTGCCGCTGTGCGGGCGCCGCTGGACGACGCGGCGGGCCGCAGGCTGCTCGCGCATGCCCTTGCCAGCGCCAGCCTTTGCGTCATGCGCCGCGGCTGTGTACCGCCGACACGGGTACAAGTGCAGGCCAGGGTCAAGCAGGCGCCCTGCGCGTTTGGCTTACCCGGCGCCTGGTCCTGATGTGCCGCGCCGCGAATTCACGCTGTACGACATCGCGGGAGGGGCGCTCTGCGTGGGCGCCATTGTCACGGCGGGTTATTTTTTCGGTAATGTGCCGTTTGTGAAGACGCACCTGGCAAGATCATCTGGGCCATGATTTTGATTCCGGGCTTGTTTGTGTTGTATGGCGCGTGGAAAGCCAGACGCAACGCCAGTGCGGCAAGCTGAAGTTTCCGGCAATCCTGTGTGAATCCGGCCTTGCCTGCGGGTGAGAAATAACCCGGGCGCGTCAACCCGGGCAATGTCCCTATGACGGGATTTTCATCAATGGGGTGGTTCGCGGGCAGCGCTACGGTCAGATGCCGCGATCCCGTCGTCCGTCGGTGGTCCGTTTAGCGATTGTGACTGTCAATTGCGCCAGGGTGCTTCCGTTGATCTTGCGTTGATCTTTCATTGACAAGAGGTGCCAGCGAGGTGCCAATGCTGTCACAGCAACTTCATCTGCCTGTGTTTTTATCGAATCGGGAATTGTCCCAAAAACACCCCGGAGAGAAACGTATGGAAGACACCATCAATGCGTCGCGTCGCAGTCTTTTGAAGGGCGGCACGGCCGCTGTCGCTATCCCGTTCGTCGCAACGCTGCAGGCCTTTGCAGCACAACGCGCCGACGCCGCGCAGCCAGCGCCATCATCGATCGTCGGCCCTTATGGTCCGATTCGTCCAAGCAGGGACCTGAGTACCGGGTTGGAACTGCTCCAGCTTCCCGCCGGATTCAGCTATCGCAGCCTGTCATGGACGGGTGATCTGATGGCCAACGGGCAGCCGACGCCACGCGGCCATGACGGTATGGCTGTCGTCGCAGAACGTAACGGGCCAAAGGGCCCCGAAATCGTGCTGATCCGTAATCACGAGCTGGGTGAGGGCGCAGAAGTCATCGGTGCGGGCGCGCAGTATGACCGCAGCCAGGTTCAAGGCGGAACCACCAACATCACTTTCCGGCACGGCACCTCGGAACCGGCCCTCACCGTGCCGAGCCTTGGCGGTACGCTGGTCAACTGTGCCGGTGGCGTCACGCCATGGGGCACCTGGCTGACCTGCGAGGAAACCATCGCGGACCGTACTTCAGTGGGCGGAAGAAAGCACGGCTATGTTTTCGAAGTCACAGCCGACCCGTCACAGACAACAGGCCAGCCGATTGTTGAAATGGGCCGTTTCAGCCATGAAGCGGTCGCAGTCGATCCCGCCACCAGCATTGTTTACCTGACGCAGGATGACCGCAACAAGTCGGGCCTGTATCGTTTTATCCCGCGCAATACCAGCATGCAGCCGGGGGCTCTGGCGCAGGGCGGCACTTTGCAGGCGGCGCGCGTCAAAGGCCAACCAAAAACGAGCCTGATTGTTGCAACGCTGGGTGACACGTACGAGCTGGAATGGGTCAACATCCAGTATCCGGACGCCGACCCGCAGGTGTACCTTGTGCCGGATGCGTCCGGCCTCGCTGCCGGCCCCTTTGTGCAGGCCTGGGACCAGGGCGCGCTGCGTATGAGCCGCGGCGAAGGTGCGTGGTACTTCAACCGCAAGATGTATTTCGTCGATACCTCGACGGGCAGGGATGCCGGCGGCCGGCCAGGACGCGGTGAGGGTGCAGTGTGGGAGCTCGATCTGGCGACGATGCGTTTGAAGGCGGTTTTCGTGTCCGGCAGTGCTATTGCGGGCAACAACCCCGACAACATCACCGTCAGCCCTCGCGGCGGCGTGCTGTTGTGCGAAGACGGTGGTGGCGTGGCGGACGAGTTCGGATTCGGCGATCGTCTGATGGGCCTGATGTCAAACGGCGCAAGCTACATTTTTGCGAAAAACAATGTCATCCTGACGCCGCAGGACATCACCAGCTCCGGCAAGAAAGTTGTGCCGGAAGACTACCGCGATCGCGAATTCGCAGGCGCCTGTTTCGATGCCAAGGGACAGACGCTGTTCGTCAACATCCAGACACCGGGTATTACCTTTGCGATCTGGGGACCATGGGCGCGCGGCACGCTGTAAAGCTGGTCGATTGGCAAACAAGAAGAAGGCGACTCGCTGAAATTCAGGAGCCGCCTTTGTGTCTTTGTGTCTTTGGGTCTTGTCTTTGTGTCTTTTGTGTATATGGCAGCGAGAGGATCCTCAACCCGCTGATCCATCCGCTCTGAACTGGCCCGCCCATCTGCCCCGTTCATCAGGTGCTTGCAGGCGGGCCGGCTTACCCCGCAACAGCGCGTCAACAGGGCAACGGCTTGTTATTTAGCGGTTTTTGCCGATCTCGTTACCGATCAACGCACCTGCGGCAGCGCCGCCCACTGTTCCGATCGTGCTTCCGCCGGTCACGGCACTGCCGGCTACGCCGCCAATGACTGCACCCGTGGCGGTACCGATTTGGGCATTGGTGGGATTGGTTCCGCAACCGGTCAGGGCAATCAGGCAAGCCGCTACCGCCGACATCAAGAGTTTCGCATTCATAGAGATACCTTTGTTAAGAGTTTCAGGCTCTTTCACGACCGACATCCATGTCTCTTCACGTTGCTTTGCTTTGCCTTGGCGTTTGCCTGTACCTTCAATGTAGGGCGGCGAAGGGTCTGGAGCTGTAGGAGAGGGGCGTCGCTGGCTGTCGGTTGGGACTGCACAAACCCCCGGCCAGGTCGTCTGTGGGGACGGATTACAGCGCGCGACTCCGCGCCAGTGGCGGGTTCCTGGCAAAGTAGCGGCTGATGCCGCGCATCAGCGCATCCGCGAGCTGGATCTGGTAGTCATCGCTGCGCAGCCGGGCTTCTTCCTCCGGATTGCTGATGAAGGCGGTTTCTACCAGCACGCTGGGAATGTCGGGCGCCTTGAGCACCGCGAAACCGGCTTGCTCGACCCGCGGCTTGTGCAGCCTGCCGACATGGCCGATCTCGCCCAGCATGGCGCTGCCCAGCTTGAGGCTGTCATTGATCTGCGCGGTGGTGCTCATGTCCAGCAGGGCCTTCTGGACCTGCACGTCCCGGGCCTTCACATTGACGCCGCCCACGAGGTCGGCGGAATTTTCCTTCTCGGCCAGCCAGCGCGCGGCGCTGCTGGAGGCGCCCTTGTCACTCAAGGCAAACACGCTGGCGCCTTGCGGGCGGGCGGTAAAGAAGGCGTCCGCATGGATGCTGATGAAAAGATCGGCCTGCACGCGGCGCGCTTTTTGCACGCGGATGTGCAGCGGCACAAAAAAATCGGCATCGCGCGTGAGGTAGGCGCGCATGTTCGGTTGCTGGTTGATGCGGTCGCGCAGGCGATGCGCGATTTGCAGCACCACATCTTTCTCGCGCGTGCCGCCGGGCCCGACCGCGCCGGGGTCCTCGCCGCCATGTCCCGGGTCCAGCGCCACGATGACGAGCCGGTCTGTCTTGCCTTCGGTCCGCCCCTTGCCAGCGGCCGCCATGTCGCCAGGCGGCCGGGCGGCGGGCAAGGGCAAGCGGTCGTCTGCAGAGCCAGCCAGCGGTGGGCTGCCCGATGGCTTGTCGCCACCGGCCACTGCGCCCGATGGGGCTCGTCCGGTCTGACGGGCGATCAACTCGCCCAGCGGGTCGGGGGCTGCGCTCGTGGATGAGCCGGCGCCGGCCTGTTTGTCGGCCAGTCGCTCGGCGATCAGGGCCTCCAGTGGGTCGATGGCCTGCGCCGGGTACAGGTCCAGCACCAGCCGGTGCTGGTAAGCCGCCACGGGCGGCAGCGTGAAGACCTGCGGCAGCATGGCCTGCTTCAGGTCAATCACCAGCCGCACCACGCCTGGTGCGTTTTGTCCGACACGAATTCCTGAAATATTGGGGTCGTCCGATTTCACCTTGGCCACCAGCTCGCGCAGGGCCGGAATCAGGTCTATGCCTTCAATGTCAACGGCCAGGCGCGGCGGCTCGGCCACAAAGAACTGCCGGGCCTTGATTTCACCGTCGGACTCGATGGTGACCCGGGTGTAGTCTTTGGCCGGCCAGACGCGCACGGCGACGATGGTGGCGCCGCGGGCGATGTGCTGCGCGCCCAGCAACAAAACCACGCCGCCCAGCTGCAAGGCGCTGCGCCGGTTGAAGTGGCGACCGCTTTTATTCATCATGCCAGCAGTTTTGCGCCGATGGCGCTGTGAGCTGTCGCTGTGACTGAACGGGACGTGTCACTCAGCACCTCCATCTTGAGCAGCAGGTCGGGCGGCGGCAAATGGACGCCCGCTTTCTCGGGCCACTCGACCAGCTTGAGCCCGGGGCTGGCAAAGATGTCGCGGAAACCGGCTTCTTCCCATTCCCGCGGATCATTGAAGCGGTAAAAGTCAAAGTGCCAGATCGACAGGCCCGAGGGATTCATGCCGGAAGAGGGCAAGGTGTAGGGCTCCACCACGGCATAGGTGGGGCTTTTGATGCGGCCCTTGACACCGAGGGCCCCCAGCAGGTGGCGCACAAACGTGGTTTTGCCTGCCCCGAGGTCGCCTTGCAGCTCAATCAGCGCCTGCCCGATCGCCGGTTGCCGCGCCAATGCCTGCGCAAAGACAAGGGTTGCGGCCTCGTCCTGCCAGACAATGTTTTTTACAATCAGCGGGTGGACCTGAACAGTCATCAATTCAATCATCAATTTGTAAATCAAATTCAGACTTGGGCGCGCGAGCTTGGATTTTCGCAAATTGGCGTGGCCGGTGTCGATTTGTCATCAGCGGAACCTGGATTATCAGCCTGGCTGGCCGCAGGCTTTCATGGTGACATGCATTACATGCAAGCGCACGGGCTGAAACGGGCGCGGCCGGCTGAACTGATTCCCGGTACCGTGAGCGTCATCACGGCACGCATGGATTATTTACCGGCCGCCACGTCGGCGGTGCCGGGTGAATGGCAGGCCATCGAGTTCAGCCGGCTCGGGCGGCCCACCGAAGGTATCGTCTCGGTGTATGCCCGGGGCCGCGACTACCACAAGATCATGCGTGCCCGCCTGCAAAAACTCGGCGAGCGGATTGCCGCGCACGTCGAAAAACTCGGCCACCGCGCCTTCACTGACTCGGCGCCGGTACTGGAGGCTGAGCTGGCTGCCCGCAGCGGCCAGGGCTGGCGCGGCAAGCACACACTGCTGCTCAACCGCGAGGCGGGCTCGATGTTTTTTCTTGGCGAAATCTATGTGGACCTGGCACTGCCGCCCAGCGCACCGGTCGCACCGCATTGCGGCACCTGCAGCGCCTGCATCGACATCTGCCCCACGCGGGCCATCATTGCGCCGTACAAGCTCGACGCCCGGCGCTGCATTTCCTACCTGACCATAGAACACGCCGGATCCATTCCGCTGGAACTGCGCCCCTTGATGGGTAACCGCATCTACGGCTGCGACGATTGCCAGCTGATTTGCCCCTGGAACAAGTTCGCGCAACGCAGCGCCCTGCCTGATTTTGACGAGCGCCAGGGTTTGACGGGGCAGCAGCTTGTGACCCTGTTTTCCTGGACCGAGGAAGAATTCTTGCGCTTTACCGAAGGCAGCGTCATCCGGCGGATCGGGCACGAGCGCTGGCTGCGCAATGTGGCGGTGGCCATGGGCAATGCGCTGCATGCGAATGCGGGCGCCACAGCCATTCGGAGCGGTCTCCAAAGCCGTGTAGACCATCCCAGCGCGTTGGTGCGTGAACATGTGGCCTGGGCGCTCGCCCCGCTATGACGCCAGCGTGATGTGCAACTGGATGGGCTCTGCAAGAGGTGTTAGCCCGTAGCGGGGACGTATGAACAAGGTGGCTTGATACGAGCCGGGATGGCCCGGCATGTCGGTCAGCACAATGCGCGCCTCTTGCAAGGGTATGCTGGCCCAGACCTGCTGTGGCGCGTCGTCGTCCAGCAGCACGTATTGCGAAAGCCAGGTTTGCAAAAACGCTTCGACGTTGCTGCGGGTCAGAAAGCTGCCGATTTTGTGCCGCAGGATGGCCTGAACATGCCGGGCAAAACATGTTGCAGCCAGCAGGTGCGGCAGCGAGGCTCCCGGCGGCAGCTGCGTGGGTTGTGTCTCCAGAAGGTTGAGCTGGGAGGTTTCCTGGAGTGCCACAGGCCAGCCATGCACCGAAAAGGCATTGGCAACAAGCGCGGTCAGCCAGCAAGCTGCGTGGCCGTCCGCCGGTCTTGGCCTCACCAGGGCAATGAAGCGCGTTTCTTCGCAGCCCAGCCGAACGGGTTCTTTGGCCAGCGCGGACGGTGACTGCGCAATCAGCGGTGTGTGGGTTTGTGCCGCCAGCCGGGCCAGGCGCGACAGCAGCACAAGGTCGTCCGCACCGTTGCCGAATTCATGCAGGCTGACCAACAGGCTGGCGGGTTGGCCCCCGTACGTGCCCGACTGGGTTTGGTGAATCCGCTTGAATAAAAGGCTGTCACCGATGAATCCCGTGCGGCCCAGATCCTGCAAAAGTTCCGGTTTGCTGGTGTCCAGCAGCAGAAGCGACAACGCGGGGCTGGTCTTTACGTTGAGCACCAGATTGGCCAGCGCCTTCCATGTGATGCCCGAACGCGCAAGCCGTGGTGCCTTGTCGCGCATGAACTCGCAAAAGCTGTCCCGGTCGATGCCTGCCATGGACCGTGATGCGTAGTCGACGGTTGCCGTCGTGTCCGAGTGGCCCTCTGACAGGTCGGCAAGGAGCACCACCACGAAAGGCAGCTCCAGTGGCCGTAGCGTACCGGCCGTTTCCATGTCCGGCGTGATTTTGACGCGCGGTGGTGGCAGGGGGGCATTCATGGACTGCATTGTCTGAAGGGGTGTTACGCCTAGCGCAGCACGCCCAGCGCAAACGGCAAACTCACGACGCCCAGCATGGTCGACAAGGTCACCAGGCCGGCCACATAACCGCCGTTGTAGCCCATGCGCGCCGCCAGCACGTAGGCGCTGGAGGCCGTCGGCAGCGCGGAAAACGCGAGCAGGACGGTGCTCTGCGCGGCCGACAGCCCCCAGGCTTTCGTCAGGCCCAGGGCTACCAGCGGCAGCAGCAGATGGCGTATCGACAGCACCGCGACCGCCAGTGTCTTGGCTTGCGACAGGTGGGCAAACTGCATGCCCGCGCCGGCCGCCAGCAGGCCCAGGGCCAGTGATGCGGCGCCAATGCGCGTGACCGTGGGCTCCAGCCAGATGGGCAGGGTGAAGCCCAGCAGGTTGGCCACGAGGGCGGTGGCAGTGGCCACGATCAGGGGATTGCGCACCAGCTCGCGCAGGAAGCCGCGCCGGGCGTGCCTCACCATGGGCCAGACCGCGGCCACGTTGAATAGCGGCACGCAAACGCCAATCAGCACGGCGATGAGCTGCTGGCCCTCACTACCGGCCAGCCGGTCTGCCAGGGCCAGGCCAATAAAGGAATTGAAGCGAAAGGCAACCTGGGCGCTGCCCGCGTGCTCGCGCGGGTCTATACGCCGGCCCAGCCAGGGGAGGTAAGGCAGGCTGTAGGCCATTGCAATGCCGGACAGCCCCAGCAGCAGGCCCGCGCCGATCAGGCTGGAGGCGGCTCCCAGATCCAGCGGGCTTTTGACGATCGACTGGAACAGCAACACCGGAAACAGAAAGTAATAGACCAGGCTCTCCACCTGCTCCCACACCTTGCGGTTGAGCGCGGTGTAGCGGCAGACCAGGTAACCACAAACAATCAGGGAAAAGTCGGGAAAAAGAAGTTGCGCGTAGTTCACCCGCCGAGAATAACCGCAAAGCCTGCGGTGTTCGGGTTTGCCCTTATGCGTAATCCACAGCAGGCAGGCACGTGGCTTGCGTATACCATTCCAGCTGTTTTGATTTTGAAGGACTTCACCATGCAACGTCGTTATCTGTTTGCCTTGTCTGCTGTTTATGCGCTTACCCTGGCCGTCACGGCAGGCCCCGCATGGTCGCAGGCGTATCCCAACAAGGTCATCAAGCTGCAGGTGCCGTTTGCACCGGGCGGCACCACCGACATCGTGGGGCGTGTGATTGCCGAGCCACTGGGCAAGGCGCTGGGCCAGACCGTCATCGTCGAGAACAAGGCGGGCGGCGGCGGCGTGATCGGCGCCACTGAAACAGCCCGCGCCGTGCCCGATGGCTATTCGCTCGGCGTGGCCACGGTGTCCACCACCGCAGCCAACCCGGCCATCAACCCCAAAGTCCCCTACAACCCGCTGACGGACTTCACGCCCATCATCAACATCGCCGCCACCCCCAACATCATTGCGGTGCACCCCAGCTTTCCCGCGAAGAACTACAAGGAATTTATAGCGGAACTCAAGAAGAACCCCGGAAAATACTCGTTTGCATCATCCGGTACGGGCGGCATTGGCCACCTGCAGATGGAGCTGTACAAAAGCCTGAGCGGCACGTTTGTGACGCACATTCCGTACCGCGGCGCGGGGCCGGCTTTGAACGATACGGTGGCGGGCCAGGTGCCCATCATTTTTGACAACATTCCTTCGGCCTTGCCATTCATCCAGCAAAAGCGCCTGATTCCGATCGTGGTGGCCGCACCGCAGCGCCTGGCCGTGTTGCCCGATGTGCCGACCTTCAAGGAGGTGGGGCTGGAGCCGGTGAACCGCATGGCCTACTACGGCATTGTGGGACCCAAGGGCCTGCCGAAAGAAGTGATTGACAAGGTCAGCGCCGGCGTGAAGAAGGCGCTGGAAGATCCGGCCGTTCGCAAGCGCATTGAAGACACCGGCTCGCTGGTCATTGCCAACACACCCGAGCAGTTTGCGGCGCAAATCAAGGCCGAGTACGAGGTGTATAAAAAAGTGGTCGATACGGCCAAGCTCAAGCTGGACTGAGCCGGCCCTTGAGCCATCAACCGCAAGCCGCCTCCGGGCGGCTTTTTCATTTTGGCATTTTGGCGCCCCCCAGCCCGCAGGAAATCCATTTCCAGCCTGTGCGCCCAGCCGCAGCGGCGGCTTCATAAACCGGGAAATCCGGGCCTGGTTGATGGGGCTGATCAAGCTGGCGGAATCGACGCTCGCGGCAATCGCAAAGAGAGGCGTACTATGGCGATCCGTGGTATTTACACCATTTACACCTCATGATCCCCGATCACCGCATTCTCCAGGGAATCGGTCGATTGAACTCGTTGAGCGCGATGCCGTATTGCAGGCGCTTGAAGACCGTATGCATTCCGTCGCGCGCGGCACCGGCCACACCGCCCTGATCGCCGGCGAGGCTGGCATAGGCAAGACCAGCCTGCTCAATGCGCTGGCCGAAAGACGCGGAGAAGCCAATTTGTGGTGGGGCGCCTGCGACGCGCTGCAGACCCCGCATCCGCTTGCCCCGCTGCAGGATATTGCGCGCTCCTCGGAGGTCAGGTTTCGCCCGCTGCTGGGTGGCGACGGCAGCCGCGCAGCGCTGTTCGAAGCCGTGCTCACGGAGCTCCAGCAGAGCCGTCGCCCGACATTGGTCGTGATCGAGGACGCGCATTGGGCGGACGACGCCACGCTGGATCTCCTCAAGTTCCTCGGCCGGCGGGTCGATCGTGCCGCCTGCCTGCTGGTCATCTCCTATCGAGACGACGAGTTGACCCCAGCGCACCCGCTGCGGCGCTTGCTGGGCGAGTTGCCGGGCAGCCTCGTGACCCGGGTGGATTTGCCCAGGCTTTCGCCAGCGGCGGTCGAACTCCTCGCCCGCTGCGCCTTGCGGTCGCCGGACGGCATCTACTCAGCGACGCACGGCAACCCGTTTTTCGTGACCGAGCTGCTCAGGCATGGCATCGACGGCGTGCCGCGCAGCGTGCAGGATCTGGTTCTGGCAAGGTTCGCGCGACTCAGTCCGGGCGCACAGGCTGTCGTCAAGCTCGCGTCCGTCGTTCCTGCGAAGATCGAGCAATGGCTGGTCGAGGCACTGCTCGGAACGAACGTCGCCCTGATCGAAGAGTGCTTGAATTCCGGATTGCTGACGACCGCTGCCTCGGCACTGTGCTTTCGTCATGAACTGGCGCGGGTTGCGATCGAAACATCGCTGTCCGAGCCCGTTGCACATGCACTGCATGCGGACGTCCTGGATGCGCTGGTGCGAGAGGACAAGCAGCTTGTCTCGCTGGCGCGCCTGGTACACCACGCCACGCAGTGCAGCGACAGCGCCGCCGTGCTGCGCTATGCGCCTGAAGCGGCACGTCAGGCGCAGCAGCGCGGGGCGCACCGAGAGGCGGCCGCCCACTACCGCACGGCGCTGCAGTACGCGAAAGGCGCAGGGGAAGCCGGCGAGGCCCAACGCGCCGCCTGGCTCGATGCTTACGCGCATGAATGCCAGCTGACCGACCAGTTGAACGAAGCCATAGCCGCGCGTTTGCGCCTGGGCGAGTTGCACCGACGCGCAGCCAACACCCTGGGCGAGGCGGAAAATCTGAGCCAGCTTGCCCTGGTCTATGTGCTGGCCTTGAGGAACACCGACGCCGACACCGCAAGCCGCAAGGCGATTGAGCTGCTCGAGCCGCTGCCGCCCGGTGTACAGCTGGCCGGCGCCTACCGCGTGGAAGCCCAATTGCGCATGCTCAATCGGGACTGCGAGGTTTCGGTTGCCTGGGGCCGTAAAGCTCTCCGTCTTGCCGAGCAGTTCGGGCATCGCGAAATTCTTGGCGCTGCCGTCGGCACGCTCGGGACTGCCACGATGTTCATCGATTACGACGCCGGCTGCGCGCACCTGCAACGCGCGCTGGACCTGGCGCTTGCCGACGGACTGCACTACATCGCGGCCAACACCTACAGCAATCTCGGCTCGGGATCCGGTGAAGTCTTCCGGCTGCGTGAGGCGCAGCGCTACCTCACCCAGGCCATCTCCTTTGCGCAACAGCACGAGATCGACTTCTACCGCAACTACTCGACGGCCTGGCTGGCGTTGTGCGAGATGTATCTGGGCCGCTGGGACGACGCGGCTGAACATGCGCAGGACATCGTCCAACAGACGACCCACCGCACCACCAGCCGCATCATGGCCCTCGTCGCGCTGGGGCGTTTGCGAGCGCGACGCGGTGACCCCGGTGTGGCTGAGACCCTTGATGAGGCATTGGAACTGGCCCTTGCCAGCGACACGCTCCAGCGCATCGCCCCGGTACGCGCGGCCCGCGCCGAAGCGGCCTGTCTGCGCGGCGACTTGCGCGCAGTGGCTGAGGAGGCGCAGCCAGCGTTGACTCTCGCCACCCACCATCGGCATCCATGGTTCACCGGCGAATTGGCCTATTGGATGAAACGAGCGGGCGCACTCGACGTCACGCCGGTGCCCTGTGCTGAGCCCTTTTCCCTTCAGATCGCTGGCCACTGGCGTGAGGCAGCGACTGCCTGGGCGGACTTGGGCTGTCCCTATGAGCAAGCGCGCGCCCTGAGCGAAGGTGACGCCGCTGCCCAACTCGAGGCGTTGACCCTGTTCGAGCAACTGGGTGCACGCCCGGCAGCGGACGGGTTGCGCCGGCAGTTGCGCGCTGCGGGGCTGCGGGGCCTTCCAAGAGGAATGCGACCCTCAACACAGACGAATCCGCACCAACTCACCGCACGCGAAATCGAGGTCCTGCGGCTGTTGTGCGAAGGGTTGAAGAACTCGGAAATCGCCGAGCGGCTGTGCCGCTCGGTACGGACCGTCGATCACCATCTGGCGGCTGTCTTCACAAAGCTCGGCGTTGCGTCGCGCACCGAAGCCGTGGCTGCGGCGCTGCGTGCGGGGATCGCGTCCCAATATGGGCAAGGCAAGACGGCAATCTAGGCAAGTCCGCCGTGGGCGCTGACGATGCGGACACCTAAGCTGAATTCGACGGTGAATTTCCGCCGTTTCAATTCAAGGAGCAGCTATGCCACGCTACATGGTCGAACGAACTTTTCCCGACGGCTTGCGGATCCCGGTCAATGATCAGGGCGCACAAGCCTGCGGTACCGTGGTCGAGAACAACGCCAAGAGTGGCGTGACCTGGATCCACTCCTACGTGAGCCAGGACTTGCGCAAGTCGTTTTGCGTCTACGATGGGCCGACGCCCGAAGCAATCCGCGAAACGGCGGGTAAAAACAACCTGCCAGTCGGCAGCATCACAGCGGTCAGCGTGCTCGATCCGTATTTCTACCGGAGCTGAAGGCCGTGCATGCTGACAATCCAGCCGCTCACACCTGCCCGTACTGCATCATCGGATCGCCGACGCCGGCCGGAATTGTCACGACAAGCCGCCTTCGGGCGGCTTTTTCGTTTTTCCTTTTTGTTATCGTCGGAGCATGCAATCTCAGAGCCAGTCCAGCATTGATGGGTTTATCGACGCCTTGTGGCTGGAAGACGGCTTGTCGAAAAATACGCTGGCGGCCTACCGGCGTGACCTGTCGCTGTATGCGGCCTGGCTGGCCGCCCCTGCGCAAAAGGGGCGCAAGCTCGACGACACGGTTGAGACTGACCTGAACCGCTACTTTTCCACCAGGCACGCCACCACCAAGGCCACATCGGCCAACCGGCGCCTGACGGTGTTCAAGCGCTACTTTCGCTGGGCGCTGCGTGAGCGCCTGATCACGGTGGACCCCACGCTGAAACTGCAATCCGCCAAACAGGCCTTGCGGGTACCCAAAGTCATGAGCGAAGCCCAGGTGGAGGCCCTGCTGGCCGCGCCCAGTGACAGCACGCCACTCGGGCAGCGCGACCGGGCCATGCTGGAGCTGATGTACGCCAGCGGACTGCGCGTCAGCGAACTGGTCGGGCTCAAGACCTTTCACGTGGGCTTGAATGAAGGCGTGTTGCGCGTCATGGGCAAGGGCAGCAAGGAGCGACTGGTACCTTTCGGGCAGGTGGCGCGCGAATGGATCGTGCTGTACCTGGCCGAGGCGCGACCGGCCATTCTGGGCGGTCAGCAGACCGATGACCTGTTTGTCACCAACCGTGGCTCTGGCATGAGCCGGGTGATGTTCTGGATGCTGGTCAAGAAGTACGCGCAGTTGGCGGGCATCCATTCGCCCTTGTCGCCGCACACCTTGCGCCACGCATTTGCAACGCACTTGCTGAACCACGGCGCTGACCTGCGCGCCGTGCAGATGCTGTTGGGCCACGCAGACATTTCCACCACCACGATTTATACCCATGTGGCCCGGGAACGCCTGAAGACGCTGCATGCGCAGCACCATCCACGGGGTTGAAAGAAAAGAAGGGTGACGGTGGGTTGGGAGTCAGCGCCACATCAGCGGTACATGTAGTCGCGGCTGAAGGGGTAAACCGACTGGGCGCCCTTGACCCCCGCTTCACGCATGTCGCCCGTGGGGCGCGTGGCCAGCATCTGGTGCAGCGATATCCAGCCCTGCTCGAAACTCATGGCGCTGCCGGCCAGGTACAGGCGGTAGGCGCGCAGGGTTTTTTCGGCACGTTCGGCGCCGCCGTCTTCGGCGAGCACCTGGCGCGCTTCGTCCAGCCGGGACTCCAGGGCGTCTGACCAGTCCCACAATGTTCGGCCATAGTGCGGGCGCAGGTTTTCAGTGTCCACCATTTCCAGTCCGGCGCGGGACATGTGCTCCAGCACGGCGCTGACGTGCAGCAACTCGCCGCCGGGAAAGATGTATTTTTCAATGAAGTCGCCCATGCCGGCGCCGAGCTGATGGTTTTCCAGCCCGCCGGCCGTGATACCGTGGTTCATGACCAGCCCGCCAGGTGCCAGCAGACGCATGATTTTCCTGAAGTAGGCGTGCATGTTGGCCTGCCCCACATGCTCAAACATGCCCACCGATGAAATTTTGTCGAAGGGCTGGTCTTCGGGCATTTCACGGTAGTCGCGCAGTTCCATGCGAACGCGCCCGCCCAGGCCTTTTTGCTCAATCAGGTGCTGCACGTAGGCGTGCTGGTTTTTCGATAGCGTGATGCCGGTGGCATCCACGCCGTAATGCTCGGCTGCCCACAGCAGCAGCGCTCCCCAGCCCGCACCTATATCCAGGAAACGCTCGCCGGGCCGGAGCATCAGCTTGCGGCAGATATGGTCGAGCTTGGCCTCCTGGGCTTGCGCCAGCGTCATGGCGGTATCGCGGTAGTAGGCGCACGAATACACCCGGCGCGGGTCCAGCCAGAGCGCGTAGAAGGCATCCGAAACGTCGTAATGAAACTGGATTTGCGCTGCATCCCTGGCCGGCGTGTGGGCCGCCAGGGACTTGGCCCGCCGCAGCAGGCCGGACCACCAGCCCATGTCGCTTTCCACCGGGTTGCCCGGCAGGAGTTTGGTTACCGCGCGCATGACATCGCGCATGGCGCCTTCAAGCTGCAGTTTGCCCTCGACATACTCTTCTGCCAGGGCGCCGATCTGGCCGGCTTTCAGGCGGGCGATGCTGGACCAGTTGGAAAACGACAGCTTGACAGGCGCGTTGGCTGAACCCAGGCGCTGGCCCTGAGGCAATTCGAGGGCGACGTCCGCGGGCAGGCTCGTCATTTGCGATTGGATGTCTGGAACCAGGTGCCGGATCATGCGCAAACTCCTTTCGGTGCGTTTACAGTCTAGCGTGCTTTAGCTCTTTTTGCACATATAAACCTGTTAACTTCATGCATTTGCGCTCAGTAGGGCCAATTCAGCAGCGTCAAATCCGGCGTCGCGACGAGCTTCCAGATTGAGTGGGCCCTTCAGCCGGGGGGCGCCGTATTGTTTTGCGAGGACCGCATAGGTGGCGACCGGGTCCAGACCGCGCTCGGCGCAGAGGAACCGGTACCAGTGGTTGCCGATGGCCACATGTCCGATTTCATCGCGCAGGATGATGTCCAGGATGTCGACGGCTCGCAAGGCATCGGGCGTGCCGACCCGGCGCAGCTTGGCCTGCATGGGCGGCGTGGCGTCCAGCCCGCGTGCCTCCAGCGTGCGCGGCACCAGCGCCATGCGCGCCAGTACGTCGCCTTCGGTTTTTTCGGTCATGTCCCACAAGCCGGTGTGGGCGGGGAAGTCGCCGTAGCGGTAGCCCATGGCTTGCAGGTGGTCGCTCAGCAGGCTGAAGTGCTGCGCTTCCTCCCCGGCCACTTTTAGCCAGTCCAGGTAATAGGCAGGCGGCAGCCCGCCGAAGCGCCAGGCCGCGTCCAGGGCCAGATTGATGGCGTTGAATTCGATGTGGGTCACCGCATGGAGTAGCGCAGCCAAGCCTTCATGGGTGAAGGGGGAGCGCTTCGGCACATCCAGGTGGGAGCGCAATTCCGGCCGTGCCGGGCGCCCGGGCAGGCCGGCGGGGGCCTGTAAATCTGCCTCATTTGCTACCAAAAGTGAAGCTGAAAACGCTTGTATGGCAAGGGTAAGCTTCACTTTTTCCTGTGGATCAGGCTCCAGCAGCGCCTGCAGGGCTTGCTGGCGCAGGTCTGCGGAGGGTGGCGGCTTGGCAATCATGGCTGGATTGTCGGCGATAGCGCCGTTTGCGGCCGCAGACGGCGCAGACAGTAGGGCGAGTGGTTACTTACAATCGGGGCAATCCCTTTCCGACGATCACCTGTTCAAGGACTTTCATGGCCATTTACCAGCTGGGCGATTCAGCCCCTACCATTCACGAGTCAGCCTGGGTGGCCGAGAACGCGCAGGTCATCGGCCGGGTGACGCTGGGTGAGGGTAGCAGCGCCTGGTTTGGCGTGGTGATCCGTGGCGACACGGAAAACATCACGATTGGCCGGGGCACCAACATCCAGGACAACAGCGTCCTGCACGCTGACGAGGGTGTGCCCTTGACGATTGGCGACCACGTCTCGGTCGGTCATCAGGTCATGCTGCATGGCTGCACCGTCGGCGATGGTACGCTGATCGGCATCCAGGCGGTGGTACTGAATGGCGCGAAAATCGGCAAAAACTGCCTGGTCGGCGCGGGTTCGCTGGTGACCGAGGGCAAGGAGTTCCCCGATGGCTCCCTGATCCTGGGCAGCCCGGCCAAAGCGGTGAGGCAACTCTCGCCGGAGCAGATCGAGGGTTTAAAAAGGATCGCGCAGCACTATGTAGACAATGCCCGGCGTTACAAGGCCGGACTCAAGAAACTGGCCTGAACGGTACCTAAAGCATGACTACCCCAAATACCCGACCCTCCCAAACCACGCGTGGGGGCTCTTCAGCCCAGCAGGGGCCGCGGGACTGGCTTTGCCAGACCGCAGGCGCAGCGGCCCCCTCGGGGGGCAGCGCATTACACGAAGTGAAAAGCGTGGGGGCCTAATGTCCGAACTTCATAAATTCCTCTTTGACGGCCTGCCGGTTCGCGGCATGCTGGTACGCCTGACCGACTCCTGGCAGGAAATCCTCACGCGCCGGAAGGCCGCCGGGGGCTATCCGGTCGAGGTGATGCACCTGCTGGGCGAAATGACGGCGGCAGGCGCCCTGATGCAGAGCAATATCAAGTTCAATGGTGCGCTGATTTTGCAGATTTTTGGCGATGGCCCCGTCAAGCTGGCGGTGGCGGAAGTGCAGCCCGACCTGAGCCTGCGCGCTACCGCAACAGTGACGGGCAGCGTGGATGCCGGGAGTTCCTTGAGCCAACTGGTCAATGTGAACAACCAGGGGCGTTGCGCCATCACGCTGGACCCCAAGGACAAGTTGCCGGGGCAGCAGCCTTACCAGGGCGTGGTGCCGCTGTTTGGCGACCGGCGTGAAAAGATTGAAAGCCTGGGCGAGGTGCTGGAGCATTACATGCTGCAGAGCGAGCAGCTGGACACCAAGCTCATTCTGGCAGCTGACGGCAAGGTTGCTGCCGGCTTGCTGATCCAGCGTTTGCCGGTGAAAGGGCAGGGCAACCTGGAGGGCCGGGGCCGGACTGACAGGGACGCTAATGAAGACCAGATCGGTCTCAATGAAGATTACAACCGGATCGCCATGCTGGCCGGAACGTTGAAACGCGAAGAACTGCTTGGCCTGGATGCCGACACCATCTTGCGCCGCCTGTTCTGGGAGGAGCAGGTGACCCGCTTTGAGCCGGCAACGCCCAGCTTTTCCTGCAGTTGCTCGCGCGATCGTGTGGGGAACATGCTGCGCAGCCTGGGTACGGAAGAGATCGAGAGCATTATTGAAGAGCGCGGCAAGGTAGCCGTCGGCTGCGAGTTTTGTGGTGCCCAGTACGACTTTGACCCCGTGGATGCGGCGCAAATCTTCCTGAGCCAGAGCAAGCAGCAACCACCCACCCAGACAGTGCAGTAACGCAACCCCGGGATGCGCTCCTGGCGTTGAGCAGCCCCTAAACCGGGCGTGCGCGCCCGGCCAGCAGATCGCTCAGCAGCCGGTGCTCGCACTGCGGGTCGCTGCATTTGTCGCACACCCATACCCAGGGCCTGGTTTTGCCGGCGTTGTCCGGTCCGCCCGCTGCACCGTGGCTTTGTCGCAGGCGCTGGCCGGCCGTTTTCAGCAGGGGCTCCAGAGCGGCGAGTGCATGGGCGAGGCGTTCCTCCGCTGAGCCGTAGATCACCCGGTAAGGCACGCCGGCCTGGAGCAGTGCGGTGCGAATCGACTGGTCTGCAGCTTCCCTCATTTCATTCATCTGGGCGTTGAGGGCTGGCAAATCACCCATGTCGGGCCCGCGTACCGGGGGCTCCAGCCCCATCAGCAGAACCAGGGCGTAGCCGGCCAGGCTGGCGGCAGGCAGGGGCGCGGGGACGATCACAACACAGGCAGAGGCGGCGCAGGCCGAGGTCTTCAGCGCCTCGTCCAGGGCGGTCGCGAGGGCGGATTTACCGGTGTGTGGTGCCCCGACCAGCGCAAGTTTCAGCACGGTGACGCCTGATGATGGGGGAAATGGGATAAGCGGGGCAGCAAGTGGGACAGAGGGACAAGTGGGGCAATCGGGGCAACCTCAACCCGGCCCGGGCTACCGAAGGGCGTTGCGCCCGCGCTCGCAGAAGGCGTTGACGGGTGATTATTTTGTGATCTGCACAAAGATCTCATTGGGCTTGACCATGCCCAGTTCCACGCGTGCTTTTTCCTCGACCATTTCCAGGCCTTCCCGCAGATCCCTGACTTCGGCCGCCAGTTGATCGTTGCTGACCTGCGCTTGCGCATTTTTGGCGAGTTGCTCGTCCAGCCGCTGCTGCATCTCGCGCACACTTGGAACGCTACCCCGACCAATCCAGAGTTGCGCATGGAGCAACACCAGCAGCGCAATCAGGATGGCAGGGATGAAGCGATTAGCCAAGGTTTAGCCACAAGCCGTGGAAGTGGACGTGGAAGTGGTCAGGTCAACGCAGGTTGTAGAACGCAGCGCGGCCTGGATAAGACGCGATGTCACCCAGGTCTTCCTCGATGCGCAGCAATTGGTTGTACTTGGCCATGCGGTCAGAGCGGGAGAGCGAGCCGGTCTTGATCTGGCCGGCATTGGTGCCGACCGCGATATCGGCAATGGTGGAGTCTTCAGTTTCGCCCGAGCGGTGGCTGATGACGGCGGTGTAGCCGGCGCGCTTGGCCATCTCGATGGCGGCAAAGGTTTCCGTCAGCGTACCGATCTGGTTGATCTTGATCAGGATCGAGTTGGCGATGTGCTTGTCGATGCCTTCCTTGAGGATCTTGGTATTGGTCACAAACAGGTCGTCGCCGACGAGTTGCACCTGTTTTCCCAGGCGTTCGGTCAGAATTTTCCAGCCATCCCAGTCGCCTTCGGCCATGCCATCTTCAATGCTGATGATGGGGTACTTGTCGACCCAGGTGGCCAGGATGTTGGTCCATTCGGTGGCGTCCAGGCTCAGGCCTTCGCCGGCCAGCACGTACTTGCCATCCTTGTAAAACTCGGAGGCCGCGCAATCCAGGCCCAGCGCAATCTGTTCACCCGCGACATAGCCGGCCTTGTCGATAGCCTCCAGAATCATCTGGATGGCCGCTTCGTGGCTGGGCACGTTGGGCGCAAAGCCGCCTTCGTCGCCGACGGCCACGCTCATGCCCTTGTCGTGCAGGATTTTCTTGAGCGCATGAAACACCTCGGCACCGTAACGCACGGCTTCGCGAAAGCTCGGCGCGCCGATGGGGATGATCATGAGCTCCTGCAGGTCAAGGTTGTTGTTGGCGTGCGCGCCGCCGTTGACCACGTTCATCATCGGAACGGGCATCTGCATCGCGCCGCTGCCGCCGAAGTAGCGGTACAGCGGCAGGCCGGCTTCTTCAGCCGCTGCACGCGCAACTGCCATGCTGACGGCCAGCGTCGCATTGGCGCCCAGGCGGGACTTGTTGTCCGTTCCGTCCAGGTCAATCAGCGTACGGTCGAGAAAGGCCTGTTCGCTGGCATCGAGGCCCAGCACGGCTTCGGAGATTTCCGTGTTGATGTGCTCGACGGCCTTGAGCACGCCCTTGCCAAGGTAGCGCGATTTGTCGCCGTCGCGCAGCTCGATGGCTTCGCGCGAACCGGTGGATGCGCCCGAGGGGACTGCGGCGCGGCCCATGACGCCGGACTCCAGCAGCACGTCGCATTCAACGGTGGGATTGCCACGGCTGTCGAGAATTTCACGGCCAACGATATCAACAATTGCGCTCATTTATGTTCTTTCAAAATCAGAAAACAAAAATCAGAAGACTAAAACTACACACCTTCAACCAGCACCATGCGCATGACGGCGATGCCCTGGCGCGACTGACGGGCGGCCTCGTACTCGGCCGACGTATTGAAGGCCCGGGCTTGCTCCATGTCGGGAAATTTCAGCACGACAAGGCGGCTTGGCGACCAATCGCCTTCAATCACCTCGACCTTGCCGCCACGCACGCAAACTTCGGCGCCGTGCACTTGCATGGCAATGCTAGAGAGTTTTTTATAGGTTTCGTATTGTTCGGGGTTCGTAACTGTAACGTTGGCGATAATGTAGGCACTGGTCATATGGCCCCCACGCTTGTCACTCCGTGTACTACGCTGCCCCCCAAGGGGGCCTTCGCAACTTGGGGCGGCCCGGCGTTGCTCATGTTCAAGCCTCAAAACTGTTTTCAAGGTAGCCGTTTTTCTTGGTCACGCGGTCCAGTTCCAGCAGGGTCTCGAGCAGGGCTTTCATGTGCTTGAGCGGCACGGCATTGGGGCCGTCGCTCAGGGCCTTGGCCGGGTCGGGATGTGTTTCCATGAAGAGGCCGGCCACACCGACGGCGACTGCGGCGCGCGCCAGCACTGGCACCATTTCCCGCTGGCCGCCGCTGCTGGTGCCCTGGCCGCCGGGCAGTTGCACCGAGTGGGTGGCATCAAACACCACGGGCGCGCCGGTCTCGCGCATGATGGCCAGGCTGCGCATGTCGGACACCAGGTTGTTGTAGCCAAAACTGGCCCCGCGCTCGCAGGTCATGAAGTTGTCTTCGTTGAGGCCTTTTTCACGTGCCGCAGCCCGCGCCTTGTCGATGACGTTTTTCATGTCACCCGGCGCGAGGAACTGGCCTTTTTTGATGTTGACCGGCTTGCCCGATTGCGCCACCGCATGAATGAAATCGGTCTGGCGACACAAAAACGCCGGGGTTTGCAGCACATCGACCACAGCGGCGACGGTAGCGATGTCGGCTTCGGAGTGCACGTCGGTCAGGATGGGCAGGTTCAGCTCACGCTTGACCTTGGCGAGAATTTCCAGGCCTTTCAACATGCCGGGGCCGCGAAAACTGGTGCCGCTGGAGCGGTTGGCCTTGTCGTAACTGGACTTGAAGATGAAGGGGATGCCCAGTGACGAAGTGATTTCTTTCAGTGCGCCGGCTGTGTCCATCTGAAGCTGCTCGGACTCCACCACGCAGGGTCCGGCAATCAGGAAAAACGGTTGGTTCAGACCAATGTCAAATCCGCATAGTTTCATGGTCAGGCCACCGCCTTCAGGGGCTTGGCCGCGGCCTTGCCATCCTGGCCGGCCTTGACGCGGTGCTCAAGCACCGCCGCAATGTAGGCATTGAACAGCGGATGTCCAGCCCAGGGGGTTGATTTGAATTCGGGGTGAAACTGCACGCCCACGAACCACGGGTGTATATCCTGCGGCAATTCCACGATTTCAGTCAGCTGCTCGCGCTGCGTCAGCGCCGAAATGACCAGGCCTGATTTGCGCAAGGCGTCGAGGTAGTTGACGTTGGCTTCATAGCGATGGCGGTGCCGCTCGGTCACCACATCGCCGTAGATGTTGTAGGCCAGCGAGCCTTTGGCAACATCCGAGCTTTGGGCGCCAAGCCGCATGGTGCCACCGAGGTCGGACTTGGCGTCGCGCGTCTTGATGGTGCCGTCGGCGTCTTTCCACTCGGTGATGAGCGCGATGACGGGATTGGGGGTGGCCGGGTCGAACTCGGTGCTGTTCGCGTCTTTCAGGCCTGCGACGTGGCGCGCAAACTCGATGGTGGCCACCTGCATGCCCAGGCAGATACCGAGGTAGGGCATTTTGTTTTCACGGGCAAAGCGGGCGGCGCAGATTTTACCTTCGACACCGCGCACGCCGAAGCCGCCGGGCACCAGAATGCCGTCGAAGCGCGCCAGGCGCGACACGTTATCGGGTGCGATGGTTTCGGAGTCGACATACTCGATGACCACCTTGGCATGGTTTTTCATGCCGGCATGGCGCAAGGCCTCGTTGAGCGACTTGTAGCTGTCGGAGAGGTCCACATACTTGCCGACCATGGCAATGTTGACCTCGGTCTTGGGATGCTCGGTTTCATACACCAGATCGTCCCAGCGCTTGAGATTGGCCGGGGGCGTGTTCAGGCGCAGCTTGTCGCAGATCAGGCCATCCAGCCCCTGCTCGTGGAGCATGCGCGGGACCTTGTAAATCGTGTCCACGTCCCACATGGAAATGACACCCCACTCGGGCACGTTGGAGAAGAGGGAGATTTTTTCACGCTCTTCCGCCGGAATGCGACGGTCTGCGCGGCACAGCAGCACGTCGGCCTGAATGCCGATTTCACGCAGCTGCTTGGCGGTGTGCTGCGTCGGCTTGGTTTTAAGTTCACCGGCGGCCGCAATCCACGGCACATAGCTCAGATGAACAAAGGCGGTGTTGTTGGGGCCCAGCCGCAGACTCATCTGCCGCACGGCCTCCAGAAAGGGCAGGGATTCAATATCGCCGACGGTGCCGCCTACTTCGACAATCGCCACATCGACAGCATCAGCGGTTTCATAGCCGGCGCCCCGTTTGATGAACTCCTGAATCTCGTTGGTGACATGTGGGATGACCTGTACGGTTTTTCCCAGGTAGTCGCCACGACGTTCTTTCTCAAGCACGCTTTTGTAAATTTGACCCGTGGTGAAATTGTTGGCCTTGCGCATGCGCGTTTCAATGAAGCGCTCATAGTGGCCAAGGTCCAGATCGGTTTCTGCACCGTCGTCGGTGACAAAGACTTCACCGTGCTGAAAGGGCGACATGGTGCCGGGATCCACGTTGAGGTAGGGATCCAGCTTGATAAGAGTGACTTTGAGGCCTCGCGATTCAAGGATCGCAGCTAAGGAGGCTGAGGCGATTCCCTTGCCCAGGGAAGACACCACACCGCCGGTGACGAAGACAAATTTGGTCATGTCAGGTACGAACCGCAAGTTCGCAGAGGTGGTAAACGGAGATTATACGGGTTGGCCGTACAACGGCCGCCAGCCGAGGCGCTAAAACCCGGGCTTTCCTGTGATGGGCGCATCGCAAGGCAGTGAAAAGCGTGGGGGCTCTTCATCCCAGCAGGGGCCGCGGGACTGGCTTTGCCAGACCGCAGGCGCAGCGACCCCTCGGGGGGGCAGGGAGCTACACGCAGTGAGCAACCGTGGGGGCCTAATAGCTCTCCAGCCAGCAGGGGCCGCGGAACCGGCTTTGCCGGGCCGCAGGCGCAGCGGCCCCCTCGGGGGGCAGCGCATTACACGCAGTGAAAAGCGTGGGGGCCCATCTAGCTGCTACATTGCGAAACATGACAAATCAAGCCAATCCCGTGGAAAACGGCGTGCCCGGCGGTGAAGCACTGGACCTGGCCGGCAGGCATCTGGTGCTGGGCCTGTCGGGCGGTATCGCCTGCTACAAGTCGGCCGAGCTGTGCCGTGCGCTGATCAAGGCGGGCGCCACCGTGCAGGTGGTCATGACGGAAGCCGCCGAGCAGTTCATCACACCTGTCACCATGCAGGCGTTGAGCGGCCGGCCGGTTTACACCAGCCAGTGGGACAGTCGCGAAGCCAACAACATGGCGCATATCAACCTGTCGCGCGAGGCCGATGCGATTTTGATTGCACCCATGAGCGCTGACTTCATGGCCAAGCTGCTCCATGGCCGTGCCGATGATTTGCTGAGCCTGATGTGCCTGGCCCGGCCCATCGACAAGGTGCCGCTGCTGGTGGCGCCGGCGATGAACCGCGAGATGTATGCGCACCCGGCGACGCAACGCAACTTTGTTCAGCTTGAGGCCGACGGCGCCAGGGTGCTGGGCGTGGGCAACGGCTTTCAGGCGTGCGGGGAAACGGGTGATGGCCGCATGCTGGAGCCCGAGCAGCTGCTGGAGGACATCATTGCCTTCTTTGCGCCCAAGGTGCTGGCCGGCCAGCGCGTGCTGGTTACGGCGGGACCCACTTATGAGGCTATTGACCCGGTGCGCGGCATCACCAACCTGTCCAGCGGGAAGATGGGTTTTGCCATTGCGCGCGCTGCGCGCGAGGCGGGTGCCGAGGTCACGCTGGTCGCCGGCCCGGTGGGCCTGCCCACACCACGGGGCGTCACGCGCATTGACGTGAGATCTGCACAGAATATGCTCGATACCGTGATGGACCGGGTGCAGGGTGCTACTGTTTTCATAGCTACCGCGGCTGTGGCCGACTGGCGGCCTGCGGCACCATCAGCCCAAAAGATCAAGAAAGACGGATCGGGCCACGCGCCGCAACTGGGATTCACGGAAAACGCGGACATCCTCGCCACCGTTGCCAAGTCTGCCGCCGCCCGGGCGGGCAAGCTGTTTTGCGTGGGCTTTGCCGCAGAAAGCCATGACCTGGCCGAGAACGCCCAAGCCAAGCGCCTGCGCAAAAACGTACCACTGCTGGTAGGTAACATCGGGCCCGATACTTTTGGACAGGACCATAACGCGCTGCTGCTGGTTGACGAGCAAGGCAGCACCGAGGTGGCCCGGGCGCCCAAGCTGTCGCTGGCACGCCGGCTGGTTCAGGAAATCGCTGCCAGGCTGGCGGCGCCGGTCGCTTCGACCCGGAAAGGGTGAGCTGCTTGATACACCCCTCCGATACCCCTCCTGACGGCGATTTCGCGCGGTACGTCGAGCGTTTGACCAGCGGCAATATTTCAGTCTGCGTGCGCCCGGACATGTTCCAGCCGGAACAGGGCGGACAGGCGAATGCGCCATTTTCTGCGAGTTCCGGGATGCCCTCTGTCAAGGCTGCCCTCGAACCCTTTGCAGGAATTTCTTTCCTCACTCATGTGAAGTGGGTGCTGGTGGCGTGGATAGGAACCCAGATGCTGGCCAGGTTGCTGCCCGGAGCAGGCTTTCTGTTTATTCCCTTCCTGCTGGCTTATGCTGCGTGGGTTGTGTTCAGGGTTGGCGCTCCCTCGCTGCGTGCCTCGGCCAGACGCCTTGCAGACCTGGCAGATACCGCCGCAAGAACCGCCACCGCAAGAACCACCGCAGCAGGCACCACCGAAATATCCCCCCATTCCCAACAAGCCGAACGCAAACACAAGTCATGAAAATAGACGTCAAGATTCTGGATCCCCGCCTTCAGGGCAATCTTCCTCACTACGCCACGCCCGGCAGCGCAGGCCTGGACTTGCGCGCCTGCCTGGATGCGCCGCTGACGCTGGGCGCCAATGCCTGGCAATTGGTGCCGACGGGCGTCGCGATCCACCTGTGTGATCCGGGCTATGCGGCGCTCATTCTGCCGCGCTCCGGACTGGGCCATAAACACGGCATCGTGCTGGGTAATCTGGTGGGCCTGATCGACAGTGACTACCAGGGTCAGTTGATGGTCAGTGCATGGAATCGCAGCGATGTGCCCTTCACCATCGAGCCCATGGAGCGTATCGCGCAATTGGTGATCGTGCCGGTTGTGCAAGCGAAGTTCAATGTAGTCACCGAATTCCCCGCCAGCGAACGCGGTGAAGGTGGTTACGGGTCCACCGGTAAAAACTGAGGACCGAACTGAAGGCCTACCGTCCTGGGTTCGTCCAGCGTCAGGCTTTTCTTACGCTGCCGGGCAGCCCTCTCCCACGCCGAATCAGCCTGGGGCCCCACCCCCGGCTTTGGCGATTGCGCATGTAATCAGTTAGAGACTCAAGCAATCCGCACGTTAACTGCACGCCATTGGCGCAAGGTGACGCCGGCTGATTGCATAAGGTCCTCAACTTTCTTAACAGGAGACTTCCATGCGTCAACCTTCCCGATATATTTCAACCACTGCTTCGGTGCTTGTGCTGGCGGCTCTGGCTGCCTGCGCGGCTCCGCCCATGAGTTCATCGGAACCGGTGTCGACCTATCCCAGTTCGTCCTACCCGACCTCGTCCTATCCTGCCCAGTATCCGCAGGGTAACTACACCGAGTTTGGGCGTGTCACCAATGTGGAGGTCCTGCGGACCTCGGAGCCAGGCAGGGGCTCCGGCGTCGGTGCGGTCATCGGCGGTGTGGCCGGTGCGGTGGTCGGCTCTCAGATCGGCGGCGGTAGTGGTCGCACTGCCGCCACGGTGGTCGGCGCTGTAGGTGGCGCTGTGGCCGGCAATGCCATTGAGAAAAGCCAAAGCACGACTGTTCGTGAAACCTATCGTATCTCGATCCGGCTGGACAACGGCAGCACCCGCGCCTACGACGTGCCTGCATCCGGAGACCTGCGCGTCGGTGATCGCGTCAGGATAGAGAATGGACAGATTTACCGTCTTTAAACCGGCTCCAAGCCGTCTTCAGGGCGGGTCAAGGTAAGAATAAGAGCGGTGGCAGCATTTGCTGCGCCGCTCCGCAACCCGCGCTCACTCTGAGTGGATCAATGCAATGTGTCGTTGCCGCTCGTCAGCGATTCCAGTTTGAAAAAACCGGTGCCGAGAGAACCCCGTCCAATTTCCTGTGCGGTGGCCTCGCGCACAGACTCTACTTTCATCGCCAGCCGGATCGCAATGCCGGCCAGGGGATGATTGCCATCCAGTACCACATGCTCCGGGTAGATTTCCGTCACGGTGTAAATGTGGTTGTGCGGAATTTGTCCGTTGGCGCCGGCCGGTAGCGCTGCGCCATCAAAGGTCATGCCTTCTTCCAGTTCTGCGGGGAAGATGTTGCGGGCTTCCAGAAAAACCAGGTTTTCGTCATAGTCGCCGAAGGTGTTTTCGGGCTCCAGATGCAGCTCCAGCTTGTCGCCGGCCTCGTGGCCTTGCAGGGCCTCTTCAATTTTGATCAGCAGGTCATTGCCGCCCAGTAAAAACTCGACCGGCTCGTCCAGTTCATCGAGCATATCGCCCAGGGTGTCTTTCAGCGTCCATGTCAGGGCTACGACGCATTGCGGGGTGATTTTCATCCGACAATTGTCCCATGGATGTAAATCAAGCCCTAGACCTTCTCGCCGGTTTGAGTCCGGCCCGATTCATGCGCCAGTACTGGCAAAAAAAGCCGCTTCTTGTGCGTCAGGCCATTCCCGGATTTCAGCCTTTGCTCAGTCGCGCAGACCTGTTTACGCTGGCCGGGCAGGAGCATGTCGAATCCCGCCTGATTGCCCGCCAGACCCAGGGGTGGCGCATGAAGCAGGGGCCGTTTGCGAGGCGAAGCCTGCCGCCATTGAGCCGGGATGCCTGGACGCTTCTGGTGCAGGGGGTGGACCTGCATGATGCGCGCGCGCATGCGCTGTTGCAGAAGTTTCGTTTTGTGCCGGATGCGCGGCTGGATGACCTGATGATCTCGTTTGCAACGCCGGGTGGGGGCGTGGGGCCGCACTTTGACAGTTACGATGTTTTTTTGCTCCAGGCCAGCGGGCGCCGGCGCTGGAAAATTGGACAGCAAAAAGATCTGACCTTGCAGCAAGGGGTGCCGTTGAAAATACTGCAGAACTTTGAACCTGATGAGGAGTTTGTCCTTGAGGCGGGCGACATGCTCTACCTGCCGCCATGCTATGCACATGATGGTATTGCCGAAGCCGCGGCAGGCGGAGATGGCGAGGCTGCAGACTGCATGACCTATTCCATCGGTTTTCGGGCACCGGCGCGGAACGAGCTGGCTGCGGAGCTGCTGCATCGCCTGGCGGAGTTCAGCGAAGACGAGTCCGAGCCGTCCTCCGGCGAGGGGCGTCGGCGTGCCGGTCCTTCACCGAAAATTTATCGCGACCCGCGCCAGGCCGCAACCGCGACGCCTGCGGCGCTGCCTGAGGGGCTTGCGAAATTCGCCGGGCAAGCGGTCCTCGAGGCGCTCAAGGATCCGCTCGCCCTGGCTTGCGCACTGGGGGAGTACATGACCGAACCCAAACCTTCAGTCTGGTTTGAGGCTCCCCTGCAGGCTTGGGAGCAGGACGCTGTCAAAGCGGGCAAAGCCGGCATTTGCCTTGATGCGCGCAGCCGGATGATGTATGACAGCGACCATGTGTTCATCAATGGAGAAAGCTACCGTGCCAAAGGCACCGATGCCGCCCTCATGCGCCGGCTGGCCGACCAGCGCGGTCTGTCGGCCAGTGAGTTGCGCAAGGCCAGCAAGCCTGCTCTTGCGTTGCTGGGGGACTGGCATGAGGCCGGTTGGCTGCGGCAGGAACTGCCGATGGGAGGCGGCGCCTGAAGGGCGTCTCATCAATTCGAAGGAGGAAGTCTCATGGATTCTCAAACAACACCCACCGAGCCACCCGTGTTGCTGGAGGGGCGCTTCAGTGGCCGCGCCGAGTTCACCAGCCTGGTTCGGCAGGCCTTTGCAGCGGCCGCTGCGGAGGGCTGGCGTGAAATCATCGTGTGCGACCCCAGCTTTGAAGACTGGCCTCTGGGTGAGCGCGTGGTGGTTCAGGCGCTGAATGACTGGTCCAGAGCGGGCCGCAGGTTCACGATGCTTGCTAAAAATTACGATGAGGTGCTCCGGCGTCATGCGCGTTTTGCGGCGTGGCGACGGACCTGGGCGCACATTGTGGACTGCCGTGGAAGTGCTTCCACGCCGGCTGATGACATGCCCAGTGCGCTATGGGCACCCAGTTGGGTGTTTGAAAGGGTGGAGTTGGCGCGCTGCACAGGGACAGCAGGCTCTGAAGTGGTCAGACGGGTTGCGCTGAGGGAACGCCTGAATGAGCGGTTGCTAAAAAGTTCGCCAGCCTTTCCGGCGACCACGCTGGGACTGTAGGTGTGTGCGGGTGTGTGTGGTTTTTACGGTTTTCGGCTTGATTCCGTAGGGCGTTTTGCCGCCTAAGGGTTTTCAGGCTTGCAATAACCGGCATATAATTTATAGCTGGGTAGAAAGAGCTCGAGTCCTTTCCCCAGTCAAACATGACCTGAATTTTTGATTCAGGTTGCCTTTGACAGTTTCCGGAAATTGTTTTCTAAATTCATCAAGGATCGTAAAAATGAACAAGTCACTCGTTTTGGCAGCTATTGTTGCCGCTGTTGCTCTGGCTGCTTGCGGCAAAAAAGAAGAAGCTGCAGCACCTGCGCCTGCACCAGTTGCCGCACCTGCGCCTGCACCTGCTGCTGCTCCCGCTGCTGATGCCGCTGCTGGTGCCGCTTCGGCTGCCGCTGGCGCCGCTACGGCTGCTGCTGGTGCCGCTTCGGCTGCCGCTGGCGCCGCAGACGCAGCGAAGAAGTAATTCTCTTCAGCGAGTCGAAAAAAGCCGCCGCAAGGCGGCTTTTTTTATGGTTCATACAGTTCATGATTTCCCGGCAGCTTGCCCAGACCCCGGGAATGATTGCTTCGTCATGTTGCGTTGTCAGATCTGCAGCCAGCAGCTCCCGTCATCGGGTTTCGCAACGATGATGTCGTCTGGCGCGCAGGACAAAGCCTGCGCCATGACGTCTTGAACCAGGGCGGGCCGGTTGTTTTGCGCGCTCAGATGGGCTGCCACCAGATGCTTGAGGCCCTGGTGGCGCACCGCGCGGGCGATATCTGCCGCTGCGGTGTTGGCCAGGTGGCCGTACTGGCCGCCGACCCGCCGCTTCAGAAATGCGGGATAGGCTGATTGAGCCAGCATCTCGGTGTCGTGGTTGCACTCCAGCAGCAGCGCATCGCAGGCCTTCAGGTGCCCCAAGACGTGTGCCGTCGCATGGCCCAGGTCCGTCAAAATCCCCAGCTTCGCCGAGCCATCCGTGCAGGTGAGCTGCAGGGGCTCCCTGGCGTCGTGCGGCACGGTAAAAGGCGTGAGCTGCAGTCCCCCGAGGTCAATGGCTTCACCATCTCGTGCCGTGCGGAGCAGGCCATCAAAATCCGGCGAGCCGGTAGCGGCATGGGTGCCATGGCTCATCCAGACCGGGATGCGGTAGCGCAGGGACAGTGAGCGCGCGCAACCAATGTGGTCGCCATGTTCATGGGTAATGAAGACCGCGTTGATGTCTTCCGGTCGAAGCCCGGCCTGGCCAAGCCGGTACACGAGGTGCTTGAGCCCCAGCCCGCAATCAATGAGCACCCGAAACGGCAGCAGGCCCAGGGCTTCAACCAGTGTGGCGTTGCCCGAACTGCCGCTGCCCAGGCTTTTGAATCTCAGCACCGGTGCAGCGGGCAGTGATGGGGCTGCAAACCGCGGCCTTATTTCAGGTCGTCGGCAATCACCTGAACAATGCGTTGCGCATTGGCTGACGATTCAGGCGCGCCCTGGGCATTGAGTACCGATACCGTGGTGCTTTCGCCCTGGCTCTTGACCGCAATGCGGTACTTCAGTGGCGCTGGCGCAGCCGGAGAGCCACTGAACAGCTTGCTGAAGAAGCCGGGTTCGCTCTTGTTGGCGACGGGTTCGATATAGCGTACAAAATAGACGCCCTGGCTGCGGTCGCGGTCTTCCACGGTGAAGCCGGTGCGGTCCAGTGCCAGGCCCACGCGACGCCAGGCGCGCTCGAAACCTTCGTCGATCTGCACGACTGGAAGATTGTTCACGACGGTGGAGCGGGATGTCTGTTTCGTGGCGCCTGCTGCAACGAGGGCCCTGGACTGTTCCTGCGCCACGCCCAGCTTCACCATCAGGCGGCGCAGAAACTCGGCTTCGAGTTCGGGATCGGCAGGGCGCGGTTGCCAGACCGTGCTGTCGCCTGTCACGGCATTGCCGCTCTTGGCGCCGGTGATCACCTCCACCATGCCGCGATGGCTGATGAAAATCTCGGTGCCGCCGTCTGGCCGGCGTTCCAGCCGGGTGCGGAACTTGTCGCGTTCGCCGGTGGAATAGGCGCCATCGAGAATTTTGCCCAGTGCGCTGCGAATGAAGTCCTGAGGCAGCTTCGCGCGATTTTCGGCAAAGTCCGTTTCCATGATGCCCAGATTTTCCTGGTCTTGAGCCAGCAAAAAGCCGCTTTCCAGCCAGAAGTCACGCACGGGTCCCCAGAGCTTGTCGGCAGGCCGGTTGATGACCAGCCAGCGCTGGGTGCCCGCTCGCTCTACCCGGACGTCACCTACCGCAACAGCTGCCGTCGGCGCGGTCTGGGGCGCGGCCTGGCCTACCTGGTAGCTGCTGGCGGTCACGGCTGTGCCGGGCACCACATAACGGCTTTCACGGTTGAGCTGGGTCAGGTCGGGAGGAATATCCAGCGAGGGCGCTTTGGTAGCGCTCGATTTGTAATCGATGCGTTCGCCTTCCATGACATCCCTGATGGTGGAGCAGCCCGCAAGCAGGCTCACGGCAACCAGTGCGGACACGGTTAGCGCATTTTGGGTGGTTGCAAAGGCAGGGCGTTTTGGCAAGTTCTTCACTGGGGTTCCCTTAAAAATCAGATCAGGCCGCTGGCGCGCAGGGCGCCTTCCACGGCAGCTTCGTTGGATGGGTCAAGCGGCGTCATGGGTAGTCGTAGCGCTCCACCGCACAGTCCCATCCGGGCCATGGCCCATTTGACAGGAATCGGGTTGGCTTCGACAAAAAGGTTTCTGTGCAGGGGCAGCAGTTTGAACTGCAACTCCATGGCCCGTCTGGCGTCTCCCGCCACGGCAGCCACGCACAGCTCGTGCATCAGGCGTGGCGCGATGTTGGCTGTCACGCTGACGTTGCCCTGTCCGCCGCAAAGCATCAGCGCCACGGCGGTCGGATCATCACCGGAGTACACGGCAAACCCTTGGGGGACTTCCTTGATCAGCCACTGTGCGCGCTCGATGTTGCCGGTGGCCTCCTTGATGCCGACAATGCCGGGCACTTGGGCCAGGCGCAGCACGGTGGCATGCGCCATATCGGCTACGGTGCGGCCGGGCACGTTGTACAGCACGGTGGGCAGGTCGCCGACAGCCTCGGCGATCGCCTTGAAATGCCGGTACTGGCCTTCCTGGGTGGGCTTGTTGTAATAGGGGACGACTTGCAGCTGGCAGTCGGCGCCCACCTGCTTGGCGAACCTGGCGAGCTCGATCGCCTCGGCCGTGGAATTGGCGCCGCAGCCGGCCATGATGGGCACGCGTTTTTTCGCCTGCTCCACCGAGACGCGGATGATTTCGCAGTGCTCTTCGACGTTGACGGTCGGGGATTCGCCGGTGGTGCCGACCACGCCTATGCAGTCGGTCCCTTCGGCGATGTGCCAGTCCACCAGTTTGCGCAGGGTGGGGTAATCTACGCTGCCGTCATCATGCAAGGGCGTTGCCAGTGCAACGATGCTGCCAGTAATGGGTTTCATGTCTTGGTCTGTAGGTTCGCGGCCCTGGGGGTGGTCTGGAAACAATCATAAAAAGGAGATTGCCGACCCGAAGAGCCAATCCCGCATTCTACCCAGAGGCTAGACCAGTCTATAGCGTGGGGGGACTGGGGATTGGGGTTGCAGGCCCCCGGGCAAACCCGGATGGCTTTCGGGTTCGCGGATCGCGGCAATGCGCTGGACGAAGCGTGGCTGCAGTCCCTGTGGGCCTTCCTCAAAGCCGTCCTCGAAAGCCACTACCCGCAAGCCGCGGCAGATCTCCAGCAATTCACCGGGACGCAACAGAAAATCGGGACGGGAGGGTTTTCCCACCGTTTCATTGCCTTGCGTAAAAGTTTCGTAAATCAGGACACCGCCCGGCGCCAAGCCGCCAAGCAAGGTGGGCATCAGCGGGCGCCAGAGGTAGTTGGTGACCACCACCGCGTCAAATTGCCGGCCAGCAAAGGGCCAGGGGCCATTTTCAATATCTGCCACCACCGCTTCGCGGGCCTGCGCCGGAATTGCGATGGATTCAATAGCCTCCTGTGACCTGTCTACAAGGACGACGGGGTGATTTTGTTGATAAAACCAGCAGGCGTGGCGACCGCGGCCGCAAGCCACATCCAGCACCACACCGCCGTCTGCCACCAGGTGCGACCAGCGCTGTACCCAGGCCGAAGCCGGCTCTGTGCCGTGCAGGGTGCTTTGCTTTTGCAATGAGGTCATGGGGTTATTGGGTTAATTGGGTTAATGCGGTTAATAGGATTAACGGAGGTGTTAATAAAGTTAATGAGGCTTGACCTCATCCTTGAGGGCGGCCAGCGCCATCGACTCGACCCGGGCTGGCGCCACCAGTTTGAGCCAGCGGCCCAGCCTGCCTTTGGCTGTCATCACCACCTCGCGGTCCCGTCGCGCCATGCCCTGCAGAATCAGTCCTGCGCATTCTTCAACGCTCATGGCCTGATCTTCCTTCAGGCCACTGGAGCCGGCAGGGGCCCCCGCGGCATTGAAACCGCGATACCGGGTCTGCGTAGCGACCACGCCGGGATAGACGGTCGTCACGCTGACGCCGGCACCCTTCAATTCCGCGCGCAGGGCCTCGAAGAAACCCGTCATGGCAAATTTGGTGGCGCTGTAGGCGGTCCGGCCCGGCACGCCAATCAGCCCCGCGAGGCTGGAGACGGCCACGATGGCGCCGTGGCTTTGCTTTAAATGAGGCAGGGCCGCATGGGTGCACCAGACGCTGCCCCAGAAGTTGATGCGCATCAGTTGCTCGTACCAGGCCAGGTCTTCGGCTTTGACGTCTTCAAAGAGCGCCTGCGCCGACCGGCCAGCGTTATTGATCAACGCGTCGATGCGGCCAAAGCGGCTGACGGCGGCGGCGATCAGCTGCCGGCATTGGGCCTCGATCGAGACATCGGTTTTCACCACCAGCGTTTGGGCGCCGTGCGCCGCACATTGCGCGGCGACTTCCGCGAGCAAGGCTTCGTTGCGCGCAGCCAGCACCAATGCCACGCCGGTGCGGTGCGTTTGCGCGAGTTGCCGCGCCATCTCCGCGCCTATGCCATCGGACGCCCCGGTAATTACGATAGTTTTCATGGCTGCTTGTCCCCGTCGTGATTGGGCTTCAGGTCTCAATGGCCTGTACAAAACTGCGGGCAAGCCTGAAGTCGGCCTGAGGCAATCCTAGAAACAGGCCCAGACCTGATTGGCCAGCGTGAAGAGGAAATCAGGCCGCGTGTAAAGGGAAAACACGCCCAGCGATGCGAGGATCGCGAGCGCCCACCAGCTGATCTTTTTGGCCACCTTACGCTCCCTGCGGCAGGCCGGCACGCGAAATCGGGGTTTCGCGCACCGGCAGGTTTACCAGTGCTGCAAACACACCCAGCGCAATGGCGATGTACCAGACAATGTTGTAGCTGCCGGTGCGGTCATACAGGTAGCCGCCCAGCCAGACCCCCAGGAAGGAACCGATCTGGTGGCTGAAGAAAATAAAGCCGCCCAGCATGGACATATGCTGGATGCCGAAAATTTGCGCCACCACGGCGTTGGTCGGTGGAATGGTCGACAGCCACAGCAAGCCCATCACGCTGGCAAAGATATAAACGCTCATGGGGCTCAACGGGGCGGCCAGGAACACGGCGATGACGATGGCTCGCGACAGGTAAATCGTCGCCAGGATTTTTCGTTTGGCAATTCTCTGGCCCAGCGAACCGGCAACGTAGGTGCCGAACACATTGAAGAGGCCGATCAGGGCCAGCGCATAACTGGCCACCTGGGGCGACAGGCCCTTGTCTTTCAGATAGCTGGGCATGTGCACGCCAATGAATACCACCTGGAAGCCGCAGACGAAGTAGCCGGCCATCAGCAATTGAAAGCTCGGGTACTTGAAGGCTTCCCGCAGTGCCTGCCCGATGGTTTGCTCGCGTTTGGCCGGCTTGCCGCTCGCAAACCCGCTCTCATGCAGCCCCAGCGCCAGGGGCACGATCATCAAAACTGCAATGCTCAGGGCCAGCAGGGCTTCTTTCCAGCCCAGGCTGCTGATCAGGAAACCCTCGACGGGCACCATCAAAAACTGGCCAAACGAGCCTGCGGCCGCTGCCACACCCATGGCCCAGGAGCGCTTGTCCGAGGAAATATTGCGCCCGATGACGCCGTAAATCACCGCGTAGGTGGTGCCTGCCTGCGCCGCGCCAATCAGCACCCCGGCGGTCAGCGTGAACAGCAGGCCCGTGGGCGACAGCGCCATGCCAACGAGGCCCAGGGCGTACAGCAACGCACCACCCACAATCACCCGGAAGGCGCCAAAGCGGTCAGCCGCCATGCCGGCAAAGATGCCAAAAACACCCCAGGCCAGGTTCTGCACGGCAATGGCAAAAGCAAAGGTCTCGCGCGTCCAGCCCTGCGCCTGGGTGATGGGTTGAAGCCAGAGGCCGAAGCCATGGCGTATACCCATGGACAGCGTGACAATCGCCGCGCCGCAGGCCAGCACCTGAAGCATCGACAGGGTTTGGGAAGAAGAGGAAGAGGATGACGCGTCGGGAGTAGGGGCGGTGTTGGAAGCCATGGGCAGACTGTAACGAAAATGTCCACAAGGTGCTGGCGGCCGGGCGGTGCGCCGCGTGGCGGAACCGTCCGGCCCGGCGGGTTCGGTTAGCATGGCTGTATATTTGTACAGTTACTTTTGCGGCCCGGTCTACAATTGCCGCAATTTCCTCATCAGCCATGGCCGACAAACTATCTACCGCAAGCAACGAATATTCCGAAGGCTCGATCCGCGTGCTCAAGGGTCTGGAGCCCGTCAAGCAGCGGCCGGGCATGTATACGCGCACCGACAACCCGCTGCACATCATTCAGGAGGTTCTGGACAACTCGGCCGACGAGGCGCTGGCCGGGTATGGCAAAAAGATCAAGGTCACGCTGCACACCGACGGCTCGGTGAGCGTGGAGGACGACGGGCGCGGCATCCCGTTTGGCCTGCACCCGGAAGAAAAAGCACCGGTGGTCGAGCTGGTGTTCACCCGCCTGCATGCCGGTGGCAAGTTCGACAAGGGCAAGGGCGGCGCCTACAGCTTCTCGGGTGGCCTGCACGGCGTGGGGGTGAGCGTCACCAACGCCTTGTCAAAACGGCTTGAAGTGATGTCTTACCGCGAAGGCATGGTCGCCCGGCTGGTGTTTTCAGGTGGCGATGTCATTGAAAAACTGCAGTTGCGCAAGGCTGTTGAAGGCGACCGAAAATGCGGTACCTCCGTGCGCGCCTGGCCGGACGCCAAATACTTCGAGTCTGCCGCGCTGCCCATGACCGAGTTGACGCATTTGCTGCGCAGCAAGGCCGTGCTGATGCCTGGTGTGACCGTCACGCTGACCAACGAGAAGACCAAAGAAACGCAGACCTGGGCCTACAAGGGCGGCCTGCGCGACTACCTGATGCAGACCCTCACTGCCGATCCGGTGATTCCGATGTTTGAGGGCGAGGGCTTTGCCGATGCCTCGCACGACAGTTTTGCCGAGGGTGAGGGCGCCCAGTGGTGTGTGGCCTTTACCGAAGACGGTCAGCCCATGCGCGAAAGCTACGTCAACCTGATCCCGACCAGTGCCGGCGGTACGCACGAAAGCGGACTGCGCGATGGCTTGTTCACTGCCGTCAAGAGCTTTATCGATTTGCATTCGCTGCTGCCCAAGGGCGTCAAGTTGCTGCCTGAGGATGTGTTTGCCCGGGCCAGTTATGTGCTTTCCGCCAAGGTGCTGGACCCGCAGTTTCAGGGTCAGATCAAGGAACGCCTGAACTCGCGCGATGCGGTGCGGCTGGTGTCGAGCTTTGTGCGCCCCACGCTGGAGCTGTGGCTGAACCAGCATGTCGACTACGGGAGAAAACTGGCCGAACTCGCCATCAAGGCCGCGCAAACCCGCCAGAAGGCCGGCCAGAAGGTTGAAAAACGCAAGGGCTCCGGCGTGGCCGTGCTGCCGGGCAAGCTGACCGATTGTGAAAGCAAGGACCTGGCACACAACGAGGTCTTCCTGGTCGAGGGCGACTCGGCGGGCGGTAGTGCCAAGATGGGGCGCGACAAGGAAAGTCAGGCCATCTTGCCGCTGCGCGGCAAGGTGCTCAATACCTGGGAGGTCGAGCGTGACAGGCTGTTCGCCAATACGGAAATCCACGATATTGCCGTGGCCATCGGCGTCGATCCGCATGGCCCCCATGACACGCCGGACCTGAGCGGCCTGCGCTACGGCAAGGTCTGCATCCTCAGCGACGCCGACGTAGACGGCTCGCACATCCAGGTGCTGTTGCTGACCCTCTTTTTCCGGCACTTCCCCAAACTGATTGAAGCTGGTAATGTGTATGTGGCGCGTCCGCCGCTGTTTCGGGTGGATGCTCCTGCGCGAGGTAAAAAGCCGGCGTCCAAGGTGTATGCCCTGGACGAAGGCGAATTGACCGCCATATTGGACAAGTTGCGCAAGGACGGCGTGCGTGAGAACGCCTGGAGCATCAGCCGCTTCAAGGGGCTGGGCGAAATGAGTGCGGAACAGTTGTGGGAAACCACGCTCAACCCGGACACCCGGCGCCTGCTACCCGTGCAGTTGGGCAATTTTGATTTTCTGCAAACTGAAAATCTGATCACCAAGCTGATGGGTAAAGGCGAGGCTGCGGCGCGACGCGAACTGATGGAGTTGCACGGCGATGCCGTGGAGATCGATATTTGATGAATTTCCCCCTGAAGTTGTTTTCGCTTTTGCACCTGGCATCGGCATCCCGCGTGTTGGCGGGGACGCCGGCGCCGCGTAGCCCTGTCCGCTGGCGCGCGCTGCTGTTGCCCATGCTGGTCATGCTGCTTGCGGGTTTGCACGTCACTCCGGCCCGTGCCGATATCTGGGGCTATGTAGATGCCGGGGGCGTTGCCCACTTTTCGGCGATACGGCTGGATGAGCGCTATGAGCTTTTCTTTCGCGGGGCTGAAAGCTTCAGCGCAGGCAACAATGTTGCCAAAAGCGGCAAGGCAGTCGGCAACGATGCCAACCGGGCCACCGGCGTGGCCGCTGCGCCGCCCAAGCTGCTTGCCTACTTTGATGTGTCTCCCAACTACAAGGCCGTCAAGCACCTGCTGCGCGAAGCTTCCGTCAAGCATGGCATTGACTACGAACTGCTGCAGGCCCTGATCGCCACCGAATCTGGCTTTGACACCCAGGCTGTCTCGCCCAAAGGCGCGGTGGGGCTGATGCAGCTGATCCCGCCGACGGCGGAACGCTATGGCGTCAGGGCTGACAAAAATTCCCCGATCCAGAAAAAGCTGACTGACCCCAAGACGAACATTCGAGCGGGTTCCAGCTACCTGAGCGACCTGATTGCCATGTTCCCCGGCCAACTGGAGCTGGCAGTTGCCGCCTATAACGCCGGCGAGGGTGCGGTGCAGCGAGCCGGTAACAAGATTCCCAATTACCCTGAAACCAAAAACTACGTCAAGACCGTGATGCAGCTCTATAACCACCTTAAGCCGCCCAGCATGATGGCGTCGCCCGGCCGGGTTCGCATGGAAATGATGGGCGGCGCAACCGGCCGCAGCAACATGGTGCCGCCCACAGTGGTGTCCACTGCCACGCCAGAGGTTCAACTCGAGCAGAACTGACCTCACAATGCGCCTTGTGTTCAGCCCGGGAATGTTTGCGCGGGATGTGCCAACCACCAGCCCGGCGGCCTGAAAACCGGCTCCCCCTGCATTTCTTTGTAGCCCTGTGTCGGTCGCACCAGTGTGTACCGGCATGCGTAACTCCACCTTACCAGCCAAGTCAAATTCAAGATGGATCTCTTTACACCGGACGCAGTAGCCCCGATCCCCGAACCTGCTGACCAGGACTCGCTCGCCGCCTATGCGCAGCGCGCCTACCTCGAATACGCGCTGAGCGTCGTCAAGGGCAGGGCGCTGCCCGACGTGTGCGATGGCCAGAAGCCGGTTCAGCGCCGCATTTTGTACAGCATGGCGCGCATGGGCCTGGGCTTTGGCGGCGCCAATGGTGCAAGCGGCGCCAAGCCGGTCAAAAGCGCCCGTGTGGTCGGTGACGTGCTGGGCAAATACCACCCGCACGGCGACCAGGCGGCTTACGACGCGATGGTGCGCATGGCCCAGGACTTCAGCCAGCGTTACCCGCTGGTCGACGGTCAGGGCAATTTCGGCTCGCGCGACGGCGATGGCGCGGCGGCCATGCGCTATACCGAGGCCCGGTTGGCACGCATCACGACGCTGTTGCTTGACGAACTCGATGAAGGCACGGTCGATTTCGTGCCGAATTACGATGGCTCGTTCGAAGAGCCACGCCAGTTGCCGGCGCGCTTGCCGTTCACGCTGCTTAACGGCGCCAGCGGCATTGCCGTGGGGCTGGCTACCGAAATTCCCAGCCACAACCTGCGCGAGGTGGCTGACGCTTGCGTGGCCCTGATCAAGACACCCAAGCTCAGCGACGACGAGTTGTACACGCTGATCGCCGGTCCCGATTACCCTGGCGGCGGGCAGATCATCTCGAGCGGCGCGGAAATTGCGGCGGCCTACAGCACCGGACGTGGTTCGCTCAAGGTGCGCGCCCGCTGGAAGATTGAGGACCTGGCCCGCGGCCAGTGGCAGCTCGTGGTGCAGGAGTTGCCGCCTGGCGTCAGCACGCAGCGCGTGCTCGAAGAGATCGAAGAGCTCACTAACCCCAAGATCAAGGCCGGCAAGAAAGCGCTGAGCCAGGAGCAGGTGCAGCTCAAGCAGACCGTGCTGTCGGTGCTCGACGTGGTGCGCGACGAGTCCAGCAAGGACGCCGCGGTGCGCCTGGTGTTCGAGCCCAAGACCAGCAGGATCGAGCAGTCCGAACTCATCAACACGCTGCTGGCGCACACCAGCCTGGAGAGTTCTGCCTCGATCAACCTGACCATGGTGGGGCTCGATGGCAAGCCGACGCAAAAAACGTTGCGGCAAATGCTGAGCGAGTGGATCGAGTTCCGCCAGGCCACGGTACAACGACGTTCGCAGCACCGGCTCGATAAGGTCCTCGACCGCATCCACATCCTCGAGGGGCGGCAGCTGGTGCTGCTCAACATCGATGAGGTGATTGCCATCATCCGCCAGTCGGACGAGCCCAAGGCCGCGCTGATAGAGCGCTTCAAGCTGAGCGACCGGCAGGCCGAAGACATCCTCGAGATTCGCCTGCGCCAGCTGGCGCGGCTGGAAGCCATCAAGATCGAGCAGGAGCTCAAAACCCTGCGGGAAGAGCAGGGCAAGCTCGAGGAAATCCTGGGCAGCCCGGCGGCGCTTCGCCGCCTGCTGGTCAAGGAAATTGAAGCGGACGCCAAACAGTTTGCCGACCAGCGCCGCACGCTGATCCAGGCCGAGAAAAAAGCCGTACTCGAAGTCAAGGTGCTGGACGAGCCGGTCACGGTGGTGGTGAGCGCCAAGGGCTGGGTGCGCGCCCGCTCGGGCCACGGCCACGATGCGGCAAGCTTTGCCTTCAAGGCGGGCGACGGCCTGTACGCGACGTTTGAATGCCGTACCGTCGATACCCTGCTGGCCTTTGGCTCACGCGGCCGTATTTACTCTGTCCCGGTGGCGTCCCTGCCGGGCGCACGCGGTGACGGGCAGCCGCTGACGACCCTGATCGACCTCGAGTCGGGAACGCAATTGGTGCATTACTTTGCGGGTCCGGCCAGTGCCACTTTGCTGCTCAGCGGCAGCGGTGGTTATGGTTTCCTCGCGACTGTGGAAAACATGAGTTCGCGTCTCAAAGCCGGCAAGACGTTCATCAGCTGCGGCGAGGGCGAATCGGTATGCAGGCCTTCGCATGTATCGGGCAGCACCGGCGCCGTGCCGCTGAGTCCGGCCACGCATGTCGCCTGCGCCTCCACCGGTGGCCGCATCCTCACATTCGAAATCACCGACCTTAAACTCCAGGCAGCCGGTGGACGTGGGCTGATGCTGCTGGACCTGGACGCCAAGGACACGCTGGCCGGCGCCGCGGCTTACACCCGCAGCGTGCAGATTGAAGGCATTGGGCGCGGCGGCAAAGTGCGTGAAGAAACGCTCGAAATCCGCAGCCTGAACAATGCCCGTGCGGCACGTGCCCGCAAAGGCAAGGCCGCCGACCTGGGCTTCAAACCCACCGGAATCGCTCGCCTTGAATAGAACATACGCCCATTGCCAATAATCGATGGGCGTAAGTAATACGCGATGGGCGCAAGTTGCTATCTATTTAATAGCAACTCGGGCGGCGGATCCGGGGGGCCGGTGTCAGGCCGCGAGCAGTGACTCAAGCCTTTTCAGCCCTGCCACTGTCTCCAGGCAGGCCTGCGCCACTTCCTTGCCTTTGGTCAGAAAATGCGCGGTGAAGAACTTGCGGTGTTCTTCATGCTCATGAAAATTCTGCGGCGTCAGCACCGCCGAAAACACCGGCACGCCGGTTTCCAGCTGGATGCCCATTAGCGCGTTGATCACCGCGTCGGCGACGAACTCATGGCGGTAGATGCCGCCGTCCACCACCAGCCCACAGGTGATGATGGCGGCATAGCGTCCCGATTTCGCCAGCTTTTTGGCGTGCAGCGGAATCTCGAATGCGCCCGGCACCGCGAAGAAGTCGATGTCGTCCGCGCCTATGCCGTGCCTCGCCATCTCTGCCGTGAAACCGAGGCGGCCCTGGTCCACGATGTCCTCGTGCCAGGACGACTGGATAAACGCAAAACGTGCCGTCTCCGGCGGGGGAAGATTTTTTTGACTCATGAAGGCCTCTGACAATCCAAAACAGCCAGGGCGCACGAGCCTGCATACGCCCGCGCACAAGGCTGCAGGCATGCATGGCATCGCGCTCTCTTTTTATCCGGACTATGACCGTCGACCCCGGAATCGCACCGGATCTGCTGACCCCGAACCTGCACAGGTGCAGGCCGGGCGCTCGCGGGTTGATGCATCGCTGCAATCACCGCCGGTGGGGACTTTCACCCCGCCCTGAGAACGCTGCCCCGGAGGATGCCGGGGCGAGTGTGATTCTAAATCTAGTGAAGTAAGGGGCGGTGTCGCGCGATTGCCTCCCCGTCAGCGTCAGGGGCAAATGTCCGCGGTAAACCTGGTCGCTAAAAAAAAGCTAGCGGGCAGCCATGCCGGGAAGGCGTCCGTGCTCGCCCGCGAAAGACCTGACTGCGTCAGGCCCAGCTGCGTGGCGGCACGCGAGAGGTTGCCGCAATCCGCGACGGCAAGCACAACTTCCAGATGCCGGATTTTCAGCTTGCCCTGAAACGATGTCATGCTGGCTGCCGGCGGTTTGTCGTAGCGGCGGTGCTGTCAGCCCACCTCGGCAATCAGGTCGATCTCGACACAAGCACCCATGGGGTTCTGCGCCACGCCAAACGCGCTGCGCGCGTGCTTGCCGGCTTCGCCGAAGATTTCACCGAAGAGTTCGCTGGCGCCGTTGGTTACCAGATGCTGCTCGGTGAAGTCGCCGGTTGAGTTGACCAGGCTCATGAGCTTGACGATGCGTTTGACCTTGCCCAGGCCGACGGCGGCTTCGAGCGTGCCCATCAGGTCGATGGCGACTGAACGCGCCGCGGCCTTGCCTTCTTCGGTCGTCATGTTCTTGCCCAACTGGCCGGCGAGGACCTTGCCGTCTTTCTTGGCGATGTGGCCGCTCAGGAACACCAGGTTGCCGGTCTGCACGAAAGGCAGGTAGGCGGCCACCGGGGCTGCCACGGCGGGCAGCGTGATGTTCAGGGCTTTGAGCTTGTCGTAGACGTTTTGCGGGCTGGTACTCATGGTGTTCTCCTGGAGGGTGAAGTCTGTCGGGGATGAAATGTGCCGGGGGTACCAAAAGGGCGGGCGTTCCCGGCTACTACAGCTACTAATAAGATAGCAATACAGTCTGTCGCTGATTTTTTATCTTAGCGCAGGATGCCGATGAAGCCGGCTAATCCACTGTCAATCCGCCTGATGGAGGGCGCCGCCAAAAGCGGTCAATTCAGCGGGCTCAAGGGGTTTCACCGTCACCGCAACATCCAGGATGTGCTGCTCGCCACCGCGGATCACGCCGCGCATGGGCGATACGTCCAGAAAATCGCGGCCCGTGGCCAGCGTCACGTAGTCCTCACCCGGCGCCCGGTTGTTGGTGGGATCAAAGTCCAGCCACTGGCCCACGCCGGGGCAGTAGACCGAGGCCCAGGCATGCGAGGCGTCACTGCCGATCAGGCGCGGCTGGCCGGGGGGCGGGGTGGTGAGCAGGTAGCCGCTGACATAACGCGCCGGCAAACCAATGGCGCGGCAGCAGGCCACCATGATGTGTGCAAAATCCTGGCAAACCCCTTTGCGCTGCTCGAGTGCGTCCAGAGCGGGTGTGTTGACCTCGGTGCTTTCGCTCTCATAGGTCATGGTGGTGTGAATGCGTGTCATGAGGTCGTGCGTGGCCTCCGGCAGGGGCCTGCCCGGTATGAAACTCGGCCGGGCAAATTCGGCAAACGCCTCGTCCAGCGGGACATAAGGCGAGGCAAACAGGAATTCCGAGGCGCTGTCGTAGGCGGCGCCGGCCCGGTAGCGGAACTGGTCGCGAACCTGCTCCCAGGGCATAGCCGCCCGCGCACCGGGCGCCGAGGGCAGGTCAGCCTGCAGCGGATTGGCGGAGGAGGTGGAGACGACGCTGTCGGCGACGACCGTCAGCCGGTCGTGTGCAGCCTGCAACGAAAAATAACTGCGGGTATTGCCATAGACATCGACTGTCTCGCGCAGTTGCGCGGGGGCCGGATCGATGCGCAATGCATAGTGCAGCAGCGTCTGCCCGCCGCGGCTGGCCGGCTTGAGGTGCACGACGTGGTGTGCGTTTTCAACCGCCGGCGTATAGCGGTAGCTGGTTTCATGGATGACGTGGAGCAGCACGGGGTCAGGGCTTGTTCTGGGTAGGGATGGGCCTACGCGCCCAGACTCTGGCTGCCCGATGCCGCATGGCTGAAGTAGCGCCGGCTGATGGTGTCCGAGAGTTCGAGCGCTTGTGTGCAGCACTGTTCCAGCAAGCCGATCAGTGGCTCGCAACCCGGGACTTCACCGCCGGTTTGAAGGGGCGCACCATTTGCACCGTCAGCGCTGACGCTGCCACACAGCTCGGCCAGCACCCAGCTGCCCGGGTCGGGCAAGTCCACCGCCAGATCGGGCAACTCAACCGGTGTGCTGCTGGCCAATTTGTCCAGGCGCCCGCACAGGGCTTGCACTACCCAGCCCAGCGAGCGCGGATTGTCGCGGTCCAGCACCAGCAGGTCGAGCAGGGCGGGAATGTCGCGTCGCTGCTGGTATTGCGCATGAAAGCTGATGGTGCTGTCAAACAGGGAGACGATGGCGCCAAAGCCGCCTTCCTCGAAAACGGCCCGGGTTTCAAAGCCGTGCACCAGCGCAGCGGCCAGCGTGTAGAGCCGCTCCAGCATCCGGCCTATGCTGAGCAGCCGCCAACCGTCGTCGCGTGTCATGCGGTCGGTCTGCGCGCCCGTCATGGCCGCCAGGAAACCGCTGAGGGATTCAAGGGCCCTGAGCGCTTCGACCGATGAATACTCCAGCGCGTGGTGGCCCGCATGCCCATGGCCTTGCTGCTGGCTCTGCGAACTGGCGCCGCTGAATGCCTTGCAGTGATGGAAGAAGTCCGCTTCTGTGCGCACGATGACGTGCCACTGTTCCTGCGACAGGCGCTCGCGCACGGCCGATGCTGCACTCTTGAGGGCTCGCAGGTTGTAGCCCACGCTGGCGACTTGCCCGGTGTCGGCCAGGCCGGCAATCAGGGCGCGTTCAAAGACGCGCCGCGCCTGCGTCGCGGGCGGCACGGTATCGAGCACCAGGGCATTGGTCACCGCCATGCGGGTCAGCCAGTCCAGCAGTGGCTGCGAGGTCTGGTCTTCGCCGCCCAGGCACTGCAGGGTTAGCTGGGCCAGCCGCGTGGAGTTCTCGGCGCGCTCGGTATAACGGCCCAGCCAGAACAGGTTCTCGGCCGCCCGGCTGGTCACGGGCGGGCGGTGGCGCAGCGGGGCTGTGGCCCAGGCGGGTGCGGGGTGCTCTGCGCGCTGCCCCGCCGTGCTGTCGGCAGGGGGGGGGGAGGTGGTGGTGGTGGCTGCGCCGGAGGGCTCGCCCAGCACCCACACATCGGCGCTGCTGCCACCGTGCTGCATCGAAGCCATGTTTTCGTTTTTGCCGGCGAGCCGCGCCAGTCCACCGGGCAGTACCTGCCAGGAGCCCGCGCCGTCGGCGACCGCAAACACGCGCAGCATCGCCGAACGTGGCGCCACGCGTTCACCCTGCCAGGTGGGTGTTTGCGACAGCGGCAGGTAGGCCTGCACGGTGTAATCCTCGCCGCGCCGGACAATGCGGCCGGCCCATTCGTCGAGTTCGCGGCGAGACAGGGTGTGCCCGATGACGGATGCCATGCCAGAGCCGGCATGGGTGGGCTTGATCACGCAATCCTTGAGCTGGCTCAGCACGTCCCGCATGACGGCCTGCTCGCCACACCACCAGGTGGCCAGCGAAGGCAGGGCCAGTGTTTCACCGAGCAGGTGCTGCGAGAGTGCGGGCAGGAAACCGAGCAGGGCGCTGGACTCCAGAAAGGCCGAGCCCGGGGTGTTGACCACCAGCACGTTGCCTGCACGAATGACCTGCAGCAAGCCGGGCACGCCCAGGGTGGAGTCGGAACGCAGCTCCAGCGGATCCAGGAATTCGTCATCGAGCCGCTTGAGCAGGCCATGCACAGGCTCCAGGCCGCGCAGGGTTTTGAGGTACAGCTTGTCATCGCGTACCAGCAGGTCGTTGCCCTCCACCAGCGTCAGCCCCAGAAAGCGGGCCAGGTAGGCGTGCTCAAAATAGGTTTCGTTGTAGGGGCCCGGCGTCAGCAGAACCACCCGGCTTTCCTCGTTGCCCTCATTGGCGGGGCTCATCGCCTTGAGCCCGTCCACCAGTGCCTTGTACGAGGCGGCCAGCCGCTGCACCTTCATCTCCCGAAAGGCTTCCGGAAACAGCAGGGAGATGGTCAGCCGGTTTTCCAGCAGGTAGCCCAGGCCCGAGGGCGCCTGCGTGCGTTGGGACACTACCGACCAACGCCCATCCGGGCCGTGGCCGATGTCGAAGGCCGCGATGTGCAGGTGGGTACCACCAGCGGGCTTGACGCCCTGCATGCCGCGCAGGTAGCCGGGGTTGCCGTGCACCAGCGCGCTGGGCAGCAAGCCCTTTGAAAGCAGTTCCTGCGGGCCGTAGATGTCGGCCATCACGCGGTCCAGCAATCGGGCGCGTTGCTGGATGCCAGCTTCAATCACGGCCCAGTCCGCAGCCGACACCATCATCGGAAAAAGGTCCAGCGACCAGGGCCGCTGCGGCCCGTTGGCATCGGCGTAAACGTTGTAGGTCACGCCGTTGTCGCGGATCTGGCGCCGCAGATTGGCGGTGCGGTGGTTCAGGTCGTAGAAACCGTCAGTGCCCAGGAAGTCGAAGAAGTTTGCCCATTCGGCTGACAAGGGCCCCTCACTCGAACTCGAACCCGGGCGGGCCGCTGCCGGGCTGGTCTCGTTGGTCGCGTGGGTCTCTGGCGCAGTGTCTCGGCCGCCCCGGGAGCCGGCAGCAAGCTGCAAAGGCGGGACGCTCGCCAAAGGCGGCTCCGCAGCCGCCGGGCCGCGCGAGACGCTCCCGCGCAACTCGTCAAAGTGGCCGGGCGCAGCCGCGGGCGCCAGCGCAGCAGCCAGCGTACGGGGCTCTTCGAGCGCCTGGGCGGCAAAAAGTGACGGAGTGTTATTTTCCACGTTCCCCAAGTATGCCTTCGGCCCATCCCCCCAAGGGCTCAAAGCGGCAGCAAGCCGCCGTTAAACCGCTGATTTTTGAGCCGAATCGTGCAATTGTTGCACTCATAAGACAGCGATCTCCCGGCGCTCAACCCCGGAAAATTGCCTAACGCAGATCCATCGTGAAGGGAAATTCCCGGCTCGGCTGAACTGGCCTGACCTGCATCTTGCCAGGGGTATGGCCCATGCGGAAAAACCGGGTCAGGCGGCGGCTTTCGGCCTCATAGGAGTTGACTGGCAGCGTGTCGTAGCTGAGCCCGCCGGGATGGGCGACATGGTACTGGCAACCCCCCAGCGAGCGCTCCATCCAGGTGTCGACGATGTCGAAAGTCAGCGGCGCATGCACGCCGATCGACGGGTGCAGGGCCGACGGTGGATTCCAGGCCTTGTAGCGCACACCGGCCACGTATTCGCCGACCCGCCCGGTGCTCTGGAGCGGCAGGGCACGGCCGTTGACGGTGATGACGTGGCGGTTATCGTTCAGGCCCGTCACATGGACTTCCACGCGTTCGAGCGAGGAGTCGACATAGCGCACGGTGCCGCCCGCCGAACCTTCCTCGCCCATCACATGCCAGGGCTCCAGCGCACTGCGCAGCGTCAGCTCGATGCTGTTTGCCGCCACCTGGCCAATCAGCGGGAAGCGGAATTCGAAATGTGGTTCGAACCAGGCCATGTCAAAGGGGTAGCCGGCCTCCACCAGCTCGGTCAGCACGTCGGCAAAATCCATGCGGATAAAACTGGGCAGCAGGAAGCGGTCGTGCAGTTCGGTGCCCCAGCGCGTGACGCGGCCGTGGTAGGGGGTTTTCCAGAAGCGTGCCACGAGGGCGCGCAGCAGCAACTGCTGGGCGATGCTCATGCGGGCATGGGGCGGCATTTCAAAGGCGCGCAGTTCCAGCAGGCCCAGCCGTCCGGTCGAGGAATCCGGCGAGTACATCTTGTCGATACAGAACTCGCTGCGGTGCGTGTTGCCCGTCACATCCACCAGGATATTGCGCAGCGTCCGGTCGACCAGCCAGGGCGGCATGTTGGCGCCGTATTTCTGTCGGTTGTTGCGGATTTCACGCAGGGCGATTTCAAGCTCGTACAACTGGTCGTTGCGTGCCTCATCCACGCGCGGTGCCTGGCTGGTGGGGCCGATGAACATGCCCGAAAACAGGTAGCTCAACGAGGGGTGGTTGTGCCAGTAGGCGATCAGGCTGCCCAGCACTTCCGGTTTGCGCAGGAAGGGGCTGTCAGCGGGGGTGGCGCCACCCAGCACAAAGTGGTTGCCGCCGCCGGTGCCGGTGTGCCGGCCATCGGTCATGAATTTTTCGGCCGACAGCCGGGTTTCATGGGCAATCTTGTAGAGGAATTCGGTGTGCTCCACCAGCTCGCCCCAGTGGTAGGCGGGGTGGATGTTGACTTCGATCACGCCCGGGTCGGGTGTGACCTGCAGCATTTTCAGGCGTGGGTCGCGCGGCGGCGGGTAGCCCTCCAGCACGATGCTGACGCCCAGCGTTTGCGCGGTCGCTTCCACGGCTGCGAGCAGGTCCAGGTAGTCCTCCAGCCGCTCCATGGGGGGCATGAACACGTAGAGGGCACCGGTTTCGCCGCTCTTGCTTTTGTTGGCCTTGCTGTCAGGGTCGGCCCTGGGTTTGTCTTTTGCCTTATCCGGATCTTTCGGGTCCTTCGGGCCATTGGCCCGAGCGGGGTCGCGGACCTCGACGCACAGCGCGGTGCGCGTCAGCCAGCCGGCAGACTCGAAGGCTTTGGGCGCACGCTGCTCGTTGGCAGGAGGTGGCACGTGGCTTGACGGAGCGGCCGTGCTGGTGCCGCCGGTGCCACCACCCATGCTGCTGTCGCCGGTGGGGCGAAACTGCAGGATGCGACTGGCCTGCGTCAGTGCCGCATTGCCCGTCATGTAGCGCGCCATGTACTGCGCCAGTGCGCTTGCACTGCTGCCAGCAGGAGGGGGCGAGGCCTGCGAGACAGCCGCAGGCGCCGGCTGCGGAGCGCCCCGCGCCACCGCTGCCGCTGCGTTGTAGCGTGCGGCCAGCACCGATGTCGATGGTAAGTCCTGGCGCGGCGCAAACGGGTCGGCCTCGATCATGTAGGGGTAGTCGGTTTTGGAAACCCAGGGCACCGAATCAAGCGGCAGGCGGTAACCCATGGGTGAGTCGCCCGGCATCAGGTACATGCGCTCATCGCGGAAGAACCATGGACCGGTGGACCATTTGGGCCCGGCCAGGGCTGGCGAGGCAGCCTCCTTCGCCTTCAGCGGCAGCACATAACCCACCACGGAGTCCAGCCCCTGCATGAAGACGCGACGCAAACGCTCCCGTTCCATGGCGTCATCCAGGCGGGAGTCAAAGGGGTCGACGTTGACCGGCAGGCGCCGCTCGCGCCACAGGTAGTACCAGGTGTCTTCATAGCCCGGCGTGATGTAGTTCGTGGCCAGGCCCAGCTTGCCCGCCAGGGTCTTGATGAAACGCTGCGCATCTGCGCTCGTGTATTGGCAGGGTTTGCGTTCATCGGCAAACAGGGCCGGGTTTTGCCAGATCGGCTGACCGTCCCTGCGCCAGAAAATACTCAGCGCCCAGCGTGGCAATTGCTCGCCGGGATACCACTTGCCCTGCCCGAAATGCAGAAAACCGCCCTCGCCATATTCGGCACGCAGCTTTTGCACCAGCTCGGTGGCATAGCCGCGCTTGGTGGGGCCCAGGGCGTCGATGTTCCATTCCGCAGCATCGCGGTCCGTGGTGGCCACAAAGGTGGGCTCGCCGCCCATCGTGAGCCGCACGTCGCCGGCCACCAGGTCTTTGTCCACCGCCTCGCCCAGCGCCAGCACGTCGGCCCATTGCGCTTCGGTGTAGGGCTGGGTGACGCGCGGTGATTCGTAAATCCGCTGCACCGCCATGTGATGCTCAAACTCCACCTCGCATTTGTCCACGCCGCCTTCCACGGGGGCGGCACTGGACGGTTCTGGCGTGCAGGCCAGCGGGATGTGGCCTTCGCCCGCCATCAGGCCCGACGTTGGGTCCAGCCCCACCCAGCCGGCACCGGGCAGGAATACTTCGCACCAGGCGTGCAGATCGGTGAAGTCGGTCTCCGCGCCGCTGGGACCGTCAATCGCCTTGACGTCGGCCTTGAGCTGGATCAGGTAGCCCGACACAAAGCGCGCGGCCAGACCCATGTGCCGCAGCAGCTGCACCAGCAACCAGCCGGTGTCGCGGCAGGAGCCGCAGGCCAGCTGCAGGGTTTCTTCAGGCGTTTGCACGCCGGGCTCCATGCGGATGGAGTACTGGATGTCGGACTGCAGGCGCTGGTTGAGGCCGACCAGGAAGTCGATGGTCCGCTTGGGACTCAGGTCGGTCTGCTCAAGATAGCGCTTGAACAGCGGCGTGGCGGTCTGGGTCGCCAGGTAGGGCGCCAGTTCCTGCTTCTGGCTGGCGCTGTAGTTAAAAGGAAATTCCTCGGCGCTGGGCTCCAGAAAGAAATCAAAGGGGTTGAACACCGCCATCTCGACGACCAGGTCCACCGTGACCTTGAATTCACGGGTGGGATCCGGAAACACCAGCCGGGCCTGGTAATTGGCAAACGGGTCCTGTTGCCAGTTGATGAAATGTTTGGCCGGCTCGATGTTGAGGGAGTAGGACAGTACGCGGGGCCGGCTGTGCGGCGCAGGCCGCAGGCGCACGACCTGGGGGCCCAGTTTCACCGGGCGGTCGTATTTGTAATGGGTGATGTGGCTCAGTGCAACGTGGATCGACAAGGCAGCCTCGCTTTTTTAAATTAGGGCATCGGTGCGCAACAGCGCCAATCAAAACACAAAATGAGCGGGTCGCCACATCGGGCGACCCCTCGGGACAGCTTACTCCGCTTCGGCTACATTTCTGCAAGCAAGAGCTGCGCCAAACAGGCTTTGTCGGCTTTTTGCCTCGCCCGGCCGTTGAGCACGCAGCCATTGCATCGAATAAATCGAGCAATAACAAGTAACAAGTGGGGAGGGCGGCTGTGGGCGACCGCATTTTGGCCGGGCCATGGGCAGCTTCCATGGGGCCTGGCCTTGTTTTTGGCGGGTTCATCATCGGGGTTGCCCTGCAATTGCAGCAGCCCGGTTTGTGGACGGGTGGCGTGTATGCCGCGTCGGCGGCGCTGGCGGCGTTCGCTGGGCTGGTGATGGGCGGCTTGTGGCGCAGGGCCGGTCGCGCCTCGACTCTGAACAGGAGGGGTTGGCGCGGCGCCGGCCTGGCTGCGCTGGTGCTCGCTGCCTTGCTGGGCTTTACCCTGACGGGATGGCGGGCCACCGTGTTTCAGTCAACGGCACTCGACCCCGCGCTGGAGGGACGTGATATTGCCGTGACAGGCGTGGTCCTGGCCATGCCGCAACCCGCCGAAGACGGCTTGCGCTTTCGTCTGGGTATTGAATCGGCCCGCCTGAACGGGCAAACCGTCACCCTCCCGCCGCAAATTTTGCTCGGCTGGTATACCGGCTTCGGGATACGGGAGGCCAGGGCACTCCCGGCCGAAAGTGCTGATCCGTCTGAAATTGCGCTGGAGTTGCAGCGCCAGCCGCCCACCGGCTTGCATGGCCTGCGCGCCGGCGAGCGCTGGCAAATGACGGTGCGGCTCAAGGCGCCGCACGGCAACAGCAACCCGCACGGGTTCGACTACGAGCTCTGGCTCTGGGAGCAGGGCATTCAGGCCACCGGCTATGTGCGGGCCGGGCCGCACGATGCGCCGCCTCTGCGGCTTTCCGGTAGTTGGGAGCATCCGGTGGAGCGCGCCCGACAGGCGGCGCGTGAAGCGATTTTCCAGCGCATCGACAACCGGCAGCTGGCCGGTGTCGTGGCCGCCCTGGTGGTGGGTGACCAAAATGCCATCGAGCGCGCTGACTGGGATGTCTTTCGCGCCACGGGTGTTGCCCATTTGATGAGCATTTCGGGCCTGCATATCACCATGTTCGCCTGGCTTGCCTCCCTGCTCCTGAGCGGCCTCTGGCGGCGCTCCGTCGGGCTGACGCCCCGGCTCTGCCTGGCGTTGCCGGCCATCAGCGCCGGGGCCTGGGGCGGCCTTTTTCTGGCGGCCCTGTACGCACTGTTTTCAGGCTGGGGCGTGCCGGCACAACGAACCATTTGGATGCTGGCGACGGTGGTGTTGCTGCGGCAAAGCGGCAGGCAGTGGCCCTGGCTGCAAACCTGGCTGCTGGCCATGGCCGTAGTGGTGGCGCTGGACCCCTGGGCGCTGATGCAGGCCGGTTTCTGGCTGTCGTTTGTGGCGGTGGGCGTGCTGTTTGCTACAACCCCAGGCACATCTGGTAGCCGTGATCCAACGGGCGACAGCCAGTTTCTTTCCGGAAAGGTGGCGCAGGGCGGGCGGGTGCCGCGGCTGCTGGCAAAACCGGCGGCCGGGCTGCTGCGTGCCGCCCGGGAGCAATGGGTGGTCACGCTGGCGCTCACGCCCTTGTCGCTGCTGCTGTTCAACCAGGTGTCACTGGTGGGCCTGCTGGCCAACGCGGTGGCTATTCCCTGGGTGACGCTGGTCGTGACGCCGCTGGCCATGCTGGGCGTGCTGTGGGCACCCCTGTGGGATGCGGCGGCGTGGGCGGTGGGCCTGCTGACGGTGTTTTTGCAATGGCTGGCCGGCTGGTCGCTGGCATCCGTCAGCGTGGCTGCCGCGCCGCTATGGTGCGCCGCCTTCGGCGTACTAGGGGGCATTTTGCTGGCACTGCGTCTGCCGTGGCACTGGCGCGTGCTGGGCATTCCCCTGATGCTGCCAGTCCTGTTATGGCAACCGGCGCGGGTTGCACCGGGACAGTTTGAATTGCTGGCGGCGGACATCGGACAGGGCAATGCGGTGCTGGTGCGCACGGCCACCCATTCCCTGCTGTATGACACCGGCCCGCGTTTTTCGCGTGAGAGCGATGCCGGGCACCGCGTGCTGGTTCCGCTGCTGCGGGCCCTCGGCGAGCGGCTGGACATGCTGATGCTCAGCCACCGCGACATCGACCACATTGGCGGTGCACCGGCCGTGCTGGCCATGCAGCCGCAGGCGAACCTGCTCAGCTCCATTGAAGACAGCCATGAGTTGCAGGCGCTGCGCAAATCGGCCCGCTGTACGGCGGGCCAGCGCTGGGTCTGGGACGCGGTGACTTTCGAGGTGCTGCACCCGGTGGCCGCCGACTACGAGGCGGCAAACAAATCCAATGCCATGAGCTGCGTGTTGCGCGTGTCCAATGGCGCGCAGACCGCCTTGCTGGCGGGCGATATCGAGTCCGCCCAGGAGTTCAGGCTGGCCGGCAGCGCCAGCCCGCTCAACCCCGCCAGCCTGAAGGCCGACTTTTTGCTGGTACCGCATCATGGCAGCAAGACATCGTCGAGCGCCCCCTTCCTCGACGCTGTCCAGCCCCGGCTTGCGGTGGCGCAGGCGGGTTACCGCAACCGCTTTGGCCATCCGGTGGAGTCGGTGGTGGCGCGCTACAGCGAGCGCGGCATCAGGTTGCTCAGGTCGCCGCAGTGCGGCGCCGCCACCTGGCAGAGCCTGAAACCGGCGGACATCGCGTGCCAGCGGCAAGAAGGCCGGCACTACTGGCATCATGTGCCTGAGCCATAAAGAAAAAGAGGAAGGAAAAAAGGAGGAGAAAAGGAGAGGAAAGAAGTGGAAAGAAGAGAAAAAAGAAAAGTGCGATGTGGCACCTGATTCACCAATCTGGCGCATAACTTGCTAAGCTAGTCATCACTACGCCATGCGTAAACCTTGCTGGAGACCAAGCCAATGAGCCGACCCATGTTTGACGAGATGAACACAACGGAGTCCAGCGTCCGTGATCATTACCAGGGCTACCAGCGTTGGCTGGCCAAACAGCCCCCCGAAGTGATGGAGGCGCGCCGCGCCGAAGCCGAGATGATTTTTCGCCGCGTCGGCATCACCTTTGCCGTGTATGGCGCCAAGGACGAGGACGGCGCGGGTACCGAGCGGTTGATTCCGTTTGACCTGATTCCCCGGATCATTCCGGCCCACGAATGGGCCAGCATGGAAAAGGGGCTGGTGCAGCGCGTCACGGCGCTGAACCGCTTCATCCACGACGTCTATCACGGCCAGGAAATCATCAAGGCCGGCGTGATTCCGTCCGAGCAGATTTTCCAGAATGCCCAGTTTCGCCCCGAGATGATGGGTGTCGATGTGCCCGGCAACATTTACTCCCACATCAGCGGCATCGACATCGTGCGCGCACCCAATGCGCAAGGCGAAGGCGAGTACTACGTGCTCGAGGACAACCTGCGGGTTCCCAGCGGTGTGAGCTACATGCTGGAAGACCGCAAGATGATGATGCGGCTTTTCCCCGAACTCTTCAGCGAGAACCGCGTGGCGCCGGTGGCCCACTACCCCGATCTCTTGCTGGAGACGCTCCGGGCGATGGCTCCGCCCGCCACGGCCGAGCCGACGGTCGTGGTGCTCACGCCCGGCATGTACAACTCGGCCTATTTTGAACACGCCTTTCTGGCGCAGCAAATGGGCGTGGAACTGGTCGAAGGCCAGGACCTGTTTGTCAGGGACAACTTTGTCTACATGCGCACCACGCGCGGACCCCGGCGGGTGGACGTGATCTACCGCCGCGTCGATGACGATTTCCTGGACCCGCTGGCTTTTCGCCCCAACTCCACGCTGGGCTGCGCGGGGCTGCTCAATGTCTACCGCAGCGGCAATGTGTCGCTGTGCAACGCCATCGGCACCGGCGTGGCAGACGACAAGTCGATCTATCCGTATGTGCCGAAAATGATCGAGTTCTACCTGGGCGAAAAGCCCATCCTCAAGAACGTGCCGACCTATATGTGCCGCAATGCCGAAGACCTGCAGTACACCCTGGCCAACCTCAAGGACCTGGTCGTCAAGGAAGTTCATGGCGCGGGAGGCTACGGCATGCTGGTGGGGCCGGCCGCCACCCAGGCCGAAATCGAGGACTTCCGCCAGGCGCTGCTGGCCAATCCCTCGGGCTATATTGCCCAGCCGACGCTGAGCCTGTCGACCTGTCCCACTTATGTGGAAAGCGGCGTGGCGCCGCGACACATTGACCTGCGGCCCTTTGTGCTGAGCGGCAAGGAGGTGCAGATGGTGCCAGGCGGCCTCACCCGTGTGGCGCTGAAAGACGGCTCGCTGGTGGTGAACTCCTCGCAGGGAGGCGGCACGAAGGACACCTGGATATTGCAGGAAGGCCATGGCATGCCCATGCAGACGCAATCACAGTCACAGTCACAGATTGGAGGGACCTGATCATGCTATCGAGAACTGCAGATCACCTTTTCTGGATGTCGCGCTACACCGAGCGCGCCGGCGACATGCCGCAGGCATTCGCGGGGATGACTCATCAATTGCGCGAAGCGCTTGTGACGGCATCCCCAAAACACGCCAAGCGCGCCAGCGCTTTCGGTGTTTGAGGTTTAGGGAGGAGAAAAAATGTTATCTCGCACTGCTGATCACCTTTTCTGGATGTCGCGCTACACAGAGCGCGCCGAAAACACCGCGCGCATGCTTGACGTGAACTACCAGACCTCGCTGTTGCCCCAGTCCGCGGCTGTGGCGCAAGGCGGCTGGCAGAGCCTGCTGAGCATCAGCGAACTCAAGCCGGCCTATGCCGCCAGGTACGGCGACGGCATCAATCCGCGCGAAGTGATGGACTTCATGGTGCGTGATGAAAAAAACTCGTCAAGCATCATCTCGTGCCTGAAGAATGCCCGCGAAAACGCCCGCGCCGTGCGGGGCACGCTGACCACCGAGGTGTGGGAGACGCAAAACCAGACTTACCTGGAAGTCATCCGCATGCTGCGCAACAGCGATTTTGAGCGTGACCCCGGCCAGTTTTTTGAATGGGTCAAGTTCCGTTCGCACCTCTCGCGCGGTGTGACCGCGGGCACCATGCTCCAGGACGAGGCGTTTCATTTTCTGCGTCTGGGGACGTTTCTGGAGCGTGCCGACAACACGGCCCGGCTGGTGGATGTGAAGTTCCATGCCGTGGAAAATGATTTTCTCGGCGCAACCGGCGAGAAAGACCAAGAGTACGATTTTTACCACTGGAGCGCGATTTTGCGCAGTGTGTCCGGCTTTGAGGTGTACCGCAAGGTGTACCGCGACGTCATCAAGCCCGAGCGCGTGGCCGAGCTGCTGATTTTGCGGGCCGACATGCCGCGCTCCCTGCTGGCCTGCCTGAATGAGCTCATGAGCAATCTCGCCATGGTGACCAGCGACACGTCCAGCGAAACGCAGCGCCGCGCTGGCAAACTGCGGGCCGATTTGCAGTACGCCCGCATTGACGAAATCCTCGCGACCGGCTTGCATGCTTTCCTGACCCAGTTCCTGGACCGGGTCAACGAAATCGGCGCGCACATCAGCCGCGAATTCCTCGTTCCGGCGACTAATTGAAACAGCATGAGATTACGGCGGCCGCAGCGCCGGGCCGCCCCAAGCAAGGCCAGCCCCCGAGGGGCTGGAGCCTGCGGCTCCAAACCTGCTTGAGCCGGTTTGGACAGGCGACAGAGGCGCAGCGTCTCGCAAGCCGCGGCCTGCAAGGCCTCGAGAGTTACGCGAAGCGAGCGAACGTGGGGGCGATGGCCGCAGCGCCGGGCCGCCCCAAGCAAGGCCAGCCCCCTCGGGGGGCAGAGAGTTACGCGAAGCGAACGAACGTGGGGGCTCTTATTCCATGAAGCTGCACGTGAGGCATACGACCGACTACCGCTACACCGAGCCCCTGCGTTATGCGTTGCAGACGCTCTGGCTCACGCCGCAGTCCGGCCCGGCGCAAACGGTGTATTTCTGGAGTCTGGGCGCGCCTGAAAAGCTTTTTTCCCAGCTCGACGCCTTCGGCAACCCCATCCATTCCTACACCTTCGTCGGCAAAGAGTCTGACAACGTGCGCTGGAGCCTGGTCAATGCGGCCGGTGACGTTGAAACCCTGGGGGTGGCCGAGTTCACCGATGCCGCGAGCCTGCCGCATCCGGACTTCTTTTTGCGGGCCACGCATCTGGCCCAGCCGGATCCGGTGCTGGCTGAGTTCGGTCGCCGTTTTATCACGCCGTCTGCCACCCGCGGCAAGGCCGAGTTGGGCATGCTGTTGGCCTTGAGCCAGGGTGTTGCTGAGGCGGTAAGTTATCAAAAAAATAGCACCAGCGTGACCACCACGGCGCTGGAAGCATTCAGGGCCGGTGCGGGCGTGTGCCAGGACCAGGCGCACGTGATGGTGGCGATCTGCCGCAGCCTGGGCATTCCTGCGCGCTATGTGAGCGGTTATTTCTACGCCGCCAACGAGCCTGACCTGGCCAGCCATGCCTGGGTGGATGTGTGCCTGGACGTTGCCAGCCGGCGCTGGGTCAGCATCGATGTAACCCACAGCTGCCTGATTGACGAGCGCCATGTTCGGCTGGCCATGGGAACCGACTACAACGCCTGCCCGCCGGCCAAGGGTGTGCGGCAGGGTGGTGGCAAGGAAACCATGACGGTGGACATCACGATCCAACCCGTTTGAACGGCGCTGCGCTGGCCGTCGCCATCAGGGCGCAGAACATCGCAGACAAGGGGCCGTCAACGCTTGAGCGCCTCCAGCGACACATGGAGCGTGATTTCGTCCCTGATCAGCGGCACGAATCGGCCCAGATTGAACTCACTGCGCTTGACCTTGCCGGTGGCGTTGAGCCCGCAGGCCGGTTTGCGCAGCATCGGGTGCATCATGCATTTGAAGTGCGTGACCGTCAGGGTCACAGGCCGGGTGATGCCCTTGACCGTCAGATCGCCCTCGACGGCGGTGACGTCATCGAACTTGCCGAAACTCAGACGGCTCGACTTGAAGGTGATGACGGGAAACCGCTCGGCATCAAAGAACATGTCGCTGCGCAGGACCTGATCGAACAGCAGCGAGCCGGTGCTGATCGACTGGACGTCGATGCTCACCACCACGCTGCCCACCTGGTTGTCAAGGTCCAGGGTGATGGTCGCATCGACTTTGTCGAAACGGTCGCGCTGCGTGCTGTAGCCCAGGTGGTTGAACTCGAACCAGGCGAAGGTGTGATCCGGGTCGCGCTCATACACATCGACGACGGCGAATGCCGAAGCCAGGAACAGACTGCCCAGCAGCGCTACAGCAAGTTTTTTCATTTTTTTCATGAGTAACTCCTGAGTCCTGAGGGTGGCCGCTACGGTTCAAGGACCAGGTGAAACTGCACGGTCACTTCGTTGGCCACCACGCGAACATCGCTCCAGGGGCCTCCGCCGATGCCGAAATCCAGGCGTTTCATCACAAAAGAGCCTTCCATGACGGCCTGCTTGCCACTGGCCTTGAGCACCGCGTTGACCACCACGGGCTGGCTGACGCCCTTGATGCTCAGGACCCCGCTGACCTGGAACCGGCCGGCGCCCTGCGACTGGATCTGGCGCATCTCGAAGCGCGCCTCGGGATGGCGGCTGGCATCGAACCACTGCGCGCTCACCACCTCTTCATTGACCTCCCGCAGGCCGGTGTCGACGCTGGACAGGTCGATGCGCAGCTGTCCGCGGGCCGCGGCGGGCGCCTCGGGGTCGAAGGCCAGGCTGGCGTCGAATTTGCGAAAGGCCCCATCCACCGGCACGCCCATTTGCCGCGAGGTAAAGCGGATATGGCTGCTCGCCAGGTCCAGCCGCCGGTATTCTGCGGCCTGGACACAGGCGCATGACAGGAGCAGGGCCGCAGCCACAGCGGAGATTTTCATTCACGAGCCCCCTTGAACCGGAACATCCGGCCCAGCAAGCCGTCCCGGTCGATGAAATGGTGCTTGAGCGCCGCTGCGACATGCAGGCTTACCAGACCCAGCAGCGCGTAATTGAGGATGCGGTGCAGCGCTTGCAGAAACAGCCCCAGCGCCTCGTTGCGGGCCACCATATCCGGCAGCGGCCACAGGCCCAGGTAGACCGTCGTCACGCCTTTGGCCGAACTCATCAGCCAGCCCGACAGCGGCACGCAGGCCATCAGCAGATACAGCAGCAGATGGTTTGCATGCGCCGCGCTCAGCTCCCATGCCGGCATCGCAGCGGGCAGCGGCGGCGGCGCGTGCCGGATGCGCCAGACGATGCGGGGCAACAGCAGCGCTGCCACCGTGACGCCGATCCACTTGTGATACGAATAGAGCTGCAGCTTGAGCGGACTGAGCGGCAGGCCGACCATGTACAGCCCGACGGAAAAGCTCGCCACCATGAGCAGGGCCATGGCTGCGTGCAGGGCGACTGCGGTGCGGGTGTAGGAGGCGGGCTGCAAACGGCTCTCCGGTGGCAGGTGTTTCACAGTCATTGTGATGCCATCGCCGTAGCCAGCGCAAGCGCGCCGCCGCCCGCTGGTCGCTGGTCGCTGGTCGCTGGTCGCTGGTCGCTCTATTGGCGCCGCCAGGTTCCGCCTGGCCCGCGTGGCTTTCGTGGAGCGCACGCAGCTTGGGCAAGGCCCGGCGTGTGCAGGACCAACGGCTCAAATAGCGACCCGTATCCGGGAAACCACCAATGCCTTGCCAGCTGATTGACAGCTGCGCCCCTTATCGTTGGGCGCACCACTGATCACAAGGACTCGACATGAACCGCCGCCACCTCCTGCAAGCCACTTCGCTAGCCATCGCTTTGCCCTCGCTGGCCTGGGCCCAGGACAAATACCCCGGCAAACCCATCACCCTGATCTGCCCCTACGCTGCCGGCGGCAATGCCGACCAGCGCTCGCGCCAGATCGGCAGGTTCATCTCCACCGCGCTGGGCCAGCCGGTGATCGTGGACAACAAGCCCGGTGCGGGCGGCAACATCGGCACGGAAGCCATCGCCCGGGCCAAGCCGGACGGCTACACCATCGGCATGGGCAATTTCGCGCCGCTGGCGGTCAATCCGACCATGTTCAAGAAAATGAATTTCGACCCGGCCAAGGACCTGGTGCCAGTCTGCCTGATCGAAAAGGGCCCGCTGGTGCTGATGGTTCCCGCGAACTCGCCGTTCAAGAGCGTCAAGGACATCATCGCCGCCGCCAAGGCCAGTCCCGGCAAGCTGTCGTTTGCCTCGGGCGGGCTGGGCGGGTCGCACCACCTGTCGGGCGAGATGTTCAAGTCGCTGGCCGGCCTGTCCATCACGCACATTCCCTACAAGGGCGGAGCGCCCGCCACGACCGACCTGATGGGCGGCCAGGTGGACATGATGTTCGAGCAGATGTATTCGGCCGCGCCCTCGATCCGCGCCGGCAAGCTGCGTGCGCTGGCCATCACCAGCAAGACGCGTTCGCCGCTGTTTTCTGAACTGCCCACCATGGCCGAGTCCGGTGTGCCGGGCTTTGAGGTGCAGAACTGGCAGGGGCTGGTGGCGCCGGCCGGCACGCCCGCGGCCCTCATCAAGCTGCTCAATGAAACCGTCAACAAGGCGCTGGCCGACCCGACCATCAAGGAACAGATGCTGGGTCAGGGCAATGAACTCGGTGGCGGCACGCCCGAGCAGTTCGCCACCCTGATCAAGTCGGAGGCCGATCGCTGGGGCAAGCTGGTCAAGAGCGCGAACATCAAACCCGAATAGCGCTGCCTGCGCGCTATGCGCTCGGCCAGCAGGTCGATGAAGCTGGCCTCGCCCATGTGGATGTGTGATCCCGATGCCTGCCGATGCCTGACCCCGGGTAATCGCGGCACGGGTGCGAGAGATATCAGGGCCAAATCCGACTTGTACTTGCGCGTAGATTTGCAAAATGGGAGACTTGACCTTCGACTTCATAGTCGCAATATAAAGATAAAGACCTTTTCCTCAAGGCTTGCCGCCATGATGTGAACCGCCCCAACCGGACACCGAACATGGAAATTCTCGACCCCACAACGCTTCATGAGCACCTGGCCGCCGACGCCTTCGAGGAAATGTCGGCATTCGGCGCGCTGTCGCAGAGTTTTGTCGCGAAGCTGCTGGCCGACGGTGAAGTGCTGAAGTTGACAGCCAACGAGATCCTCTACCGCAAGGGCGATACCGCCGATAGCTTCTTCGTGTTGCTAAAAGGTCAAATCACCGTTTATGAGGATACCGATGCCGGCAAGGACATCATCCGAACCATGAATGCGGGAGAAAGTGTTGGCTTTCCGGCAATGATCGCGCTGCGCCCGCGCCGCTTCAGCGGCTATGCCGCCGGTGACTGCATCGTGGTGAAAGTCTCGAGTCAGGTGTTTGCCGACCTTTACGTATGGGACCCGCAGCAATTCGCCATTTTTTTCATGAGCCTGTCGCGCGATATGAGCCGTTTTCTGAGCGACACCGCGGGCAGACCGGGAACGCCCCAGGATTAGTGAAGCACGGACCGCGCTTCGCCGCATCGCTCCACTTTTGCTAGCTCTTGATGCCCTTCTTGCAAGGGCCAACGGCAGTCCGTTACGGCGTGACTGACTTGACCCGCGCTGCCACTTCGCGCCCCAGCTCAATCACCGCCATGGCGTAGTAGCTGCTCCAGTTGTAGCGCGTGATGGCGTAGAAATTCTCGGTGCCCGCCACGTAGCTCGGTGCGTCCGGCCCGTTGAGCAGTTCGATCAGCGCCAGCGGGCCGGCGTGTTGCAGCGCAGCGCCTTCCAGTACCGCGCCCTTGGCGGTAAAGCTGGCCACGCTAAAGGTTGGCAGGATGTCGGGCGCCATCAGGGCGTCCATGTCCAGGCGGCTCGTGTCAAAGCTCACCGGGTAGTGGGTGGGCATGCCCGGCTGCCAGCTGAAGGCCTTGAAGTAGTTCGCGACTGAGCCGATCACGTCGGCCGGGCTGTTCCACAGGTCAACGGTGCCGTCGCCGTCGAAGTCCACCGCGTACTTGATCCAGCTGGAGGGCATGAACTGCGGCATGCCCATGGCGCCGGCGTAGCTGCCTTTTGCCTCGAAAGGATCGACGCCGCGGCGGCTTTGCAGGGTCAGAAACTGCTCAATCTCGTCCTTGAAAAACGCGCTGCGCTCCGCGGCTCGTGGGTGGCTCGCCGGAAAGTCGAAGGCCAGTGTGGTCAGGGCGTCCATCACGCGGAAGCTGCCGGTGTTGCGGCCGTAAATGGTTTCTACGCCAATGATGCCGACGATGATGTCGGCCGGCACGCCGTACTCTTTTTCGGCGCGCTCGAGTGCAGCCTGGTTGGCCAGCCAGAAGCGCGCGCCGGCCTCAATGCGAATGGGATCGATGAAACGACTGCGGTAGACCCGCCAGTTCTTGATGAATGGCTTCTCTGACGGCTGCATCAACCGCGAGACGGTGGGGATATAACGCGAATTCCCGATGGCATCGCGCACCCAGTTCGCGTCCAGGTCGCGCCGGCTGGCCAGGTCGTCGGCAAACTGCATGGCATCGGGGCGCGTGGCATAGAGCGGGCCCTGCGCCGGCTCCGCTTTGCTGGTCACCGTTTTCTTCAGAGGTTTTGCGCCGGCAAGCCCTGCCGTGCCGGCGAGGATAGCTATCAAAACCAGCGCAAAACTGAACTTGTAAAGAGGCATCGGAAGTGTCATGAGGAGAAGAAGGGGCGAAGCTTCAATTCTAAGCAGACCATGCGAGCGCGCGCCATTGCTGCCGCAGCCGCCTGATGTCCCGGAGCTGGCTGTGCTGGCCGGAAGAGGTCGCCGCATAGCGTTGCAACTCCAGCTGCATTAGCCAGTCATGCAGCGCCTGCCCGCGGCTGCCGCTGCCACCGCCGTACCGTGCCAGCACCTGCAGCGCCAACTGGCGCGGCGAGGTGGCCGGCGTGCTCTCGATGCCGGCTTTGGCGAGCTGCCTGCGTGCGCGGGCCAGCAGGCGAAGCCACGGGTCGTGCTGGGTTCGCTCCCACAGTGCCCAGGCGGCGCCCAGCAGTGCCGCCAGCACGATGATGCCCAGCAATACGTAGCTCAGGTCCTCCCAGCTCGGGGATTCAAAGCCGATGTCCCTGAGCAGGTTGAGCTGCTTGCCCTGGGTGTAGTTGAGTACCCACTGGTTCCAGCCGTTGTTCACCGCTTCCCAGGTGGCGCGCAGCTGCGCCGCCAGGGTGGGGCTGATGTTTCCCAATGTCTGCGCCATCACGCCCTGGGGCGCAGCGAGCCGCTGGAAAGCGCCGGTGCGCCCCGGCGCGACTGCCGAGGTCGGGTCGACCCGCACCCAGCCCCGGTCCGCTTGCCAGACTTCTGCCCAGGCATGCGCATCGCTTTGCCGCACTACCCAGAAGCCGTCCACCCCGTTCAGCTCGCCGCCCTGGTAGCCGGTGACGATGCGCGCGGGAACGTCCATCGCCCGCATCAGGATCACAAAGGCCGACGCGATGTGTTCACAAAAACCTTCCTTGCGGTCAAACCAGAATTCATCTGCCGTGTGCTGGCCATACACGCCGGGCTCCAGCGTATAGGTGTAGCCGGTGCGCAGACGGTCCAGCGCGCGCTGAACCAGTTGGGCATTGCTGGCGTTCCGGTTGCGCGGGTCGCCGCGTATCTCCCTGGCCAGCGCCAGGGTGCGCGGATTGAAGCCGGGGGGCAACGCCACAAATTCCCGCAACCCGAAGACCGGCCGCGTGGGCCCATGCCTGAAGGTGGGGTAGCTCTGCGCCTTGTAGCGCACAAGATCGGTGATCGGGCGATTCACTGTCCATTGCAGGTCGGCCTGCATCACGCTTTGGTAGCCCGGCAGCACCGGGCTTTGCGTTGCGGCTTCCATCACAAAAAGCCATGGACGGCTGGTGGGCTCCAGCGTGACTTCGTAGCTGACAGGCGCACCTGCCACGGCCAGATTCGCGCCGGCCCTGCCCTGGCTGTTGCGCGGGGAGAAGCTGAACAGCGGCGGCCGCCACTCGCGGCCATCAAAGCTGGACATCACGGGGCCGCGAAAATACAAATCCTGCTGGGGCGGCGGGCGGCCTTCAAACCGGATGCGCATGGCCACGCTGTCGTCAAGCGCCAGGGTGGCGATGTTGCCCACCTCCATGCTCGCGCTCAGGCCGCTGCGGCCAGCCATGGCATCGCTGGGCACGCCCCACAGGGGGGCCAGCCGCGGAAACAGCAGAAACAGCACCACCATGATGGGAGCGCCGAGCAGTGCCATCCCACCGGCGGTCCGCGCGGCCAGCAGCAGCGGCGGTTTGCCGACCGGCAAATGGGCGTTGACGAGCACCGTCAGCAGGCCCAGCAGCCCCAGCAACATGCTGGATGCGGTGAGCAGCGATTGCGAGTAAAAGAAGTTGCTCAGCATGCAGAAAAAGCCGAGGAAGAACACCACAAACGCATCGCGCCGCGCCCGCAGTTCCAGGGTTTTTAGCGTCAGCAACACGACCAGCATGGTGACGCCTGCGTCCCGTCCCAGCAGGGTACGGTGCGTCATCAGTGTGGCGGTAATGGTCAGGGCCAGCAGGCTGATCAGCCACCATTTACCCGGCAGCGGCCTAGACTGCAGCGCCAGCCAGCCGCGCCAGAGCAGCACGGCGCCCGTCAGCGCGCTGCACCACAGTGGCAGCTTGCCCACTTGCGGCAGCAGCACCCAGGCGATGACGAGCAGCAGGAACAGTGTGTCGCGGGCTTCGCGGGGGAGGGTGTTGAGGCGGGTCAGCATTGCTGCTCCTGCTGGCTGCCCGAGCCGCTGATCAGGTATGGTCTTTGCCGCTGGGTTTTTGGGTTCTCTGCTGAGGGTTGCTGGCCGGGGGTAGCCCGGCGGCTACTCACTTTCTTTTGCTTCGCCAAAAGAACGTAAGCAAAGAAAAGGCGACCCTGCTGTCTGCGTCCCCTGCGCTGCGCTACGGGGCAACCTGCGGTGCTCGGTCCAGGCGGGGTCTCGCTCAACTCGCTGCGCTCAGACAATCGCGATCCCTGATCCGCCTGGCCCTGCGCTCCTCGGCGCAGACAGAAGGGATTTATGGCAAACAGCCCAATACCAAATACTGGAATCCGAACGCCACAAGGACACGCCATGGCGTGTCCTTGTTGGTCTTGGTATTTTCTTTGTGTATTCGGTATTGCTGTCTGCTCCCCACCCGTGTGGCTGGGCCGAGCAGCGCAGATGGAGGCGGGATCAGGGCCGCAGTTGTTTGAGCCGAAGGCGAGTTCTGCGGACCCCCGCCGGAGTCGAGCAGCGCAGGTTGCCCGTAGCGAAGCGCAGGGACCCAGACTGCGGGTCGCCTTTCTTTTCCTTAGGTTTCTTTGGCGAAGTGTATGGACAGGAGACATGGGAAACAGGTGTTCGGAGACATAGGAAACACTTTGCCCGGTTAGTTGGAATCGAGGATGGTGTTCATGTTGATGCGCATGAAGTGATGATGGCAGAAGAAAGCATCGAAGCAACCATCGGCCCGGGGATCTGCCCTGAACGCGGAACGCG
>NZ_JBFUKG010000007.1:0-237966 GCF_056400945.1 Polaromonas sp. P4_H1 | reverse complement strand
GCGTGAGTTTCCTGCGCCTGATCTCTCCGGTCTCCGGCTCGATCCAGTGCACCTGGAACACATTCTTTGCGATGTCGACACCGTAAGTTGTAGCATTCATGGCGGGACCTCCGTCTGAAGTGGTTGGTAAGAACTCCACTTTGGCACTCGATGCCGTTCGATGCGAGGTCCCACCCCCGGTTCGATTGCGGCGCCGAAATCAAAGAGGAAGGCGTCCATACCAATCTCGGTCCAGGCGGGGTCTCGCTCGAACTCGCTGCGCTCAGACAATCGCGATCCCTGATCCGCCTGGCCCTGTGCTCCTCGGCGCAGACAAAAGGGGGGTGCAGGTACGGATGCGGGTTCGGGGTCAGCCCCCACCCCAACCCTCCCCCAGCGGGGGAGGGAGTGAGGCATCGGTGTAGTTTTTTTGTCTTTTGACTTTCCCCCCAAACCCGTCCTGGCTGGGCCTGTGCTGCGCCAGAAAAGCGGGATCAGGGCCGCGCGCTGTTTGAGCCGCAGGCGAGTTTGCGCGGACCCCCGCTTTTCTGGCGCAGCGCAGGTTGCCCGTAGCGCAGCGAAGGGACCCAGACTGCGGGTCGCCTTTCTTTTCCTTAGGTTTCTTTGGCGAAGCAAAGAAAAGTAAGTCGCCCGCCGGGGCGAGACCCGGCATGCCCGTAAACAGCGCAGCTTGACCTTACCAGCGGCATCAAGACGGAGGCGCAAAAAAATACATCAACCGGCGTTTTGAGCTGCAACAGTGATGACTTTGACGCTGGGTCTCAATAATGAGGGATGCAATTTGCTATTAAGAACACAGCAAATTAGAAGACCTGCGCACCTTGCGCACACGGGCCTGGTTGAGAGCAGAAAACTCAATCTTCCAGTTCAGCCTTCGCCATCTCGACATCCAGCCGTTCGCAGGCATCCATCGGCTTGCTGGCCGCCGCCTGCTCATACAGCTTCGTCGCCTCCGCCATTCTCTTGTCGCCTTCGAGCATGACCAGGCCGTTGGCATATTCGACCATGGCAATCGCGGAGCCGGGGTTCAGTTTCAGCGCGTCCTTGTACAGCACCAGGCCAATGTCCTTTTTGGCGCCGTAGGTCATGCCGCCTATCAGCGAGCCCACCTTGTCGATCACTTCGGCATGAAAAGCCGCCAGCGCGATGTGAGCGTCTGCATGCTTGGGTTGCAGCTTGATGGCTTGCTCCAGTGCATATTTGACCTTGCTGCCCAGGCCCTGCGCCAGCGCCTTGGCCACGCTGATGCCCTGGCTGTAGCGCCCGAGGGCATAGGCCTGCCAGTACCAGGCATTGGGATTTTTGGGGGCGGCCGCCTGCTGCGCCTCGGCGCGCGCGGCGACTTCCATGAACAGCTCGAGCTTGGTTTTTTCTTTGGTTTCGAGGTAGTTGGCATAAATGCTGGTGGCCTTGTTGGCGACCGTGAGGCCGTGGCCACCAGCCTTGACGCCGGCCTCGGCTGCCTTTAGAAACTCGCCATTGTGAAAAAGTACCCAGGCCTCCAGCACGTCCGCCTCTTGGGGCAGGGGCTCGCAGTCTCCCTGGTGCAGGCGGGCCCAGTTCTTTTTCAGGCTGGCGGCATTCAACGTGTAGTCGCCAGCGTGTGGAAAAGCGGTCCATTTGGCCATTGGTGTTATCTCCTTGATTAACGTTGTTGGTGTTATGGGTGAGGAAAGCGAAATTGGGAAGTGGAAGTGGGAAGTTGGGGGCGGGCAGTGGTTGGCAGGGTTCACGCCGGGGTGTTGTAGGCGCTTATCAGGGCCTGCAGGTGGGCGCGCTGGCCCTGTTCGAGGTAAGGAATCAGCAGGTTCAGCACGTGGTGCGCACCGCGCAGCAGCGCGGCCTGCGCGTTGCCCGGCTCCAGGGCGTTGCGCGGGTCGCGCACGTACTCGAAGCTGAGCCAGTAGGTCAGCACCACCACCATGCTGGTGGCCGTGGCTTCCACCTCGCGCGAATCAATCGTCACGGCGCCGGCGCGGCTCATGCCGTCGAGCAGTGCCTTGACGGCGCGGGTCTTGTTTTTGAGCACCCATTGAAAGTGGGTTTCCAGCCGGCGGTTCTTGCTCAGCAGGTCGTTGAGGTCACGGTACAAAAAGCGGTATTGCCAGATCAATTCAAACAGCGTGTGCATGAAAAACCAGGCGTCTTCAACATTGCGCACGCCGTCGCTGGCATTCAGGAGCTCGGTCAACGAGCGCTCGTAGCGGTCAAACAGGGAGTTGATCAGCTCGTCTTTGGCGGGGTAGTGATAGTAGAGATTGCCGGGGCTGATGCTGAGTTCGGCAGAAATCAGCGTGGTCGAGACATTGGGCTCGCCAAAGCGATTGAACAGGTCCAGCGTGACCTCCAGAATCCGCTCTGCAGTACGGCGCGGCGCTTTTTTCGCCATAAATTGTCTACCTCGTATTTTTGTGTACTCTAACCCAGAGCCCCCCCGGCGCGGAACTGGGGAAGTCCAGCGGCAAAGCCTGCCGATGGGCGGGCGATCATACAGCCATGTAGCCGTGCATGGCTTAACCCCATACCCTTCAGTTAACTGTTCGCCGGAAAGGCGTAAAAAAAGGGACGCGCGTCCCCTTTTCAAAGCGCCGAATGCACCGGATGCACCGGATGCACCGGAGGCTCAAGCGGATTTGCGTGCGGCGGGGCGCTTGGCTGCCGCGGGCTTGGCTGCTGTGCTGGCCGGCTTTTTGGCCGCAGGTTTTTCAGCTGTCCTGGCAGCAGGTGCCTTGCCGTACATTTTCTGCATGTTCTTGTTGAGCTCGTCAATGCGCGCAGCCAGGGCGTCCACGTCCTTCGCAGACGGCACGCCGAGCTTGTTCAGGGCTTTGGCCACGCGCTCTTCAAAGATATTCTCCAGCTTGTCCCACTGATGGCCGGCCTTGGACTGGATGTCGGTGGCCATGTTGGTCATTTTGCTGGTCGCTTCAGAAATCTTTTCTTCAGCAGCCGCCTGCGTTTTGCGCTGGATGGTCAGGCCTTCCTTGACCAGGGTCTCAAACACTTTGCCGCCTTCTTCCTGGGCCTTGGAGAAAGCCCCCAGCCCGGCCAGCCAGATTTGCTGGGCGGACTCCTTGACGGCGCTGGCCAATGGTGGAGCCGCTTTTTTGTCGGCACTCATTTTTTGCAGTTTCTTGACCATGATTGTCTCCATGCTGATGGTGGATAGGAGGTGCTGCGCGGTGGGTGTACTGCGCACGCAGCAAATATAAGGCCTTCAGGTGCCGGTGTTTAGATGCCGGGTTCTAGAAAACCAAAAAAGCTCAAAGCCCCCCACCGGGACGCGGGTTTTTGCTGAATGGCGGCTACCATGGCTTGGGCAAGAATCGGCATTCTGACCGCCGGTTCAGCACGCGTCGGCACAAGACACAAGGACAATCGCAATGCATTATTTCGTCACGGGAGCCACCGGCTTCATTGGTAAACGCCTGGTTAAAAAACTCCTGGAGCGAAAGGGCAGCACGGTTCATTTCCTGATCCGCCAGGAAAGTGCTGGCAAATTGGCAGCACTCAGGGAGTACTGGGGCGTGAGTGCCAGCCGGGCGGTCGCCGTGCATGGCGACCTGACCAGCAAAAAGCTCGGAGTCAGCAGCGAAGACATCAAACAACTCAAGGGACAGGTGAGTCATTTTTATCACCTGGCGGCGGTGTACGACCTGGATGCCGACGAAGAAAGCCAGACCGCCGTCAACATTGACGGCACACGCAACACCGTCGAATTTGCCAAGGCCATCGAGGCGGGCCACTTTCATCATGTGAGCTCCATCGCGGCGGCAGGCCTGTATGAAGGCGTGTTCCGCGAGGACATGTTTGAGGAGGCTGAAAACTACGAGCACCCGTATTTCATGACCAAGCACGAGAGCGAAAAAATCGTGCGCAAGGAGTGCAAGGTGCCCTGGACGGTGTTTCGGCCGGCCATGGTGGTGGGCGACAGCACCACCGGGGAAATGGACAAGATTGACGGCCCTTACTATTTCTTCAAGCTGATCCAGCGCATGCGGCAACTGCTGCCGCCCTGGATGCCCGCCGTGGGGCTGGAGGGCGGGCGCGTCAACATTGTTCCGGTCGACTTCGTGGTCGACGCGCTGGACCATATCAGCCACCTTCCCAAAGACAAGGGTGACATTGCCAAAAAATGCTTCCACCTGGTGGATCCGGTGGGTTACCGCGTCGGCGATGTGCTCGACATCTTCAGCCGGGCCGCCCACGCACCGAAGATGAACCTGTTCGTCAATGCCGCCCTGCTGGGCTTCATCCCGCGCGGCGTCAAGAAAAGCCTGATGGCGCTGGCACCGGTGCGCCGCGTGCGCGCCGCCATCATGGCCGACCTTGGCCTGCCCGAAGACATGCTGACCTTCGTGAATTACCCGACCCGGTTTGACTGCCGGGGCACCATGGCTGTGCTCAAGGGGTCCGGCATTGAATGCCCCAACCTCAAGGACTATGCGTGGCGCTTGTGGGATTACTGGGAGCGCCACCTCGACCCCGATCTGCATATTGACCGCACGCTCAAGGGCACGGTCGGCGGCAAGGTGGTGCTGATTACCGGCGGCTCTTCAGGCATTGGCCTGGCGGCAGCGCACAAATTTGCCGAGGCTGGCGCCATCACCGTCATCTGCGGCCGCGACCAGGACAAGCTGGATGCTGCCTGTAAAGAGGCGAAAGCCAAAGGCTACAGCTTTGTCGCTTACCCGGCCGATATTGCCGACATGGCAGACTGCGACCGCTTCCTCAAGGAATTGATCGCCAACCACGGCGGCGTCGACTTCCTGATCAACAACGCCGGGCGCTCGATTCGCCGCGCCATTGAGGCCAGTTACGACCGTTTCCATGATTTCGAACGCACCATGCAGCTCAATTACTTTGGCTGCCTGCGCGTGACCATGGGCCTGCTGCCCGGCATGGCGGCCAAACGCAAGGGCCATGTGGTCAACATCAGCTCCATCGGCGTGCTGACCAATGCGCCGCGCTTTTCGGCCTACGTGGCCTCCAAAGCCGCGCTGGACGCCTGGACGCGCTGCGCCTCCAGCGAGTTCTCCGACCTGGGCATCGGCTTTACCACCATCAACATGCCGCTGGTGCGCACGCCCATGATTGCGCCCACCAACCTCTACAACAACGTGCCCACCCTCTCGCCCGAAGAGGCCGCCGACATGATCGCGCAGGCCTGCATCTTCAAGCCGGTGCGCATTGCCACCCGCCTGGGCATTACCGGCCAGGTCATGCACGCGCTGGTGCCGCGCATCGCCCAGATTGCCATGAACACCAGCTTCCGCATGTTCCCTGACTCATCGGCCGCCAAGGGAGAGAAGGGCGGGAAGGGTGAAAAGAGCGCCAAGCCGCAGCTGTCGGCCGAGGCAGTGGCCATGCAGGAGATGATGAGGGGGATTCATTTCTGATCTGGGGTGTTTGTGGCCGGTAGCTGACGAGCGGACCGTGCTCGGTCGCTGGTGGTCAGCTGCGATATCCCCCTGACTGATGGCCGGTTTCAGGACCCCGGCTGGGCAACGACGCCCTCCCACGTAACCATTCATCATGGCAGGCGCTGAAGTGTTTTCGCGCTGCATGGTTGGCCTCTTAAATCTGACTCAATGTCAAACACTTTCAGTAACGGTGTGTGTTAGTGGGAAATTGTGATTATTTACAATTAAAAGCCAAAGTGTAAGACCGGATTTACAAATGAAGCCAATGAATGTAATGGGATAATTTAAGCCTAGCGGGGTGAGTGCCCCGCACGTCTTCAAATCGATTCCCATTAAAGGCTCGCATGATTTTCGTTACCGGAGGCGCCGGCTTTATTGGTGCCAATTTTGTTCTTGACTGGTTCGCACAAACCGATGAGCCTGTGGTCAACATCGACAACCTGACCTACGCGGGCAACCTTGAAAACCTCTCCTCCTTGCAGGCTGACGCGCGCCACGTCTTTGTCAAGGGCGACATCGGCGACTCCGCGTTGGCTGCCCGCCTGCTGGCCACCCACCAGCCCCGGGCCATCATCAACTTTGCGGCCGAGTCGCATGTAGACCGTTCCATTCACGGACCCGAAGACTTCATCCAGACCAATATCGTCGGCACGTTCCGCCTGCTGGAAGCCGTCAGGGCATATTGGGGCGGCTTGCAAGGTGATGCCAAGGAGGACTTCCGCTTTTTGCATGTCTCAACCGACGAGGTCTATGGCTCGCTCGCGCCAGCAGACGCCGCCTTCACGGAAACGCACCGCTACGAGCCCAACAGCCCGTATTCGGCCAGCAAGGCAGCCAGCGACCACCTGGTGCGCGCTTACCACCATACCTATGGCCTGCCGGTGCTCACCACCAACTGCAGCAACAACTACGGCCCCTACCATTTCCCCGAAAAGCTCATTCCCCTGATGATCGTCAATGCCCTGGCCGGCAAGCCCCTGCCGGTATACGGCGACGGCATGCAGGTGCGCGACTGGCTCTACGTGAAAGACCACTGTAGCGCCATCCGCCGTGTGCTGGAGGCTGGCCAAATCGGCGAGGTCTACAACGTGGGCGGCTGGAACGAAAAGCCCAACATCGAGATCGTCAACATCGTGTGTGCGCTGCTTGACGAATTGCGACCCCGCGCCGACGACAAAAACTACCGCGAGCAAATCAGCTACGTCAAAGACCGCCCCGGCCACGACCGCCGCTACGCCATAGACGCCAGCAAAATCCAGCGCGAACTGGGCTGGAAGCCGGCTGAAACCTTTGAGACCGGTATCCGCAAAACCGTGCAGTGGTACCTGGCCAACCCCGAGTGGGTGGCCCATGTGCAAAGCGGGGCCTATCGCGAATGGACGGCGAAACAGTACGAGTACGGGCAAACCCAAAAGGCTGTGGCTTGAAAATCCTGCTCTTCGGCAAAAACGGCCAGGTCGGCTGGGAACTGCAACGCAGCCTGGCTCCTTTGGGTGAACTGACGGCGCTCGACCGCCAAAGCACAGACCTGTGCGGCGACCTCAGCAACCTGCAGGGCCTGGCCGCCACGGTGCAACAGCTACGGCCCGACGTCATCGTCAATGCCGCCGCTCACACTGCCGTAGACAAGGCCGAAAGTGAGCCTGCACTCGCACGCACGCTCAATGCGCTGGCGCCCGGCGTGCTGGCGCAGGAGGCGGCCAGGCTCGGCGCCCTGCTGGTTCATTACAGCACCGACTACGTATTTGACGGCAGCGGCACCCGCCCCTGGACCGAGGCCGACGTCCCGGCGCCGCTGAGCGTCTATGGCCAGTCCAAGCTTGAAGGCGAGCAGCTCATCCAGGCGGCCGGCCCGCGCCACCTGATCTTTCGCACCAGCTGGGTCTATGCCGCGCGCGGCGGCAACTTCGCCAAAACCATGCTGCGCCTGGCGCAGGAGCGCGAACGCCTCACCGTGATCAACGACCAGTTTGGCACCCCCACCGGCGCCGAGTTGCTGGCCGACGTAACAGCCCACGCCATTCGCCAGGTGCTGCAGCGCCCCGCCGATGCCGGCCTTTATCACCTGGTGGCCGGCGGCGAAACCAGCTGGCATGGCTATGCAAAACACGTCCTGGCCCAGGCAGAACGGAGCCAGGAACAAGGGAAGTCAGCCCTAAAAATAATAGCCAAAGCAGTAGACCCCGTTCCCACCAGCGCGTTTCCCACACCCGCCAAACGGCCCGCGAACTCCCGGCTAGACACCACCAAGCTGCAAACCACCTTCGGCCTGACCCTGCCGCCCTGGCCGCAGGGCGTGGATCGCATGTTGAACGAGGTCTTGCCTCGGTGAGCTTATTTTGCGTCATCATTTGATGCTATAATTGATGCCTGAAGGGGTTTATCATGCGCACCACCATCAATCTTGACGATGAGTTGCTGGCCCAAGCCCAACTCATGAGCGGCTTGACCGAGCGCACCCAGTTATTGCGTGAAGCGTTGCTGGCGCTGGTGCAGCGCGAGAGCGCTCGCCGCCTCGCCAGGCTTGGCGGCACGCAAGCCCAGTTGCAGCCCATTCCTCGCCGGCAGGATGCCTCTGCATGATCTGCGCATGATGCTGGTAGACACGTCGGTTTGGGTTGACCATTTCAGGCAGGGCGACGCAGCGTTGGCTGCTGCCCTCGAGGCCGGGCAAGTCTGGATGCATTCATTTGTGTTGGGTGAGTTGGCTTGCGGCAATTTAAAGGCGCGCGGCGAGATGCTGGGTCTGCTGCAGGCGCTCCCCTCTATGACCCTGAGCACTGACAAGGAAGTGCTATTTTTTATCGACCAGCACCAATTGATGGGGCGGGGCATCGGTTACATAGACGCGCATCTGCTCGCCTCTGCCCGAATGGGTGGCGCCATGCTCTGGACGAGAGACAAGAGGCTGAACATCGTTGCAACTGAATTGGGCTTGGCGCATGCCCCAACGCAACACTGAATGCGCAGCATTACATCGACAACATTGAATCAGGGACGCACAGCAAATATGACTCAACGCAAAGGCATCATCCTCGCCGGCGGCTCCGGCACCCGCCTGCACCCGGCCACCTTGGCCCTCAGCAAACAGCTGCTGCCGGTGTATGACAAGCCCATGATTTACTACCCGCTGAGCACCCTCATGCTTGCGGGCATGCGCGACATCCTCGTCATCAGCACCCCCCAAGACACGCCACGTTTTCAGCAACTGCTGGGCGATGGCAGCCAGTGGGGCCTGAACCTGCAATATGCCGTGCAGCCCAGCCCCGATGGCCTGGCGCAGGCTTTCATCATTGGCGAGCAGTTTGTGGGCAACGCCCCAAGTGCCCTGGTGCTGGGCGACAACATCTTTCATGGCCACGATATTGCCCACCTGCTGGCCGGTGCCGATGCGCAGGCCAGCGGTGCCACCGTATTTGCCTACCATGTGACCGACCCTGAGCGCTACGGCGTGGTGGCGTTTGACGCCCAAGGCAAGGCCAGCAGCATTGAAGAAAAACCCACCCACCCCAAGAGCAGCTACGCCGTCACCGGCCTCTATTTTTACGACAACCAGGTGGTCGACATCGCCAAGGCCGTCAAGCCCAGTGCCCGCGGCGAGCTGGAGATCACCGCCGTTAACCAGGCCTACCTGGAGCAAGGGCAACTCAATGTGCAGATCATGCAGCGCGGCTACGCCTGGCTGGATACCGGCACGCACGACAGCCTGCTCGAAGCCAGCCAGTTCATCGCCACGCTGGAGCACCGCCAGGGTTTGAAGATCGCCTGCCCCGAAGAGATTGCCTGGCGCAATGGCTTCATCAGCACCGAACAGTTTGAAAAGCTGGCTCAGCCATTGGCCAAAAATGGTTACGGCCAGTACATGCTGCGCTTGTTGAAGGAAGAGATCCAGAAATGAAAGTTACGGCCACCACGATCCCAGATGTACTCATCATTGAGCCCAAAGTTTTTGGAGATGAGCGAGGTTTCTTTTTCGAGAGCTTCAATCTGGAGAAGTTTGAAGCCGCCATTGGCAGGCCAATCAGCTTTGTCCAGGACAATCATTCCCGTTCCGCCAAAAACGTGCTGCGCGGCTTGCATTACCAAATCCAGCAACCCCAGGGCAAGCTGGTGCGCGTGGTGCAAGGCGAGGTCTTCGATGTCGCAGTCGATATCCGAAAATCTTCCCCCACCTTTGGCCAATGGACAGGCGACATTCTTTCAGCCGACAACAAAAAACAACTTTGGGTGCCCGAAGGCTTTGCCCATGGCTTCGTGGTGCTTTCGGACACCGCCGAGTTTCTGTACAAAACCACCGACTACTACGCCCCCCAGTTTGAGCGAAGCATCGCCTGGAACGACCCCGCCATCGGCATCCAATGGCCCATCCAGGGCGAGCCCACCTTGTCCGCGAAAGACCAGCAGGCGAAGCTGTTAGCGCAAGCGGAGCACTTCACATGACTCCTCCCTCGCCACTTCCTGCTAACCGGTCCCCACTTTCCGCCAGCCAGGGAGTCAACCCCCACGCCACCCAACCCACCTCTCTGGTGGCACTGGCCAAAAGCCTCTGGCGCAACCGCCAGCTTGTCGTGCAAATGACCAAGCGCGAAGTGGTGGGCCGCTACAAAGGCTCGGCCATGGGGCTGGCGTGGTCGTTCTTCAACCCTGTGTTCATGCTGGTGGTGTACACCTTTGTCTTTTCGGAGATTTTCAAATCCCGCTGGGGTGGGGTTGGTGGCGACGAGAGCAAAACACAATTCGCCGTGGTTCTTTTTGTCGGCATGATCGTGCTCAGCCTGTTCAGCGAGGTACTCAACCGCGCACCCGGGTTGATTCTTTCTAACGTCAACTACGTCAAAAAAGTGGTGTTTCCCATTGAAATACTGCCGGTAATCGCCATGGGTGCCGCGCTCTTCCACACCCTCATCAGCCTTGGCGTGCTGCTGGCCGCCTTTGCAGTCTTTAACGGCTACCTGCACTGGACGGCGATTTTCACGCCCCTGGTAGTGTTTCCGCTGGTCATCCTCACCACGGGGCTTGCCTGGATGCTGGCCTCCCTGGGTGTGTTTCTGCGCGATGTCGGGCAAACCATCGGCATCCTTACCACCGTGTTGATGTTTCTTTCCCCCGTTTTTTACCCGGTAACCGCGGTGCCTGAAAGGTTCCGCCCGTTCATCATGGCTAACCCGCTGACTTTCATCATCGAACAAGCGCGTGAAGTGCTGGTTTGGGGGCATTTGCCGAACTGGCTTGGCCTGGGTGTTTACACCTTGGCGGCGACCTTCGTGGCTTGGGCAGGCTACGCCTGGTTCCAGAAAACCCGAAAGGGGTTTGCCGATGTTCTCTGATAGAAACAATTATTCCCCTCTACCTTTACCTTTACCTCTGGGAGAGGGGGCAGGGATGGGGGCCACAATGGACAACATAGCCATCCGTATAAGCAATCTCAGCAAGTGCTACGAAATCTACGGCACCCCGCGCGACAGGCTTAAGCAGTTTGTCCTGCCACGGATGCGGCGGCTTGCTGGCAAAGAACCCAAGCAGTATTTCCGTGAGTTCTGGGCCCTCAAAGACGTTTCCTTTGAAGTAAAAAAAGGCGAAACCGTCGGCATCATCGGGCGCAATGGCAGCGGCAAATCTACCTTGCTGCAAATGATCTGCGGCACGCTCAACCCCACCGCCGGAAACATACACGTCAATGGCCGTGTAGCTGCATTGCTGGAGCTGGGTGCCGGGTTTAATCCGGAGTTTAGCGGGCGCGAGAATATATTTACAAATGGCGCTCTTTTAGGGCTCAGCCAAAGTGAAATAGAGGCGCGTTACGACGACATCGTTGCCTTTGCCGATATAGGCTTATTCATCGATCAACCGGTGAAAATGTACTCATCGGGCATGTATGTGCGTGTGGCATTTGCCATTGCCGCGAATATGGACCCAAGCGTTCTCATCATCGACGAGGCGTTGGCAGTCGGCGACCTGGCGTTTCAGGCCAAATGCATGGCACGGTTGAAGGATTTGACGGATGCCGGGACAACCATTTTGTTCGTCAGCCATGATCTGAGCAGCGTCAGGAATATTTGTCAAAAAGTCCTTTGGTTGAATCAAGGACAGGCGATGGATTTCGGCTCCCCGAAGGAGATCGTGGAGTCATATGTCCGGCAACTGCATCTTGAAATCAACAAAACGACAGGGGCCGCTCCCGCTCCTGTGCCAGATGCAGACGAGGTCACCGACGAACTGCCCGAGGTAGTGGCTGACCCTGACACTAATGGCCATTCCTTGTCTGAGGGGCACAAGCGTTACGGCGATGGACGGGCTTCGATACTGGACGTTGTCATGCTGGACAGTCGCGGCAATCATGCAGAAGTCATTGATTTGCACGAGCAGTTCACTATCAGAATGACGATCAAAGCCAACGCCGACGTAGCGCGGCCTGCAATCGGTTACTCCTTCCGCGACCTTAAAGGCAATCAGGTTGTCGGCGCCATGAACTCGAATTTCCCCAATATGAACATGCCGTCTTTTTTGACCGGCGAAATCTATAATGTTGAAATTATCGGCAAAAATAGTTTGGCGCAAGGTCCATATACATTGAGCGTGGGGCTTGAAAACATCGTCCAGCAGAATATGCTGCACCAGTTTTTGGATGTGGTCGAAAATGCTGTGATATTTCGCAGCACATTTGGCAGTCAAGTCGAAAACATCTTTCCCGCAATGGTCTGGCAAGATGTGGATATCAGGGTACGCAAGATTGGCGCAACATAATAACGATTGGATAGTAATAGGAGCCGCGATCACTCTGTGCGGCCCGTGTCGATAAACAGTGCAAAAGGCACCTTGGATAAATAATTCTTTATCGTCAACAACCACCAAGCGTCATATAGACAAAAATTCGTGTTTGACTTGATTTCCAGAAATTAACCATTTACCAGGCGATAAGATTTCAAAACAGACAGCCTTACTCAGGAACTCTGCTCATGGCTTCTAACAAGCAATTTTCAAACATAGGTTTCGAGGATTTTCGTCGACTCGCTACGGATCAATCATTATCCAAATATGAGCGGATTGGATTTCCGGATGCATACCGGCAAGGTTTCGAAGCTGGAATTTTTTCAGATATCGTCAAGAAGCTGACCAATCTCGAAGGCAACAAGGGGCACGTTCTGGATATTGGTCCGGGATGTAGTGATCTGCCCATGATGCTGATTGATTTATGTCGAAAGCACGGCCACCAACTTGCGATGGTCGATAGCAAGGAAATGCTGAGCCAATTGCCCGATGAGCCGTTTATCGAAAAGGTTGCAGCGCTTTATCCAAATTGCCCGGACCTGATTTCACGGCTCCGGGGAACCGTGGATGTGATTCTCTGCTACAGCGTGTTGCACTATGTGCTGGTCGACACTGCATTTTTTAGATTCCTCGATACTTCGCTTTCGTTGCTGGCACCGGGCGGCCAAATGTTGATCGGCGATATCCCCAACATTTCCAAACGCAAGCGATTTTTTGCCAGCGAGAACGGCGTGCGCTTCCACCAGGAATTCATGAAAACAACGGAATTGCCCGATGTTGCATTCAATACCATTGAGCACGATCAGATTGACGATGCCGTGGTGATGTCACTGCTTCAGCGAGCGCGCGCCCAGGGTTTCGATGCTTATGTACTCCCGCAGGGTTCCACTCTGCCGATGGCAAATCGGCGGGAAGACATTCTGATCACGCGTCCATAAGAACAAGAGCCATGGCAAAAACAAAAAAATTAGTGATCATCGGCGATAGTGCCTTCGCCGAGGTTGCCTACGAATGCTTTACCCATGACTCAGCATATGAAGTTGTGGGGTTCGCAGTTGAATCTGCCTATCTTATAAAGAGTGAACTATTTGGTTTGCCAATCGTGGCGTTGGAGCATATTGAGGAGCATTTCAATCCAGGCGAGGTGGAGTTTTATGCCGCATTGGTTTATACCCAGCTCAATCGTTTGCGAACCCGCCTTTACAAGGAAACAAAGGCCAAGGGATACCGGCCGGCCAGTTACATCAGCAGTCGGGCATTTGTCTGGCATAACGTTCAACTCGGCGAACATTGCTTTATTTTCGAAGACAACACCGTTCAGCCGTTTGTGAGGATTGGTGAGAACGTAGTGCTATGGAGTGGCAACCATATCGGGCATCACTCTGTAATTCAAGACAATTGCTTCATTGCTTCCCATGTAGTGATCTCCGGGTTTTGCGACATAGGCAATAGCACATTTATGGGTGTGAACGCCACATTAGGTAATAACGTCATCCTCGGTGAGGATAACTGGATTGGCCCTAGTGTGACGATTGTGAAGAATACAGAGCCAAATTTACTTTTCAAGGGTGAACAACCTGAAGCGGCAAAGGTTGGCGCACGTCGTTTTTTTAAAGTTTCTTAACTAACTTATTTGTATTACGAGAACATTATGAGCAAAGCAATTACCTCCCAGAATCGATCTTCGAATGAGGCCTTGGAAGCACGTAAACAGCTTTATCGGCTTTTTCGTGACCGGCCGATGAGTGATGAGGATCTTCTAGTAAATCTTTCCATGTATATGCGAAGTGGTTCATTGGCAAAACTATTGTTTCTCAATGAGATGTATCAAAAGATCGTTGATCTTCCAGGGATCATATGTGAGTTTGGTGTATGGATGGGTGCTAGTACGGTGGCATTTGAAAATCTGCGAGCGGTTTATGAGCCTTACAACTATCAGCGACGCATAGTCGCCTTTGATACTTTCTCGGGCTACGTTGGCATAGGGCAGTCCGATGTTCGTTCCGACATAATCACTGAAGGCGTCTATACAGTCTGTGACGGATATGAAAAATATCTGACGGAATTGCTCGATTATCACGAGAAAGAAAATATGATGGCTCACGTGAAAAAACATGCCATTATCAAAGGTGATGCAACAATTACATGTCCGGAGTATATTAAGTCAAATCCTGAGGTTTTGGTTGCAATGGCGTATTTTGATATGGCCCTTTATGAGCCCACGCTTAAATGTCTTGAGGCGATAAAACCTCGACTAATTAAAGGGAGCGTGCTTGTATTTGATGAGCTTTGTCATCATGATTATCCTGGCGAGACGCAGGCGGTTGTGGAGGTATTGGGTACGAAAAACTACGAAATAAAACGATCCCGTTTTCTACCAGATCGTAGCTATCTGATAATTACTTAAAATTGTCCAAATGATTTGGCGAAAGCTTGGTCTTGTTTATGGTTCGCACAAAGCGTTTCCATGGGCACATAGTCATGCTGCAGTACCGGTACCCTACCTCTTAAATGAGGATGTGATAAGGGTCTTTGTGACCTGCCTGGATAAACATGGCAGGGGTCGCCCTAGCTTTGTTGATGTGTCAGCAACGGATCCGCGAAAAGTATTGGCTGTTTCAGATGCACCACTATTGGATCTCGGAATCGCTGGCGGTTTTGATGATAACGGCGTAATAGCTGTTAGCGTCGTGAGTGTCGATCTGGACACCGTCTATTTATATTACGCAGGCTTTGAACTCTGTACGCATATCCGCTATCGCATTTTCTCCGGACTTGCCGTGAGCAAGGACAGCGGGGCTACTTTCACACGGCACAGTCGCACACCAATATTGGATCGCACCGACTCCGAGCTTTTTTTTCGTTGTGCTCCTTTCGCGATGTTTGATGAAGGCGTGTTCAGACTATGGTATGTGGCGGGCAGCGAATGGACTATGCTCAATGGCAAGCCGATGCCGGTTTACGATTTGCGTTACCAGGAATCCGCGGATGGGATTCACTGGTCCGATACGGGCAAGCTTTCAATGGCGATCACGGGCGAAGATGAGCATGGTTTTGGCCGCCCCTGGGTGATTAAACGCGGGCCAAATGATTACCAGCTTTTCTATTCAATTCGCCGTCGCTCCTTTGGCGCGTATCGGCTTGGTTATGCCGAATCAACGGATGGCATCAACTGGGTTCGTAAAGATGGCGAAATGGGGCTGGATGTCTCGCCGGGTGAATTTGACTCCGACGCAATCATGTATTCGGCTGTTATTTCGGTTGGCGACAAAACTTACTGTTTTTATAACGGCAACAATTTCGGCGAGCAGGGTTTCGGCGTGGCGGAGTTGATTGCGTGAGTATCGTCATGACGCCTTACACCCCGGCCCATGACACGGAATGGGATGAGTTTTGCACGGGCGCCGTGAACGGCACCTTTTTGCACACCCGTCGCTTTCTCGGCTATCACGGCGATCGGTTCAAGGATGTGTCGGTACTGATGATGGAATCCGGCAAGCTTGTTGGTGTTTTTCCGGCGGCGGAATCACCATCTGATCCTAAGCTGGTGGTCAGTCACCCGGGTATCACTTATGGGGGGGTTGTTCATCGGGGCCGGCTGAGCGGGATGCGGATGATTGAAGCGTTGTCCGCTTTGTCCGAGTATTACGGAAAGTGCGGCTACCATCGGCTGCAGTACAAGGCTGTTCCACACATCTATACGGCAATTCCCGCGCAGGATGACTTGTATGCGTTGTTTCGTTTAAGTGCCCGCCGCATACGCTGCGATCTTTCCTGCACGATAGACATAGCCCATCGTCAACCGCTTAGCGAGCGTCGAAGACGGGGGCTGAAGAAGGCACACACGGCGGTTACCTTATCGAGCGATCAGGCGCTGCTAGGGGAGCTATGGGACGTGATTGCACAGAACCTGGCTCGCAAGCACGATGCCAGGCCGGTGCACTCATTGGCTGAGCTTGATTTGCTCAGAGATCGCTTTCCAGGTCAAATCAATATTCGATGTGCATTATTGGATGGCCGGGTTGAGGCGGGCGTGGTTTTTTTCAATTCGCCATCCGTCTGGCATGCGCAGTACATTGCTGCAAGTGAACGTGCGTACGATGTGTCCGCGCTGGATGCCGTGTTTGACGCCGCGATTTCAGAGGCGCAACAAACCGGCGTGCGTTATTTCGACTTCGGAACCAGTAACGAACAGGTTGGCCTGGTGTTAAACGACGGACTGTATAAGTTCAAGTCGGAGTTTGGTGGCGGTGGCGTAGCGCACGAATATTACGAAATCGATCTAAAGGTGCTTTAAATAAATGTCAATTTCGGATTGCAAACTTATAACTCTCCCCAAGGTCTCGGATCCACGAGGCAACATCACCTTCGTGGAAGGTGGGCAGCATATTCCCTTTGAAATCAAACGGGTGTTCTATATCTATGACGTGCCCACGGGCGCAAATCGGGGAGCGCATGCGCATAAGGAATTGCATGAGTTTTTGGTGTGCCTGTCTGGGAGCTTCGACGTAGCTATTGATGATGGAGTTAATAAGTCCATTATTCACCTTAATCGGCCATGGCAAGGGCTTTATGTCCCCCCTATGATTTGGGCTGCGGAGGTTAATTTCGATCCCGGAACAGTTTGTCTCGTTATGGCATCAATACCTTACGATGCAAACGATTACTACCGCGACTACGATGACTTTCTTCGGGCTAAAGGGGTCGTTCGATGAACGTTCCTTTCCTGGATCTCAAAGCACCCTATCTTGAGTTGAAAGACGAAATAGATAAGGCCCTGGCGACGGTCGTATCGTCAGGTTGGTTTATCCTCGGTGATGAGGTCAAGGCGTTTGAGGATGAATTTGCGACGTATTGCGGCGCTGGACATGCGGTGGGCGTTGCCAATGGGCTGGACGCGTTGCACCTGGCACTGCTGGCGATGGGCGTCGGTCCGGGCGATGAGGTTATCGTCCCCTCCAATACCTATATTGCCACATGGTTGGCCATTACCAATTGTGGCGCGCGACCTGTGCCGGTTGAACCGATTGAGGCGACCTACAACATTGATCCGGACAAGGTAGAAGCGGCTATAACGCGGCAAACCAAAGTCATCTTGCCGGTGCATCTTTATGGTCAGCCCGCGGATATGGACGCGATTGTTTCGATTGCGCGCCGCCATGGTTTGCGTGTGCTTGAAGATGCGGCCCAGGCGCATGGCGCGAGTTACAAGGGCCAACCCATCGGTGCCCACGGCGATGCGGTGGCATGGAGCTTTTATCCGGGCAAGAACCTTGGAGCCATGGGCGATGGCGGGGCCGTTACGACAAATGACGTGGCACTTGCCGACCGCGTCCGACTACTCGGAAACTATGGCTCCCGGGTCAAGTATGTCAATGAAGTATGCGGTTACAACAGCCGTCTCGACCCGATTCAGGCTGCGATTCTGCGGGCCAAGCTCCGCGTGCTGGATGCATGGAATGAACGGCGTGCATCGGTGGCCCGCCGTTATATTGAGGTCTTGTCTAGCGAACCGATAACGCTGCCTACGGTCCCTGATTGGGCCAACCCCGCCTGGCACCTTTTCGTCGTCCGACACCCTCGTCGCGACCAATTGCAGCAATTCCTGGCTGACTCTGGCATCGGTACATTGGTTCACTATCCGATTCCGCCGCATATGCAAGTGGCTTACCAGTCCTGCGGTTGGACAAAAGGGGCATTTCCGATTGCGGAACAGATGGCGGACGAGCTGTTGAGCTTACCGATGGGGCCCCATATCCCCATGGAGCAAGTCGATCAGGTGTGTCAGACCCTGATCAAGTTCCTAGAAAAATGACGACTCATCAATTCGAAAGAACTTCAGTTGCCGCGCTGGACGCGCACGTGCGCGCCTTGGTGAAAAACGGGAAGTTTGGCTATGCGCTGGATGCGATTCGCCATTTTGTTGAGTCCGTGATCTTCGACCAAAAATCAGTGGCCAAGGTGTTTGCGAGCACTGACATCGACAAGTTATGCCGATACGTCGGAGAAGTTGCCGCGACCACAACAGGCGTCTGTGCCGCTCCAGCGGGTGGCCGGAGCGGAACTGTTGTCCTCGCCACTGAGCTCGTTAAAGCAGGCGGGCATGTCGAGATGCTCAAGGACATCATCCGGCTGAAGTTGTTTGATGGCCCGTTCAGTATTGTGCTCACGGACCTTTTTGCCAGAGTCGATGACGACGTGATAGCCGATTTTTCGGCGACTTGCGGGGTCAATGTAGAGGTTGCGAAGGGGCCTTCCTCTGGTGAGCGCTTGATCTGGGTTCTTGAGCGTTTGCGGAGTCTGGCGCCGACCACCGTGGTTCTGTTAACGCATAACCAGGATAGTGTGGGCGTTTCAGCGGCACACTCGAACGTCGCAGATAAAGTGGTGTTCATACATCACGGAGACCATCACTTGAGCTTGGGGGTTACGTGTGAAGACTTCATACACATCGACCCCTCCAACATAGGCTACTTCCATTGCAAGAATGAACTAGAAATAAGGAACAATCGCTATTGGCCACTAACGGTGAATTGCCGCTCCGTGCAGCCGCGGGTTCCTCCGTTTCTTGCCGACGGACGTCTCGTCACTTGCACCAGTGGTCGACCAGAAAAATTTGACGCGAGCCATTATCTTTACGACTATGTCGAATTGATTCCAAGGCTATTGGCTGCGACTGGTGGTCGCCACATCCATATCGGTGGCTTGACGGTAGAGATGGAGAAGAGGCTGCAACACGGGCTTGCGGTGGCGAGGGTCGATCCGGCCTCTTTGATCCACGTCGCCTGGGTGCCCTCGATTGCCAGGGCGCTTGTCGAATACAAAGTGGATCTTTATATGTCGTCGTTCCCTCTGGGGGGAGGGAAATCCAGCGTTGAGGCAATGGCAGCAGGCATCCCGTTGCTGATGCACCAGAATTACCGTTCCCGCTTTCTCGGAGGGGCGGATCTTGCCTATCCGGAGGCTTGGCTATGGCGGAACGAGGCTGAGCTGCTTGCGATCCTGAACAGCGTGACGGCGGAAGAGCTAATGCGCCATTCGTTGCTGGCGAGAACATACTACGAAAATTTCCATTCGGATCAGGCGCTTATCGAGGCCGCTGATCTTTCCAGGAATCAAAATATCAGTGCAGTACCCAAGTTGCGAGAATATGCCATTGATGCTCTTCAGGTATTCCTGGATGAAACGGCTGAATTCAATACCCTGAAAAATAGCAACCTGAGTGAGATTGAGCGTGTAAATAACGAATGGTTAATCGCAGTCAAGGAAAGGGACGAACTTGCCTCCGAGAATGCAAGACTCCGCCTGTGTCTTGATTCGCCTAAAGCGTTGGCCAGCTCTCTTGTAAAGCGACTGTTCTCCGGATCGCGTCATTAAATTGAATTGTCGATGGTGTATGGTCTTTTGTAGACCAAAAAGGTTGTGTCGACAGTGCCTAATTCAGGATTTCTGTCTTCTGTTCTTCCCGGTAAAAATTAGTTAGAAAGAGGTAGCCGTGAGGTTGCACCGTTCCAGTTTGATGTCATTGAAACTATTGAAACGTCTTGGCTATTCATTGAGGCGTATTTCCGCCACAGTAGGGGGGGGCCTTCCTGATGGATTTGATAGCGCTCTTTATCTGCAATTAAATCCGGATGTAAAGAGCGCGGGTGTTGATCCGACGACCCATTATTTGAATTTCGGACGTCACGAAGGCCGTGCGTTCTCACGGCCCGCCATTGATGTTTTTGGCGGTCCTGAATTCAGGACTGATCGCGACACAATTCTTGTGGTTAGCCACGAGGCGTCCAGAACAGGTGCTCCGGTGCTGAGTCTCAATCTCGTCCAGGGGCTTGTCAGGCGCTATAACGTTGTAGCGTTGTTATTGGGTGGTGGTCCGCTCTCTGAAGCCTTCCAGCTATCAGGTGCAGCGGTGATAACCGCATTGAATCTGAGGGGAAAGCCAGACGTGGCAGATTTTTTTGTCCGTCAATTGTGCGCGCGTTTCAATTTCAAGTTCGCCTTGATTAACAGTATTGAATCGCGCGTCGTGCTGCCGGAACTGGGCCGACAATTTGTTCCGACGATCAGTCTGATCCACGAATTTGCTTCCTACACGCGTCCTCGTCATGCCTTCAGAGAAGCCCTTTTATGGTCGGGCGAGGTCGTGTTCTCGGCCAATGTGACCAAGGAAAATGCATTCGCCGAATATCCTGATCTTGAGAAGCGGTCGGCCTACATTTTTCCACAGGGCCAATGTTTATTGCCATCCACTGAATTTAGTGAGCAGCAATTTCAAACCGAAAGTGAGCGCATACGCCGGCTGATCCGGCCAAAAAACGCCGATAAATCAGTAGTGGTGCTTGGTGCCGGATTTGTGCAATTACGAAAAGGCGTTGACCTGTTCATCGAATGTGCCGCCAGGGTGCTGAGTTCAGCGGGAGGTGGCGACCGTTGTCGCTTCGTCTGGATTGGTAAAGGATACGACCCGGAAAACGACGTCGCATATTCCGTGTATCTGGCGGACCAGATTCGTCGCGCGGGTCTGCAAGAGCATGTGTTTTTCATCGACGAGACCAGCGCCATCGAGGCCGCCTACGAAGAGGCGGATCTGCTGCTGCTTTCTTCACGCCTGGATCCTTTGCCGAATGTCGCGATCGATGCCATGGTGCATGGAGTCCCCGTGCTTTGTTTCAACAAGACCACCGGCATTGCCGATTTCCTGATCGACGCCGGACTTCGCGATCGTTGCGTTGCCGAGTACATCGATACGGCGGAGATGGCCGAAAAGATTCTTGCTCTGGCGAATTCGACATCGTTACGCGCCGAGGTTGCGGAGCAATGTCGCGCAGCCTCAATGTCCTATTTCAGCATGGAGGAATATGTCGCGCGACTGGAGCGTCTGGCGCAGGAAGCGATCGACCGCACCCAACAGGAAAAAGAAGATATCCGGGTCATTCTCGACTCCGGCATTTATCAGCACGATTTCTCCTGCCCCATGCATCGACGAAACGATCCGTTGGAGTCGGAAATTCGCGGCTATGTGCGAGGCTGGGCCAGCGGCATCGACCGCCGGAAACCCTTTCCGGGCTTCCATCCGGGCATTTACCTGGAGCAGCATGGCGTTACGACAAAAAATGCGGACCCCTTTGCGGAGTATTTACGCGCGGGCCGTCCTGAGGGGCCGTGGAGTTATCCCGTCATTACCGCTGCCCAGGTTGCGTCGGACAGTTTGCCGGAAAATCGGCGCGTGGCTTTGCATGTGCACGTCTACTTCCCCGATCTGCTATCCGAAATAACGACGAGATTGTTGCGCAACCGGATTTGCCCAGACCTGTTTATCAGTGTGGCGAGTGATGCCGCATGCAAGCAAGTGACCAACGAACTGAAGGATTACCCAGGGCGGGTTATCGACATCCAGGTAGTCGCCAATCGCGGCCGTGATATCGGCCCCTTTCTGACGGCATTCGGTCCCCGCCTCATGGCCAACTATGATTTCATTGGACATCTCCACACCAAAAAGAGCGCCGACGTGCAGGATGCCGCCATGGGCAAAACGTGGTTCAGATTCCTGCTCGAAAACCTTCTGGGTGGCGACTCCGGAGCGATGGCGGACCGCATCCTGGCCAGAATGAAGCAGGACGCTTCAATCGGCATGGTGTTTCCGGATGATCCTCATGTAATCGGTTTGGGCGGCAATCGCGCATTCGCCGACGTCTATGCAAAACGGGTTGGGTTGCCGCATGTTCCGGAATATTTTTCGTTTCCGGTCGGAACAATGTTTTGGGCCAGCGCCGCAGCTTTAAGGCCAATGATGAACCTGAATCTCGGATGGGATGACTATCCTGAAGAACCACTGCCGTATGACTGCAGTGCGCTTCACGCACTTGAAAGGCTGTTCTCATTGAGTCTCTCGGTTGCCGATCTGCGGTACGCGGTAACCAACGTGAACGGTGTCACGCGATGAAGATCACCATTTTCGGTGGCGGCGGCTTTATTGGGTCGGCCATCGCGGATCGTCTGCTCAAGGATGGCCATGAACTGCGCATCTTCGAACGTCCAAGGGTGGATGCCTATCGTCAGTTTTCTGACGGCGAAAAAGTCGAATGGCTGACCGGCGACCTGATGAGCGTCCACGATGTAAACAATGCGATCGATGGTGTCGACGTGGTGCTGCACCTGGTTTCCACCACGCTGCCAAAAAGCTCCAACGACGACCCAATCTACGACGTACAGAGCAATCTCGTCGCCACCTTGCAATTGCTCAACGCCATGGTCGCCAAGAAGGTGCGCAAGATCGTGTTCATTTCGTCCGGAGGTACGGTCTATGGCGTACCCAGTTATTTACCGGTGGACGAGAAGCATCCGACCGAGCCGCAGGTGTCGTACGGCATCACCAAATTGGCTATAGAAAAATACCTCCTGATGTACCAGCATCTTCACGGCATCAAGGCCAATATTCTTCGGGTTGCCAATCCCTTTGGTGAGCGTCAGCGTGTTGAAACCGCGCAAGGTGCCGTCGGGGTATTCCTGAGCAAGGCGATCCAGAATCAGCCGATTGAAATCTGGGGCGACGGCAGTGTTGCCCGCGACTATCTGTATATCAGCGATGTCGCCGAAGCATTTGCCCGCGCGGTGGCTTACGACGGCGCGAAATCGGTCTTCAACATCAGCTCCGGCGTCGGGACAACGCTCAATGAAATGATCGTCATGATCGAGCGCGTACTGGGGCGTGAAGTGGCTCGTCACTACCTGCCGGGGCGCCCTTTTGATGTGCCGGTCAACGTGCTGGATAACTCCCTGGCCCGCCAGGAACTGGGATGGGTGCCGCTGGTCACCCTGGAGGAGGGGATTGTAAAAACGGCGGAATACATGCGCAAAGTGCTGAGCAAATGACCGGCACGTCGAGATTCAAGGCGTCGGTGGATATCCGCCAAAACGTCGGCATGAAGTTGCGTGGCATGCTGGATGTACTCATGGGTCAACGCATGGGTCAACGCATGGGTCAACGGACCGCCTGGTCGGTCGAGGTGCTGGTCGTTGATTTCACTTGAGCCGCTTGCTGTTGGACAGCCATGATTCCCCAACAGCGTGACGCCATCAAGGCGAGCGTCTCTTTGCTAAAAAATCCAAACCATCTGCCTTGAATTGAAGCCACATGACGAACAAAAACATATTGATCCGCCGGGGTTGGTGGATATTCTTCGCCGTGCTTATCGTTGCGCGGCTTTATCTGACAGGCGACCGGGACATTCTGGCGCTGAACTCCCCTCACGACGAATACTGGTATATCCATAGCGCTTTCAACAGGATATGGGGCGGTCCGTACAACGAGATGACCCTGATACATTTGCCCGTCTATTCGATCTGGCTGGCCTGCCTTGATCTGTTCGGCATACCCGCAAGACTTGCAATTGACGTGTGCTGGCTCCTCGCCACCAGTTACCTGGCCTTTGCCGTGTATCGCCTGACCCGAGTGGCCTGGATAGCAGCACTGCTGTTCGCCTTTCTGGCATTTCACCCTTATGTCATCAGCATTTTCGACCGGGCACTGGCCGAGACCTTCCTAACTGTCGTCTCCGCGGCAGTGCTTGCTGCCGCCATCGAGCTCTGGAATTCTCGCGACAACCGTGCCGCGTACCGCAGCCGCGTCGCCCTGATCGTCTATGCCGCCGGCTTTGCCATTGCTTATCACACGCGCAAGGAGGGCATCGTACTGGCCGTGCCGCTACTGCTGCTGGCCTGCTGGTCCATTTACGATCGTCAGCACTGGTGGCGCGGTGTCAACCGATCCACTTTGGTCGTGCCTCTGCTGCTGGCACCGCTGCTGGCGACGGTTTTGCTGGGCGTTTTCCTATCTGCCGGCAATTATTTGAAATGGCGTATCTGGGCCCGTCATGAGCTGGCTGCACCGGGATACGAACGCGCAATTGCTGCTTTGAGCAGCATCGACGCCGGTCCGACGCCATGGCAAATTACCGTGACCAAAGAGATGATTTCTTTGGCTTATAGAGAGAGCCCGACCTTCCTCGAATTGAAGCCGGCCATGGAGGGCAATCCCGGGCAGCAATGGGTTGCCCTGGCCAGTCCTTATGTTGCCGCGCCGGGAGAAATCGGCAATGGCTGGTTTTACTGGGCATTGCGCGGCGTGGCAGCCCAGTCGGGATGGCACGCGAATGCGAGACTGGCCGAAAGCAAATACGCTGCGGCTGCCGATGAGTTGGAGCAGGCGTTCAGGGCAGGCCGCTTGAAGAAGCGTCGGATGCTCTCGTCGTTTGTCGACCCCGACCTGGGCAAATGGATGCCGCAACTGCCGACATCGATCTACAACGTATCGAAGGTGGTGGTGCGACCGGTGGCTGGAGGCCTGGAGTCACCAACAGAAAATGCTTCACCGGGCCAGCTCGACCACTACGCAACGGTCACCGGACGGCGACGCCTGTCGCCACGCGTCACCGTGAACGGCTGGATTGTCGCCCCTGCAGGCAGCCTAATTGGTCTTGGCGCACAGAGCGTGACGTCATCCTGGCAACGCGTCGGCCAACAGCCCCGTCCAGACGTGCCCGGCGCCTACGGCTTTGCGGTTTCCTCGCAAGATATCGCACCCCCGACCGAATTGCTGCTGCAAATGCCTGGCGGTCAAGGCGGCAGTGTGCCTTTGTCCGCACTCGCCACGGGAATGACGGCGACTATCGGCGCAAGTGCTTCCGCACGATTTGGCATCGACGGCATGGAGTCGAATGCCCGTCCTCACAGGGCAGACCGCTGGCTGACGAGGCTGAGCAATGCGTATGTCTGGTTTGGTTATTTGTTTTGCCTCGCAGCGCTAGGCGCTGTCGCGGCGGCATTGATCCGGCGCCAGCGCTCGGTGATCGTGGCGATGCTGTTGCTGATGATTGCCGCAATTGCGGCCCGTGTTGCTCTGTTTGGCATTCTCGACGCGAGCTCCTGGAGCGGCACCCAGGCACGCTACGTTCTGCCGATCATTCCATTCTTTGCTTGCATGGGGGCGCTTGGCCTTGCTCTTTCAATTGGGCCTTACGGGAAAATGGAACAGAAATAAAGCTCGAAGAACGCGATGTCGAGAAACTGAAAAAATTTCGAGTTAAGTCATTCAAATTCTCAAGCATTAATGAAGTAAAAAATGCATTCAGCATGAATTATTAAAATTCAATAATTAATTGATTTTTAATTTAGAAAATTAATCACCATTTCCAGACATGCTTAGACAACGTTTAAATGCATCTTTCATCGCTCTTTTTGCGGTGGTTTACATATACTTTAGTATCAGGCATCCAGTATGGAATTTCGACGACATAAGTTTCGTTATAAAATTCGATGGGGCGGAGTTTTTAACTGGGCTTAAACAGATTTTTCTCGGATTGGATTTACCAAACGAATATAGGACATATTCATTTTCACGCTGCTTCCAATTCATTATTTTTTACTTGCTCGGTAATAATCCGCTTCCGTTTTATATGATAATGGCAATAACCCATCTTGGGTCCGCGTTACTTATATATAGACTTATTTCCCGGTTAAGTACTCCAACGATTGGTTTGAATGTCGAGGCTTTCGGATGCGCTCTAATCTGGACTTTTTCACCATTTTCGCTTAGCAATACTTTTCATCATTTTTCTTATATATTATTTCCATTCTTCCTTTTTCTGGCTTATGTTTGCTTGATTGAGAAAAGGTTGAGTTTCTCAATCAATTTAAAGGAAGTGTGGCCTTCATCGGTTTTGGTTTTTATTATCTGCCTTTCTGGTGAGGCAATTCTGCCACCTGTGATTACCTATCTTTTTATTAGGATATATCAAAAACGCGACGCCAAATACGCTGGATTACATTTGCTAATTGTGTTGGCCACGTTAGTTTCTCATTACCTACTTTTAAGTATCTTTAATAATTATTCTGGCGGTACGTCGAGATTTGACGTTAGATTTACTGATTTCGATGCGCTGACAAAAAACTTATCTTATTTTTTTGAATCGGTAAAATCGGCTTTCTTGCAAGGCTTTCAATTAACTGCTGTAAGTTACGAGCCCTACTACCCTTTGCTAAAGAGTTATTCTTTTGCCTGGAGTGAAGTGTCGCAACAGTTTGTTTACGTGAGTATATTTTTATTAGCACTTATTCTGGCTCCACTGATCCCATTCGAGGCATTGGTTGATTCTAGTGAATATCGACGTGGTTTTTGGATTACGAATACGTTTCGTCGAACACGGGAGATCTTGTCAAGTGATGGAATAGGCGTTAAGGGACTTCTTGCCTTGATAATTATGTTGTTGTCCCTCTGGAGTTTATATTTTGGCATGTCTTTCGCCGGCGCGAAGCTATATGGCCATCCGTTTGCACTACAAGTACGGTATGGCTATGTTGTACTTCCAGCGACCTTAGTCGTTGTTTTCTTGATGTGGAGGAATTTGTCAAGCCTGGGAGGACAAGGCCTGATGCGAGCGACATCATGGATCATCCCTTGTCTTGTTTGCGTAAGTTGGCTTGCATATGAAATTAATGTTGCTCCTCTAAATGCAGAGCAGGATAAAAAAATCATATCCACATTAAATGATGCTGCTAAAAATGGAGTGCGTGTTATATCGATTGTGCAAAATGGATTTTATCAAGATGATTTCTTTAATAAATATCCAGCATTCGGCATTACAAACCCGTTTGTTCGTTGGGGCGATAGTCCATTTCAGCAAAATTGGACAGTAAGTGAATACTTAAAGCACCTGGGGTTAAGGCTTGAGTCGCGTCCTTATATCGACTGGGATAGTGAAAATGTACTATTCTGGGGTATTGGGAGTCAGCCTACATTAGTGAATAAATCACAACTCATGCTGATTGGATCAAAATCTATAGGTCAAGAACCTGTGAGTTTTCCAAGAAATGATCTTTATGTCGAAAGATTTCAATCGAGTGGTTACGTTACCGAAACCCGAACCGAGCTTTTAATAACACCCATCAGATTCGATAACGGTTCAGAATTGATTCGCCTTACAAAAAATGGGGTAGATCCACGGCTGGTTTTTATCTGGAGTGGGACAAAATCGCAGGATCAAGTGTTTGTCCACCTCTTGGATAAGAATGGAAAAATGATAAGCCAAGGGGATTATGCATATGAAAATGCGACTGAACTACCTGGAAGAAATGGGTTAACTACTACTAATCGGATATATGTTTGGCCAGTACAACGAGAAACATGGGATCGTGTCTCCTCAGTAGCAATCGGGATATACAAAGTTGCTTCGCTTTCTAAGCCGCAGATATTTCGAAAAGTTCTGAATGGGCACAGTGACTGGGAAGGACATCGTCTGTTGATAGATGTTAACTAAATTGCAACGAAAATTTTTCTCGTACTGATGGCATCAGCATTTTATTAAAAAAATAATTTCCGAGTTTTGTTTGGAATCCAGAATTGAAATATCTATTTAACAGCATTCAATTGTCACGAACTCTTTATGAGTCTTTGATGGATCGCTTTTTGAACTCCATGTCAGCATGGAAGCTGGCGACAATTATTTCGGCCATCATTTTTTTTGGTTTATCAGTTTATTGGTCGTACATAGACAATAGCCCGCCAGCTTGGGACCAGGGGCTCTATCTTTATCAAGCTACTATTTTGCATAAGAGTTTTATGCAGAATGGTTTTTTTGATTTCCTGATTTCGGTATTCAATACCGATCGCGGGAGGGTGCCGTTGATGACAGTCATTGTGCAACCGGCGTTTTATTTATTTGGTCCGAGTTTGGATGTTGCGGTAATTTCACTCAACTTTGCATGGTTTATTCTCGCTTGGTCATTGCCGGGAATTACTCGAAAAGTCACAGATTCAAGCGCCGGCGACAAGGCGGGATTTTTTGCATTTTTATTATTTGGATTTTATCCGTTAACCGTTATGCTCTCGCATAACTATCTTGTCGAACTCTTTTTGGTTTCCTTTGTTTGTGCTGCAATATATTCACTATTACTGCTACATAAAACAAAAGAAGTTAAGTGGTCGGTGCTTGCTGGCATATTTATTGGCCTAGGCCTTTTGACGAAGGTGACTTTTGCCGTTTTTCTTTTGCCAGCCTTCGGTATTTTGATCTTTAGAAATGCTCGAAACTCGTCTGTTCGGACGGCATTTAACTTGTTCCTCCCGGCGGCACTGCTATCAATTGTCATTGCCGGGCCATATTACTTATACAATTTAAAACACATTCTTGAATTTACGGCTTTTTTGTCGTCCCACAATTTATCAAAGTTATATGGGTTTGGGGGAGCTTTTGATCCTCGAACGATATTGAATTATTTGCGGGGCATCTTTGCAAACCCTGTAATCCTTGTTGCGGCTCTTTGTGCCGTTGCAATGCCGTATTTTTGGTGGAGTCGGTCAAATCTAAAATCCGCAGATGGGCTAGGGGAGGCCGAAGATAAAAACCTGTTTATTGTCATGATCGTATGGTTTCTCATTCCGTTTCTGCTCGCTACATTTGGTGAAATTAAAGATCCTCGTTATATATATCCTGGTTTGGTGCCGATTTTCGTATTCGCGGGCGTAGCTGCGGCACGAAATTCAATGACCAGGTTGGGGGCCATTTCGATGGCGTTAATATATATGATTGCATTGCCGGGGTATTTATATGGTAATAATTTGCTAAGTGCGAAGTCGACAGGGCAATTTGTATCGGCTTTAAAAATGGATATGGGCTTTGCTGCGGACTCACCGCCGGACCAGAGGGATTGGCAGGTGGATAAGTTAGTTCGAGGAATTGCCCAGAAGCTCGATGCACATCAAGCAAGTAAAACAGTTGTTTTTTTAGGGGGGAATCGTTATTACCATCTCAGGCTTTTGGATTATGAAGGCTTGATGAGTGGTTTTCATTTAAAATATATCGTTCTGCCATACTATTCAGATTCGGAAATGTCACTCGAAGAGGCGTTAAAATTCATAGAGAAAACAAATCCTGCCGGAATAGTTTTTAAAAGCGGTGAAAACTGGCCCGCGTTTTCCTCGAGGTTGGATTCCTCAATAGTATCTCGTCTTAACGCTGATCCGAAATATGTGTCTACGGACTTGAATATTGAGCAGCCGGACGGAAGCCGGTTTACACTATTTTTCAAACGCGGCCCAAGCTATGTGTCCATCCATTCCGTTTCTGATCTGGTTGGTAGTTGGGTGGTCGGGAGTGGATTGGCAAACATCGCAGCCAATGATGGAGGGGGTCTAACGATAACAACAGAGGCGGGGCTCAAAGGATCTGCAACGATACGGGATGGTACTGTTTATGTTGATGAGTGGAAAGTTTCAGGAAAAATTACTTCAGATCTAAAATCCATTCATTGGAGCAATGGATTCATATGGAATAAATATTCTTCCGCAAAATCCTCCGTCATGAGTATTAAAAAACCTTCAAATTGACGTGCAAGCGCGACTAATTATCCAGGCCTATTCACCACTGCAAAAGACGACGCTTGTCTTAATCACGAATTTCCACTGCAATACTCTATGAAAAAAATCAAATATCTAATACTCGGCGCGGGTCCGAGCGGCCTGACGCTGGCGCATTCCCTGGTGGACGCCGGCTGCTCGCTGGACGAAATCCTTGTTGTCGAGAAGCAGGCTATTGGCGGAGGCTTGTGTCGTTCGGAGACGGTTGATGGCGCGCCCTTGGACATCGGTGGGGGGCACTTCCTGGATGTAAAACGCAAGGAGGTGCTGGACTTCGTGTTTCGTTTCATGCCGCGGGAGGAGTGGGATCTGTACGATCGTGTGTCGAAGATTCGAATTCGCGGGATGGAAGTAGATCATCCGCTGGAAGCCAACCTCTGGCAGCTTCCGACCGAAGTGCAGGCAGATTACCTCGAATCGATCGCCCAGGCAGGTTGCGTGCGTGGCGAAGAAATGCCTGAATCGTTTGCCGCGTGGATCAAATGGAAGCTGGGCGATCGCATCGCGCAGGAGTACATGCTCCCGTACAATCGCAAGATTTGGTCCATGGATCCTGACGAACTGGGTACCTATTGGCTGTATAAGCTGCCTAATGTTTCGTTCCGTGAAACATTGTTGAGCTGCCTTGAAGGCAAGCCAATGGGCGCGCTACCGGCTCACGGCACATTCTTGTACCCGAAGAAATTCGGTTATGGCGAGGTGTGGCGGCGCATGGGCGAGGCGCTTGGTGATTCGCTGGTGACGAACTGCCCGGTCGAGAGCATTGACCTGGCAACGCGCACCGTCAATAACCGCTGGCAGGCAGAAACAATCATCTCCACCATACCCTGGACCCTGTGGGCTGGATATTGCGATCTGCCGCAAGATATTCTCACAGCCATTTCAAGCTTGAAAAATGCGCCTATCAATGTTGACTATCATCCGGAAACTCTGGACAGTCCTGCGCACTGGATATACGAACCGGACGAGTCGATCGCCCATCACCGTTTGTTGTTGCGCTCAAATTTCACCGAGGAGGGTCGTGGCTACTGGACAGAGACAAATGCCACACGATCATCGCCTACCGATGGCACCCGCTTCCACAATGAGTTTGCTTACCCGATTAACACGCTGGGCAAGCCCGAAGCCGTCGACAAGATTCTTGCCTGGGGCCATAGCAACGGCATCGTCGGGCTCGGACGCTGGGGCCGGTGGGAGCATATGAATTCGGATGTTGCGGTTGCTGAAGCGCTGCAAATGGCAAATAAATTAAATAACAGGGTGATAGCTTGAAGATTTCGTTGTGTCTGATCGTATGGAATGAACTAAAGGGCTGTCAAGCCGATGTGCCAAAGCTTCCACTCGATGAATTCGATGAGGTTTTCGCTGTGGACGGTGGCAGTAGCGACGGAACGGTTGAGTATCTTGAAAGCCAGGGAATACCCGTTCATCGTCAACCCAAAAAAGGTCTGAATGCCGCCTACGTGCATGCCAATGACATCGCAACGGGTGATGCCGTGGTCGTCTATTTTGCCAAGGGCACCTTGCCAACGGAAGACTTGCGCAAGTTCAGACCCCTTTTCGAGAAAGGTAACGAGCTGATTATTGCAAGTCGACAATTGCCTGGATCGGTCAATGAAGAGGACGTACATTTTTTTCGCCCTCGCAAATGGGCGGTGATCGGATTGGCGGCCGCTGCTGCGCTCGTCTGGCGTCGCGAAGGGGCCTGGGTGCGCGATGTGCTGCATGGGTTCAAGGGCTGGAAGCGCTCGGCCTTTGCTCAAATGAAGGTGCTTGACGTGGGCTTGTCAATTGACATTGAAATGGTCGTGCGAGCCTACAAGTTGCGTATTCCGCGTGTTGAGTTCCCAACTACCGAGATGGCACGCGGCTATGGGGAAACACATTTCAAGATTTGGCCAACTGGTAAACGCCTGCTTTCTTACCTGTGGTTTGAATTGCGTCGTCAAGGTTGAGGAAATACGTGCTTAAACAATATAGTTGGTTACGCCGGGCAGCAACTTCTGTTTGGTTCAAGTTGGCGGTTGCTGTTGGGATTATCGGGCTGCTCGCGTACTTTAATCGTATCGATATTGCTGTTCTTGCGTCATTATCGGAGACATGGCCGTGGTTGTTGGTGGCATTCGTGCTTGCGCTACCGCCCTTCTGGATTGTTTCGTATCGTTTTAAATTGATTTTGTCCAGCCAGGGTATTGACGTTCCATTTCGGCAAGCACTTCGCTGGACGATGGTCGGCTCGTTCTTCGATCTTGCCATGCCCAGTTCTAATGGGGGAGATTTGATCAAGGCGGGTTATGTGGTTACGCATGTAGGTAAAGGTTTAAGGACTCGGGCCGTAATGGCCGTTGGTTTTGATCGGATTATCGGCCTGTTGGGTTTGTTTTTACTGGCCACAATAGCTGGTCTGATTGGCTGGAGTTTATTGGCGGATTTGCCTGCCCGTTATCTGGTTGTCGGTATGTCGTTTGCAGCGAGTGTCGGGCCATTAATTGCATTTCGCATTGCCGGCGCGCGGAGAATTTATAACAATTCGTACATTAATCGTTGGCTTATGGCTCACCCTTGGGGCCTGCGCTTGAAGAACTTGATTGGTTCATTTAATGCGCTACGCGAAAATCCGAAAATATTAATTTCGGCGTTAGGTCTGTCCATCGTGAATCATCTTTTCTGGTGCACATCATTGTTATTTATAGCGATTGCAGTGGGCAATGCTGTTGAGCCCCTAAAAGGATTGATCGTTTTCCCGTTGGCAATATTTGGTGGCGTATTTGGGGTGGCGGGTGGCTTTGGTTTGGGGACTGCTGCATTTGATTTTTTGCTATCTCATTTACTATTGATTCAAAATGGCGCCCTGATTGGCTTGTTATTTCAAATCATCGGTGCACTATCCAGGCTATTGGGTCTGCCGTTTTACCTGGCAGCGATGCATAGTCCACGCGAAATGGAGCCTGTAGATTCCTCGCCAATACAAAAGGTATATAAATCATGAAATTGATCCCAACCATCCTTTGTGGCGGAGCGGGCTCCCGGCTCTGGCCGGTTTCCCGCGAGTTGCACCCCAAGCCGTTCATTCGCCTGGCCGATGGACAAAGTCTGCTGCAAAAAGCCTGGCTGCGCGGCACAGTGCTGCCGGATGTTGCCGAGACGCTCACCGTGACTAACCGCGAACTGTTCTTCAAAACCGAAGACGAATACCGCGAAGTGGCTGCCTCTTCCGGCAACAAGGACCTGGTCAACCGCTTCATTCTTGAACCATTTGGCCGCAACACTGCGGCGGCCATCGCCGCTGCAGCACTGCATGTTGCCGCCACCCATGGCGAAAATACCTGCCTGCTGGTGCTGGCGGCTGACCATCTCATCGCCGACCAAACAGCATTCTCCCAAGCTGTGGTGAAGGCCATGGAATTGGCTGCGCTAGGTAAGCTGGTTACCTTCGGCATCCAGCCCGACATGCCCGAAACTGGCTACGGCTACATCGAAGCGGATGGCAACGACGTCAAGCGCTTTGTCGAAAAACCTGATCTGGAAAAAGCTCAGGAATACATCGCATCCGGTCGCTATTTGTGGAACTCCGGCATGTTTTGTTTCCAGGCGGGGAGCATGCTGCGCGAGATGCAACTACATTGCCCGGCCATTCTCGCCGCTACCCGGGTCTGTATCGCGCAATCGCGTAGCGCAGAAGGCAAAGGCTTCAGTCAACTCAACCTTGATGCCGCAGCATTCAAGCTCGTGCCGGACGACTCCATTGACTACGCCGTCATGGAAAAATCCCGGAACGTCGCCATCGTGCCCTGCAGCATCGGCTGGAGCGATATCGGCTCATGGACTGCGTTGGGCGACCTTACCGCACCGGATGCCCAAGGTAACCGCATTGAAGGTGAAGTTGTCCTGCATGATGTCAATAATTGCTATATCCAGAGCAACCAGCGCATCGTCGGCGCAGTGGGTGTCAAAGATCTGGTGATCATCGACACCCCGGATGCCGTGTTAATCGCCGACCGTAGCCGTGCCCAAGATGTCAAACACCTCTACACCCGACTCAAAGCGCAAGACCACGAAGCGCACCGCCTGCATCGCACCGTGCATCGCCCCTGGGGTACCTACACGGTGCTGGAAGAAGGCCCACACTTCAAAATAAAACGCATCGAAGTCAAACCCGGTGCCAGTCTCAGCCTGCAAATGCACCACCACCGCAGCGAACACTGGATCGTCGTGAGTGGCATGGCGCGCGTGGTGAACGGCGAGAAAGAACTATTCGTGAACACCAACGAGTCTACCTACATCCCGGCCGGCCACAAACATCGCCTGGAAAATCCAGGCCTGCTCATGTTGGTGATGATCGAAGTGCAGAGCGGTGCATATCTGGGTGAAGACGACATCGTCCGGTTCGAAGATGTGTATGGACGCCAATAGATTTAATCAGGAGAAGAAATTGAGTAACGAAAAAGTTGCACTGGTCACCGGTATCACAGGCCAAGACGGCGCCTACCTGGCCGAGCTATTGCTGAAAAAGGGCTACATCGTGCATGGCGTCAAACGCCGCTCGTCCTTGTTCAATACTGACCGTATCGACCACCTTTACCAGGATCCTCATGTCGATAACGCCAAATTCAAACTGCACTACGGCGATCTGACCGACTCCACCAACCTTATCCGGATCATCCAGCAGGTCCAACCGGACGAGATCTACAACCTCGCCGCCATGAGTCATGTTGCCGTTTCGTTCGAGGCCCCTGAATACACTGCGAATGCCGACGGTATCGGTACCTTGCGTATCCTCGAAGCCATCCGCATCCTCGGTTTGGAAAAGAAGACCCGCTTCTACCAAGCCTCCACATCAGAGTTGTATGGCTTGGTACAAGAGATTCCACAAAAGGAATCCACTCCTTTCTATCCGCGCAGCCCATATGCTGTTGCGAAGTTGTACGCGTACTGGATCACTGTGAACTACCGCGAAGCCTATGGCATCTACGCGTGCAATGGGATTCTGTTCAACCACGAAAGCCCCATTCGTGGCGAAACCTTCGTCACCCGCAAGATCACCCGTGCTCTTGCGCGCATCAAACTCGGCCTGCAAGACTGTCTGTACCTCGGCAACATGGACTCATTGCGTGATTGGGGTCACGCGAAAGACTACGTGGAAATGCAGTGGCTGATGCTGCAGCAAGATCAACCCGAAGACTTCGTCATTGCCACTGGCGTGCAATACAGTGTGCGTGAATTCGTCATCACCGCCGCGAAAGAACTCGGCATCGAAGTGCGCTGGGAGGGCAAAGGCCAGGAAGAAAAGGGCTATGACGCTACCACCGGCAAGTGCATCGTGCAGGTCGACCCGCGCTACTTCCGCCCCACCGAAGTCGAAACCCTGCTGGGTGACCCGTCCAAAGCTCACCAAAAACTCGGCTGGACACCCAAGATCACCTTCCAGGAACTCGTGTCCGAGATGGTGCGTGAAGACTTCAAGAGTGCAGAGCGCGACGAGCTGGTGAAGAAGCACGGTTACGCGGCGTATGACTACCACGAATAGGATTCGATGATGGACAAGGACAGAAAAATCTACATTGCAGGCCATCGTGGATTGGCCGGCAGTGCCATCGTGCGCGAGTTGCAACGCCGGGGCTACACCAACCTCGTGACGCGAACTCATGCTGAACTTGACCTGGAAGATCCCGCGGCCACGCAGCGATTCTTTGAGCAAGAACGTCCCGAGATGGTGTTCCTGGCTGCAGCCAAAGTTGGCGGCATTCATGCCAACAACACGTATCCAGTGAACTTCCTGATGAGCAACCTGCTCATAGAAGCCAACATCTGCCAGTCCGCATATGTGACAAACGTTGCTCGCCTGATTTTTCTGGGCAGCTCTTGCATCTATCCACGTGATTGCCAGCAGCCTATCAAAGAAGAATACCTTCTGACTGGTTCGCTGGAAGCAACCAACCGTCCTTATGCCTTGGCAAAGATCGCCGGTATCGAAATGTGCTGGTCATACAACCGCCAATACGCCACCAAATGGCTGGCGGCCATGCCTACCAACCTGTATGGCCCGGGCGACAACTACGATTTAAACAACTCCCACGTCCTTCCTGCTTTGATCCGCAAGATGCATGAAGCCAAAGTGGCCAATGCCGAAGAGGTCGTGTTGTGGGGAAGCGGCACACCCAAGCGCGAATTCTTGTATGTGGACGATCTGGCCAGCGCACTGGTGTTCCTCGCAACCCTGGATAACGCGCGCTACGACACACTGGTTGATCCGTCGCGGTGTCCGCTTATCAATGTCGGTTCCGGCGAAGACCTGACCATCCGGGAGTTGGCGGAAACGATCGCCGAAGTAGTGGGTTACCGAGGCGGTTTTGTGCAGGACACCAGCAAACCCGATGGCACGATGCGTAAGATCATGGATGTGTCGAAGATCCGCAATTTGGGCTGGAAGCCAGAAATTGATTTGCCCATAGGGATTGAACTTGCATACAAAAACTATTTGTCTTCTGTAGATATCCACCAATGAAAAAATTATCTTTGAGTGGTGGATTAATTTTCAGTGAGAAGACTACAAGTATTTTTTGTTTCAAACCTGCTGTCTGCGGTTGGACTCCTGCCCGGCGGGCGTTTATCGGTGCGAGGTCGCGCCCGAGCCGAGCGTGAAACCGGGATGGAGAAAATCTTGAGTCCCAGCAATTGGCCGTTACCAGCGTCTATGCGCCGGATAGGCCGCTACCTTAAGCAGTTTCGTACGCTGATCGGATGCCTCGCGCCCTTATGGCGTGACCCTCGCAAAATTCCATCTACGTTGACCCGCATGTCTTCTGCGTGGGATCGGGGTGGGCTTTTGGCTGTCAAACAGTTGTTGCTTCAGCTTCCGAGTGAAGTGAGTTTCAATGAGGTTTGGCGCCGATACCGGAAGCTATTCACGCCGGATGTAGAAGCGGACATCCGGCACCGTATCGGAAGAATGGAGGGTGGTGGGCCGCTGATCTCTATTCTGCTGCCGGTCTACAACACACCTGAGGGAGTACTGAGGAGGACGATTGAGTCGGTTCTGGCTCAGTTTTATCCAAACTGGGAACTGTGCGTGGTCGACGATGCTTCACCTCAATCCCAAGTGCGCAGCATCCTGGAGGAATTCTCTGCCAAGGATAGCCGCATCCGGGTGGAAATCAGTGAGATAAATGGCGGTATCGCGCGCGCGACCAATCGTGCTCTGGCTCTTGCAAGCGGCCGGTTCGTCGCGCTGCTGGGGCATGGCGACTTGCTGGAGAAGCAGGCCTTGTTTCGATTGGCGGAAAGTATTGTGGCCGACGATCCCGACATGATCTACTCTGATGAGGCAACTCTGTCGGAAAATGGCGAGGAAGTCCTTAACCACGTATATCGGCCTGCCTTTTCTCTGGAGATGCTGCGCTCTTGCCCTTATATCGTTCACCTGGTGGCGTTCAAAACGGATTTGCTGAGGGAATTAGGCGGTCTGAATACTTCCTTGGCTATTTCCCAGAACTACGATCTGATTCTTCGGGCAAGTGAAAAAGCGCCGGTTATCGTGCATATCCCGGAGATCCTTTACCTGTGGCGGCAGCGTACTGACTCAACCAGCCACGAGATGCAAGGCGAGGTAACGGAGACCTCTCGCCAAGTGCTGGCGAGTCATCTGGAGCGTTGCGGAGAGCGCGGGGATGTCAAAGATGGTCTGCTTTTCAATTTCTATGAAGTGCGTTACCCGATCGAACCTGGTCAACGTGTGGCCATCATCATTCCGACCAAGAACCATGGGGAACTGGTTCGACAATGCGTCGAAAGCATTGAACGCACCGTGACTGGAGTTCCGTACGATATTTTGATCATTGACCACGCATCCACCGATGCGGAAACGCTGGCCTATTTCCAGCAGTTGAATGGCCGGCATCGAGTCTTGAGGTACGAGGGGCCTTTCAACTTTTCCGCCATTAACAATTGGGCAGTGAAGCAGCTGGAGGCGGCGTACACCCATTATCTGTTCTGCAACAACGATATCGAGGCGACCGAAGCGGGCTGGCTGGAGCGAATGATTGAGCTTTGCCAGAAACCGGACGTGGGTATGGTGGGTGCGAAATTGTTCTACCCGGGCGGAAAGACATTCCAGCATGCGGGCGTTTGCGTCGGCATGTTCGGAATCGCGGAACACTACGCGAAGTTTATGGATGAGCGACTGCCTGATGGCAGCATTCATCCAGGCTATCACGGGACTTTGATTGCGAATCACGAAGTTTCTGCGGTTACCGCAGCGTGTGCGCTCATGCGGAAGGACGCATTTCAGCGCATTGGCGGTTTCGACGAGGCCTTAGCGGTGGGTTTTGGTGACGTGGACCTGTGCCTGAGAACACGGGAGGCGGGCTACCGCGTCGTGTTCTGCCCCCATGCGGCTTTGATTCATCATGAGTCCTATACCCGGGGCAAGAGTCATGAAGACCCTCATCCAGAAGATTCGGCCTTGTTTACCAAGAGATGGCACAAGTTCCTTGATCAGGGAGATCCCTATTACAACCCGAACCTGGCCATCCACAGCACCAAATGGGACATCCAGTTACCCATGAAATTCAATCCGCATATCCGCAGGAGGGTGACTCATCGTCTACCCCTTTCCAGGATTTAGCATGGGCTTTCTGGCAAAAAGGGGGCGCGATGTTCGTTATTGCTATTGAAGGCATCTGGATCAATTCGAATGATCCAATTAGGCTGTGTCGTTGCACGGAACACAATGCTAGCTGAACCAAGTAATGCCGTGGTAATCGCTGTGGTGGTGACCTACTTTCCTGAAGAGAAAGGTCTTGCCTCACAAATAATTCAGTTGCGCAAGCAAGTTTCTCATGTGGTGCTCGTTGATAACACGCCGGTTGAAAGGCGGGACCAAGCGGAAGAAAACACTGACTTTGTTACACCAATACGCTTGGGCAAAAATGTGGGTTTAGCCAAGGGCCTCAATGTGGGTATCTTGAAAGCAAGGGAGATAGGTGCTACCCATGTGCTCATGATGGACCAGGACAGTATTCCGCAAGACGGAATGGTTGAGAAATTAATGGCCGGATTAACGCAGTCCCAACAGAAATACCGTGTGGCAGCTGCAGGTCCAAACTTCCTTGATTCTCGTGGTGCCACTTTTACGCCGTTTTGGCGTGTGGGATTTCCTCGCAACAAGCCAGCCTCTAAATCGATAGATGAAGAGTTTATTTTTACCGATTGCTTGATTACATCGGGATGCCTGATGCCTTTGGAGGCACTTCAACAGGTGGGTGAAATGAATGAGCGCCTCTTTATCGACAATGTTGATCTGGAGTGGTGCTTGCGCGCCCGGGATATGGGGTGGCATTTGGTTGGAGTTCCTGATGCGATACTTTCGCATCAACTCGGTGACACGCATATTCAAGCACCTTGGCATCTTAGAATTCTGGGTAAAAAAGTTGTAATCCAACATAACAGCACCAGACTTTACTATATTATGCGGAACAGAATATTGCTTTATAGAATGAAGCACGTTCCGTTATTATGGAAATTGCAGGATGCCATCAGAATTCCAGGTAAATTTGTAATAGGAATTTCCATCGGAGACAGCAAATGGGAGGCGATGAAAGCTATGCTGTACGGATGCTGGCATGGCCTTATCAATGTGGCTGGCGAAAAACCTGTACATGCAAGTAAATAATCAGAAATCAGTCACCATATCGGTCGTTAGCCATGGCCATAGTGGTTTGGTTCGCTCTATGATTGACTCGCTGGCGGCTTCAGGCGGCCCTTGGGTGTCACGGGTGGTGATTACAAGCAACGCGCCTACTTTGGATGATTTTTCGAATATGCCTGCTGAAGGATTGCGTTTTGACGTGCAACGCACTGACAACGTGCAAGTTCGCGGGTTTGGCGCTAACCATAATCAGGCGTTCAAGCAGTGCGATACAGAGTTTTTTTGCGTACTCAATCCAGATATTGAGTTTGCAAGTGATCCATTTGCTCACCTTGTTGAAGCGCTTTCTGCTGCTAAGGTGGGGCTTGCCTATCCATCGCAAGTTGATGGGGAAAATGCATTGCTGGACTTTGAGCGTGAGCTGGTCAGCCCCTTCGCTATTGCACAACGCCATTTGTTTGGCCAACGCTATCGGCCGCAACCCAATAAACCTGTTCACTGGGTCAGTGGGGCATTCATGGTTTTCAAGTCATCGGTGTTTCGTGAGCTTGGTGGTTTCGATGAGCGTTACTTTATGTACTGCGAGGATGTGGATATTTGTCTGCGCATGCAGCTTGCCGGTTACAGCCTGGCGCGCGCAGATGCAAAAGTGATTCACCACACCCGGCGCAATACCCTCAAAAGCCCAGGGCATCTGGCGTGGCATGTACGCAGTCTGTTACGGTTGTGGAGTTCCGCGTCTTATAGAGAGTACAAACGGAAATTTGTTGATCGGCGCAAATAGGCGGTAGTGAGTGGTTGTAGCTGCAGCCGATAGTCGCCGTAGTCGTGCGTCGAACTGGTTTTGACAAGCGCTGTGTCATGCGCGTCATCTGCTGACGCGAGTTTTTTTGCATGTTGAGATTCACGTGGCATTTTTCTGGTTGCCGCCGAGGCAGCCAGCGTGCAACACCACACTGGTATTTTCTCCAGTGTTTGGAGGTGTAGATAATCCATAACAAGGGGAGTGGTTAGTTATGGTGATTCTTTTGTTTTGCAGTTTTTTCGTGTCGTTGTTGTCTGCGGTGTTTTTCATCCGCATGGCGCGCGGTCACGCGAAGCGCTATGGCGAGGCCAAGCCCCAACGCTTTCATGCGGGCGATGTGCCGCGGGTAGGTGGTGTGGGGGTTTTGGCGGGTGCGGTCGCCGGCTGGCTGGTGGCTGCAATTGCCGTGGTTTTCGGAATTCATTTAAACATCCAGGTCGACTGGGCGTTTGCATGGCCTTGGGTCGTTTTGGTGCTTCCGGCCGTGATGGGCGGCGTTATGGAGGATGTGACGCAGCGCCTTTCGGTGCGCTACAGGCTTGGGTTAACCGCAATATCTGCGGCGCTTGCGTGTGCATTGCTGGGGCTGTCTATCAGCAGGCTGGGCCTGCCGGGTGTAGACGGCTGGCTGCTTGCCATGCCAGGGGCGGGCATTGCCCTGGCGTTTTTTGCCATCTGCGGCTTGCCGCACGCCTTCAACATCATTGACGGCTACAACGGCTTGGCGGGCACCGTTGCCCTGCTGGTGTGCGTGGCGATTGCCCACGTGGCACTGCAGTTGGCTGACAGGCAACTGGCCGCCATGGTGATTTGCCTGGCTGGGGCCACGGCCGGGTTTTTATTCTGGAACTACCCGCGCGGACTGATTTTTGCCGGCGACGGGGGCGCCTACTTGTGGGGGCTGGTGATTGCCGTGGCCAGTATTTTGCTGGTGCAGCGGCACGAGCAGGTGTCGCCGTGGTTTCCCATGCTGTTGCTGATCTACCCGGTGTGGGAAACGGTTTTTTCCATCTACCGCAAGCTGGCGCGTGGCGTCTCGCCGGGGGTGGCCGATGCGCTGCATTTTCACCAGCTGATATACCGGCGCATTGTGCGAGGCGTGTTTGATGACGATGCCTCGCGCCGCATGCTGATGCGCAACAACCGCACATCACCGTATTTGTGGAGCTTTACCGTGCTCTCGGTGATACCCGCGGTACTGTTCTGGAGCAACACGCTGGTGCTGATGGGGTTTTGTGCCTTGTTTGTGGTGAGTTATGTGGCCGCTTACGTGGCCATCATCCGCTTCAAGGTGCCGCGCTGGCTGCGCCGCAGGTAATACAAAGGCTGCAAGGTAGGGCTGCAAGGCCGACCTGCACCTACAATGCGTTCAGGTCATGAACACATCAAGGTCACCAGTGCCTGCGCAAGACTTGCCATGCCACTTGTTATGCCAGCTTATCCACGAGCCAGCCGCCAGCCGCCAGCCGCCAGTCGGCGGGGCGCGGTCTGCCCACTATCAGTCAGGGCCTCGAAGATTGCCTGTACATGGGCAACATCGATGCGCTGCGCAACTGGGGGCACGCCAAGGATTACGTGCGCATGCAATGGACGATGCAGCAGCAGGAGCAACCCGAGGACTTTGTGATTGCTGCGGGTGTGCAATACCCCGTGCGCCAGTTCATCGAATGGACCGCAAACGCCCTGGGCATGCAGCTGCGCTGGGGGGCGAAGGCGTCAACGATGTTGGTTATTGGACAAACCGTCATTCCCGCGAAGACGGGAATCCAGCGCCCCCCGAACCGGTAATCCGCATCGATCTCCGTTATTTCCGCTCCACTGAAGTAAAAACCTTGTACGGATATCCCACCAAAGCCAAACAAAAACTCGGCTGGGTGCCTGAAATCATGGCCCAGGAAATGTGTACCGAGATGGTCGCAGCCGATCTGGCTGAAGCCAGGCAACACGCACCGCTAAAAAAATATGGTTATTTAGTGAGCGTAAGTGTGGACTAGTTGTGTTGTACGTACCATTAAGAAAAGCCAGTTCTGGTGCGCTCATTAATGATATTCGATAAGCTTTGGGATATAACCCAACGCGCGGTCAATATTCTGCGCAGATCACCGCACGGCTTACCTGAGATTGCCCGGCGATCTAGGGCGCGTTATCGACTCATTGCGTTTTCTGGCGCTACTGCCATTGCGACCAAGGTTGTTACTGCGCTAGTTGGATTGGCTAGTGTCCCCATGATTGTTCATTATGTTGGTAAGGAGCAGTTTGGGCTTTGGATGGTAGTTAGCTCTTTAGTGGTTTGGATGCAATTGGCTGACTTTGGCATCTCCAATGGTTTAACTAATGCCTTAGCCGAGGCCCATGGTCGCGACGACCCGGCAGCTGCAAGCGCATACTTGTCATCAGCCTTTGCGGCGACAGTACTGATAGCATTGATTTGCCTGCTTCCGCTGTGGGCTGTTTATCTTTGGGTACCGTGGGGAAAAGCTTTGAACCTCACTCAACCAGATTTGGTAGCAATGGCAGACGATGCCTTCCTTTTGGTGGGGTTGGCATTTGTCATTAGCATTCCTGTGTCTTTAGTTACCCGCGTCTATATGGCCTATCAGCGCAGCTACGTCATATCCATATCGCAAGCACTGTCATCGGTTATTTCTTTTTTTGGAATGTGGTTGGCTGTGCAATATGGCACCAATTTACTGGGACTGGTCTCGATCGCAGTTTTTACACCAGTGTTATTCAATTTGGGGTTATGGCTATTAATTTCTAATTTAGATGCAGCGCTAAGACTTCAACGCCAAGGCATCAATAGAAAAGCAATCTCACGGGTGGCAAGCTCAAGCGTGCCATTATTTTTATTTCAGTGTGGTGCGTTGCTGGTGAATCAACTTGTCAATATCATGATTGCCAGGTTGGCGAACATTTCGGTTGTAGCGGACTACAACATGATATTGCGCGTTTATCTATTTGCTTTTTCTATTGCCGCGGCACTCAGCAGTCCGTTCTATGCAGCCATTCGTGATGCCTTCGAGCGTACTGATATTCGTTGGGTTAGAAAAGCCATTCAACGAAGTCTCATTTTGCGGATACTTGCATTGGTTCCTTTTTCACTGGCGCTGATATTTTTTGGTGACTCAATTATGCGTGGTTGGATTGGCGCTGGAAGTGCAAATGCCATAGGCTTTTGGGGTTGGTCTTGTGTGGTTTTATCATTGTTTTTTGTTTCTATCAGTTCTCTACTGAGCGAGACTCTAAGTAGTCTGGACGATATCTGGTCACAGATCGGTATGGTGTTTTTATCCGCACTCATCGTGATATTTTTGATGTACTTCCTTATTCCAACATGGGGTGTCCCAGGCGTTTTTTTTGCTATGGCAGCATCAACATGCATTCCAATACTCTGGCTGATGCATCGAGTGAAGAAAAAAATCGCTGTCGTATAAATTTTCCTCCTGAAAATTATGCATTTATATTCAAATAATTCTGAAATCCAATGCCAGACACCCTTAAAAAAATTTACGTGAATATTAAAGCGGATGCCACTCATATAAGGCGAAAGCCAATTGCCTTATTGTATGGTCTTGTTTTTTCATGGGTTAATTTACTTCGTGCAGCGTATAAGAATGGGCCAGGTGTTAAATTCCGCGTGGCAATCGCTTTATCGGCATTGCGATGGATTGGGTCGCGATTATCCAAGGGTGAAGTTTATAGATTGTTCACTTCACCGATGGATACCTTTCGCTACTTTGAGTTTGATTTTTTTTGGAAATCTATTTCACAACGAAACGCAATCGGAGATTATTTAGATGTTTCGTCGCCGCGAATGTTTTGTTGGCGAGTTATTGCCAGTGGTAAAACGCACCGTACAGTTATTTTAAATCCGGATGCCAAAGATTTGGCTGCTAGTGTTAATTTGTTTAAAGCTATTGGAATCGACAAAAAATGTGAGTTTTGTAGTGACCTCATTGGTGAATTTAAAGAGTCGCCCAATTCATTTGATTTGGTAACTTGCATCTCGGTGCTAGAGCACATACCTGACGAAGCCTCAATCAACGCGTTGCAAGCCATGTGGAAACTTGTAAAGCCAGGCGGACAATTGCTTCTCTCAGTACCTTGTGCGGCTACAGCATTCGAAGAATTTATTAATTTCAATGAGTATCATCTGCTTCAAACACAGAGTGATGGCTATGTATTTGGTCAGCGGTTTTATGATCAAAAGTTAGTTGAGGATCATATTTTCGGTGTCGTGGGTCGACCTGCGCGCATGGCGGTTTTTGGAGAAAAAATTGAGGGAACATTCGTACGTGATCGTGAGCGTAAACTTTCAGACTCAGACTACCCTTTCTGGCGAGAGTCGTGGATAATGGCCTCGGAGTATCAATACTTTGACCGCATTGAAAGTATGCCTGGTCTTGGCGTTGTCGCTTTTGAGTTTGTCAAGCGATGAAGATAGCCGTTATCGATCATGTTGGTAATCACGGTGGGGGTAGCCGGGTCGTGCGGGCGCTGCTGCCTGCTCTAAAGCAACTGGCTCCAGAACTTGAAATAACTTACTTTGGCAATCCCGCAGCCATACAGCGAGAGAACTCAGCCGAGGAATTTACCGCACTGAATATTCAGGTGCGTGCGCTGAAGTCCCTGTTGCTAAGCAAAGGCGCGGTTATTAAATCGAGTTACGTTCGGCGGGCAATTCAGTTATTGCAAGATCGATGGCTTGCAAATCAAAGTTGGCTACCTTTTGTATTGTCTGGTAACGTTTCTAAGGAAATTGTCGCTTGTGTCGAGGGGTTCGATCTTGCGTTTTACCCATGGCCCTTCTTGCTTGAATTTCCAAAGTTGGATTGTCCATCAGTAGGTATTTTTCACGACTTTAATTACAAATATTACTTTGGTGGATCATTCGTTTTTTCCGCTGAGCAACGTGCCCAGTTGGAAGCTGAAATGCCTGTTTGGCTGGCCAATACAACACCTGTGGTATCGACAAATTTCATGGCATCTGAATTGGCATTCTTTTATCCTGAAGCTGCTCATAAAACTAAAGTCGTCCATTTGGCACCGATGGGCAGTGTGGATTTGATCGAGCCAATGCAGGCTCAAAAGGTGGTAGCACAACTCGGCATTCATGATCAGTACATTCTCTACCCCACACACCTATGCAGTCATAAGAATCTGGGGCCATTGACTTCTGCGATGGCAATATTGCGGGAGCAAGGCCGCCAGATACAGCTTGTACTTACAGGTGCTGGAACCGAAGCTATATCGGGTAATGCGAGTACGATTGGAGTGCGACTTGACATAAATGGCGGGGATGTTCAGGGGCTTGGGTACGTTTCCAATTTTCAAATGGATGCACTCGTTCAATGTGCACTGGTTGTTGTCAGTCCGTCGCTCTATGAAGCTGGCAATGGCCCAGGGTTGGACGGGTGGGGCAGAGGTACGCCGGTGGCAATGTCAAACATCCCTGCTTTTTTGGAACATCTGGACGTTTTTGATGTTCGAGCTCAAGTATTCGACCCACGTAGCCCTCAGGATATTGCGAAAAAAATCGCCTTCATTCTTGATCATGGTGAGATCGCCCGTGAAGATGCAGAACACTCGCGTAATGCCTTGAGTCGATTGACATGGAGGAATACCGCTGAGGCGTATTTGAATATTTTTCAAAGTGTAATAAAGCAATGAACATGATTAAATACCCCATTTACCAACCCAGCCTAACTGGCAACGAAAAAAAATATGTCAACGAGTGCCTTGACTCCACATGGATTTCGTCCAAGGGTGAATTCATACAGCGCTTTGAACAGTCTTTCAGCCATTTCACCGGGGCGCGCAATGCCGCCACCTGCAGCAACGGCACTGTTGCCATCCATTTGGCCCTCATTGCCCTGGGTATCGGCGCGGGTGACGAAGTCATTGTGCCCACCCTTACCTACATTGCCTCGGTCAACGCCATTGTTTACACCGGCGCAACGCCCGTCTTTGCCGACAGCGTGGCGTCAACCTGGCAGGTCAGTGTGGACGACGTGCGCGCCAAAATCACCCCCCGCACCCGCGCCATAATGGCCGTGCATTTGTATGGGCACCCCTGCGACATGCCCGCCCTGCGAGCACTGGCTGACGAACACGGACTGTTTTTAATTGAAGACTGTGCCGAAGCCTTTGGCAGCTACATTGGAACGCGCCACGTTGGCAACTTTGGCCACATTGCCACCTACAGCTTTTTTGGCAACAAGACCATCACTACCGGCGAAGGCGGTATGGTCACAACGGACGACGACACCCTACATGATCGTGTGGTCCATTTCAAAGGCCAGGGCTTGGCTAAGCACCGTCAGTATTGGCACGACGTGGTGGGCTATAACTACCGCATGACTAATATCTGTGCAGCCATTGGCTTGGCTCAGTTGGAACAGGCACAGTTATTTTTGCAAAAGAAGCGCGCTATTGCGCTGAACTATGCGCGGTATCTGGATCAGATAGGGCTGGACTACCTGAGAGAATCACCTGGCGTTACGCATTCATTCTGGATGTTTGCCATGCTTGTGCCAGATGCCAACCAGCGCGACCCTTTGCGCGATGTGCTTCAAACCGCAGGCATTGAAACCCGCCCCGTGTTTTACCCGGTACACACCATGCCCATGTATTCCCAGCGATTTCAAAGACATCCTGTGGCAGAAAACATTGGTTGGCGTGGCATCAACTTGCCCAGTTCGCCGGATATTTCGGTTGAAGGGCAAGAGTTCATTCTCGGAAAAGTCAAGGATTTCTTTTCGCCTCAAAAGTCATGAATCTTATTTTTGGTGCCAGTGGACACGCCACCGAGATTGAGTGGCTCACCCAAGTGTGTGAAGCTCCCGCCGGTCAAACCTGGCGTGCCGACAGCTTTGTGATGCCAGACACTTGCCCTCAAACGCTGCATGTTGGGCTGCCGGTGTTGACCGAATCCCAAGTGCTGCTACGGGGTGGACCTTTTAACGGCTTCCTTGCGCTGGGAAATCCCCGTTTGCGCCAAAAAGTCTGGCATAAATTTGACTCACCGCTGGCGGCGTGGCCTCTACTGATCCATCCAACCGTCACATTTGATAGCAGGTCAGGCAGAGTCAGCCTAGGCGCGGGTTGTATTATTTTTCCGGGGTGCACACTGACTAGCCAGCTTGGCCTGGGTTGCCACGTGCACGTTAATGTGGGCTGCAGCATCAGCCACGACGTGCGCATTGCAGACTTTTGCACCCTCTCGCCGGGCGTGCACCTGGCAGGCAAAGTCAGCCTGGGCGAGCGCGTCTTTTTAGGCATGGGTGCGGTGGTCATTGAAAACATCCACATTTGTGCCGATGCCATCATTGGTGCTGGTGCTGTGGTTGTGTGCGACATTGTAGAGCCCGGTACTTATGTGGGCATACCGGCCAAAAAAATCAAATGAGCAGGTTCAGGCATGCATATCGGCGTTAGTGCACACGGGTTTGTCGGCTGGGGCGGGGGCGTTGGATTTATTGAAAATCTGCTCTTTGGCTTGGTCGCAGTGCCCGACAAGGTGACCAAGATCACCGTTTTTGTACCTGCACAGAGGGAATTGCGCCAGCTGGCAGGCAGGGTAAAAAGAGCAGCTTTTCAACCGTCCCAAGCGATTCGGCATTTGTGGGGCACAACACATAACCTTACTCCTTGGCGGACGGCGCCAGCACTGTTCGCCAAAATTTGCCCAGTTGTCATGCGCTATGACGGCACATCGAAAAGTTTGAGTCAGCTTTGCCAACGTTTGAGGGTGGATGTGTTGCTGCCCAGTATGACGCCATTGCGAAAGTTCGGTACACCGTGGGCCGGCTATTTGTTTGACTGCCAGCATAGGTATTACCCTCAATTTTTTGGCTCAAACGAAATTGCCAATCGTGACCGCGACTTTGCACAAATGCTGCGCACCGCAAGTTGCGTCATAGTTAATGCCCAAGCTGTAGTAACCGACCTTGACACTTTTTTCCCTGATAAAAAAGCAAATATCTCCGCACTTCCTTTTTCACCACTGATGCGATCTGAAAATATCATGTCTGTCTTGGCGCAAACCCCCTTAGTTAGAAAAAAATACGATACTGGCGAGCAGTACTTCATTATTTCAAACCAATTTTGGATTCATAAAGACCATAAAACTGCGTTCAAAGCCTTTGCACTAGCAATTCAGGATGATGCCCTATCTAGTTATAGGCTAGTTTGTACTGGCGCGATGGAAGACTACCGTTTTCCGGGTCATTTTTCAAAGTTACAAGCATTACTTACATCGTTGAATATCAAAGACCGAGTTATTTTTACAGGTTATATTGATAAATTAGAGCAATTAGCCCTGCTTAATGGAGCCGATCTGATGCTGCAGCCAACGTTGTTTGAAGGCGGGCCAGGCGGTGGTGCGGCATATGATTCGGTAGCGTTGGGGGTTCCAAGTGTGTTGTCTGATATACCGGTCAATTTGGAAATTAATGACTCGACGGTTAGATTCTTTAAAGCAGGTGATGAGCAATCTCTAGCTAATGCGATTAAGCTGCAAATTCAGAGCAAAGCACTTCGACAGAACATGGATGAGCTATCACAGAAAAGCGGTGACTATGCACGCAAGCTGGGTTTAAGCTTGTTCGACATTGCTAGCACTTGTGCTGGAAGCTGTTGAGAAACAGGTTGAGTCTGCGTAATTTACCTTATGCCCGCTTTAAATATGCGTATCAAGTTTTCAACCTGAATCCGTGACCTCAAAACCCAGCCACTGCTTCCTAGCCTGAATTACGTCAATATTTCTAAAAAACTACGTGAAATCAGTCCTATCAGCCGTCCACAGTATCTCGAAAGCCCACTCGCGTGGATTTTCTGGTAATACTGCGCCGCTGATGCCAAATTGCGCGCAGGACTTTTTCTGCCCAGTCAGCCCTGGCGGAATAAATTTCGTATTACTAGATTTTCTGAGTGCTGCTGAACCGCTACGCCGTCTTGAGCTGGTACGGATTGGATTTTGAGAAATTAACTTTGCAGTGGCGACCATAATGAGCACCGAAAATCCTCCACTGATCAGCACGATCATCGCCGTATACAACGGAAGTGAAACGCTGCAGCAGTGCCTTGACAGTGTCACGCAGCAAACATATAAAAATACTGAACTGATTGTTATTGATGGTGGTTCCACAGATGGGACGGTGGATTTGCTGACGGCCAACCAGGAAAATATCGCTTATTGGATTTCAGAGCCTGACCGTGGCATATATAACGCCTGGAATAAGGCGCTGACTCAAGCACGGGGTGACTGGATTTGCTTCCTGGGTGCAGATGATTTTTTTTGGAATGAGCGCGTCTTAGCTCAGATGAGTGAGCAACTGCAAAAGCTTCCACCCAGTATCCGTGTGGCTTATGGTCAGGTGATGTTGCTCAGCGCTGCAGGAAAAGCAATATATCCGGTGGGTGAATCCTGGCGAAAAATAAAGCGACGATTCGGAAATGTCATGTGTATTCCGCACCAGGGAGTGATGCACCGGCGTAGCCTGTTTGAAGAGCGGGGGGCATTTGATGAAACGTACCGAATCGCTGGTGATTACGAGTTATTGCTGCGAGAATTAAAAATGGCTGATGCCATGTTTATTCCCGACTTGATCACAACAGGGATGCGTCAGGGAGGCATTAGCAGTAATCCTGCCAATAATCTCATCGCCATGCGCGAAATAAGGCGAGCACAACGAAAGCACGGTCAACGGCTGCCTGGATGGACGTGGTTAATGGCCGTGGCCAGGGTTTACATTCGGGCTGCGCTGTGGAGCGTGCTTGGTGAGCAATGGGCCCGCAAGTTTACTGACTTGAGTCGACGCCTCAGGGGTTTGCCGTCTTATTGGACCAAGACCTGAGCTTATGCGCCTTAAGTCGTTCGTAGCTGTTGGGGTAAGCATTGACTGATTTGCCAGGGAACGTTCCTGATTTTTTATCAGGCGTGAAACATAAAAACCAACTTCATATAGTCGCCGATGTCACTGTGACTTCAGGAGGGGAAGGGCTGGCGGCGTTGCGATATGCTGAATCTATTGCACGGGCAGGAGGGGTCGTTACCCTGTTGGCCAAACATATTCCTGCTTCTCCAAACACCGGGTTGCTTGGTGCCGGAAGGTTTGAATTGCAGGATGGCGTGGCAAGGCGCAATCTGCTGCCGTTGTTTTTTCAATATGACTTCATACGAAAACTTTCAGAAGCAAAGAATATTGACCTGATACATCTCCATGGCATGTGGTCACCGCTCCTGGCCGTTGCGGCAATGGTTGCGCGCAAGAGAGGTATTCCCCTTGTTGTCTCGCCACATGGGTGCCTGGAGCCTTGGGCGCTTGGGTATAAATACTACAAGAAGTGGCTTGCCTTGAAGACCTACCAGGGCGCGATTTTGCGCTCGGCCTCCTTGTTTGTCGCGACAGCGAGGCAGGAACTGGAAAGCATTCGACGACTGGGTTTACGTCAACCCATCGCTGTAATTCCCAATGGTGTCGATGTGGAGCAGCCCTTTCTTCGTGATGCGCGTGAGGAGGTCAAGACAATCCTTTTCCTATCCCGTGTTCATCCCATCAAAGGGTTGCTGGATTTGGTTGAAGCCTGGGCGCTGGTGCGGCGACCCGGGTGGCGGATTGTTATTGCCGGAGGTGATGAGGGTGGATACCGCGCTAAGGTGGAGGCCTTGATCCGGGTAAGAGAGCTGGAGTCTGATTTTGAATTTGTCGGGTTTGTGACGGGCGCGCAAAAACAGGCTTGCTTCGATGGCGCTGACATTTTTGTGTTGCCCACCTATTCCGAGAACTTTGGTATCGCCGTTGCCGAGGCCTTGGCCAACGAGCTGCCGGTGATCACCACGACTGGGGCGCCATGGCAGGAATTGCTGGAGCATCGTTGTGGCTGGTGGGTGGCGCCGGGTGTTGAGGGTGTGGCTGCCGCGTTGCGTGCTGCGATCGAGTGTGACCCTGTTGAACTAGGACTCATGGGAAAGCGGGGACGCCAGCTCGTGCTTGATAAATACTCCTGGACCCGGATTGGTTCCACGGCTTTGGAGGTGAGTGAATGGTTGTTGAATCGGTCCCGGCCCATGCCAGAAGCTGTCAATGTTTCCTGACAGTGATGGCGTGCCGATGAAAATTCTGGTCATTACCCAGTATTTCTGGCCGGAAACCTTCCGCATCACGGAAGTTGTGCATTCATTGCAGGAGGCGGGATGCGCCGTCACCGTGCTGACGGGGCAACCCAACTACCCGAACGGCGTCGTCTTTCCTGGCTACAGCGCTACTGGGGCGGGCAAAGAAATGCATGATGGCTATGCGATTTACCGGGTGCCCCTGGTTGCAAGGGGAAGGGGGAGCTCCCTGCGCCTTGTTCTGAACTATCTCTCGTTCATCGCATCGGCGTGCACCATCGGGCCCTGGCTGCTGCGCAAGCAGAAATTTGACATGGTGTTTGTGTATGCGCCGTCACCCATTTTGCAGGCAATTGCAGGTGCCTGGTTCAAGCTGATCAAGGGTGCAAGTTTGGTCACCTGGGTGCAGGACCTTTGGCCCGAGAGTCTGGAAGTCACGGGTTTTGTGCGCAACAAGCGCTTGCTTCGGGCGGTTGCGGTGGTGGTGCGCTGGATTTACCGCCGCAATGATTTGCTGCTGGTTCAATCCCGGGCTTTTATTGAACCCGTGCAGGCCATGGCAGGTTCAACACCTGTTGTCTATTACCCGAATCCCGGTGAGCTCGCTTTTGCGTGCAAGGCACAACCAGCCGATACGCCTGCCCTGCAGCTCGACCCGGGCTTCAACGTGGTGTTCGCCGGTAATCTGGGCACAGTGCAGGCGCTGGAGACCTTGCTGGATGCTGCCGAGATCCTGGCGATTCATCCTGATATCCGTTTGGTGCTGATCGGCAGCGGCAGCCGCAGCGCATGGCTGCAAGAACAAGTGAGCCGGCGCCGGCTGCATAACGTTCATCTGCCCGGCCGGTTCCCTTCGGAGGCCATGCCGGCCATCTTGCAGCAGGCTTCGGCATTGTTGGTAAGCTTGGTGCGGGATCCCACGATGAGCCTGACAATACCTGCAAAACTGCAGGCCTACCTGGCTGTCGGACGCCCTGTCATTGCGGCCATCGATGGCGAGGGCGCGCGCGTGGTTCTGGATGCGGGCGCCGGTGTGGCCTGCGCTGCCGAGGACGCACAGGCACTGGCTGAAGCCGTGCTGACCCTGCGCGCCTTGCCGCCAGCGGCGTTACAGCGGATGGGGGATTCCGGCCGGCGGTTTTATGCAGAGAATTTTGAGCCAACCGTCTTGGCCCGGCGATTGGTAGAGTTGTTTGGCGGGGTGTCGCGTCGGTAGGCGGGCTGGGCTAAAACCTCAAGTAGGTCATCACCATGAATAGATCAAGCGCATGAAAATTCTCGTTCTCGGGGCCTCAGGCATGTTGGGCAGTGCCCTATTGAGGTTTTTCGCCGGCAAGCCTGACTATGTGGTGCAAGGCACGGTCAGGTCCCCACAGGCAATGAATTTGCTTCCTGAGGCGCTCAGGCCTTTTCTCATCGCGGGTGTGGATGTGGAGCAGTCTGACAGCCTGGTTCGTGCCGTGGTGACAGCCAGGCCCGATGTGGTGATCAACTGTATTGGTGTCGTCAAGCAGCTTGCCGCGGCTGACGACCCATTAACGGCCATACCGCTTAATTCGCTTTTGCCACATCGCCTGGCGCATTTATGTGAACTGGCGGGTGCGCGCCTGGTGCATCTCAGTACCGACTGTGTGTTTTCGGGCAAGAAGGGCATGTACACCGAAAATGATGATCCCGACGCTACCGATTTGTATGGCCGCAGCAAGCTCTTGGGCGAGGTCGATTACCCCAATGCCGTGACCCTGCGAACTTCCATCATTGGGCATGAGTTGAACGGTGCCCGCAGTCTGATCAACTGGTTTCTGGCACAAACAGGTCCCGTGCGAGGCTTCACCCGGGCCATCTATTCGGGTCTGCCGACGGTGGAGATCGCGCGAGTCATCTGCGACCATGTCATATCTGATGCGGCGCTTCGCGGTATGTATCATCTTTCTGCCGATCCCATCAGCAAGCATGATTTGCTCATGCTGGTTGCAAAAGCATACGGAAAAACAGTCGACATCACACCCGACGATGAGTTGGTCATTGACCGGTCACTGGATTCCACCCGCTTTCGGGCCAGGACGGGTTATATGCCTCCCGCCTGGCCGGAGCTCGTGCGTAGCATGCATGCCTTTGGATAATCCACCCAACCAGACAATCTGAAAATCACATGGCCCAATTTACCCAGTCAGACCTGAAAACAATGGCGATGGCATGCGCCAGGAAAATAGAGCAGGCCAAAGAGGGAGTGGAATATTTCGCTGAGCCCTATCGGCACATCGTGCTGGACAATTTTTTTGATCAGCGAATGGCTGATGTCTGCCTGGCGAATTTTCCGCCTCTCAGCGACAGTTCCTGGGAGCATGCCAACGACAAAGATATCGAGGTGAAGTTTCGCACCACCTGGACTTCCGAGTTTGATATTCCAGAGGGCATTGTGGATGCAGTCCGCATACTCAACTCCTCCTGTTTTCTCCAGGCGATGTCAGAACGAATTGGCATTGCGAAGCTGGTGGCGGACCCATATTTCTCGGGCGGCGGACTGAACGTCACTCTGCGTGATGGCCTGCTGGACGTTCATGTTGACGGCAATTATCATGATGCCACTGGTTTAAACCGGCGGCTCAATGCGATTGTTTACTTCAATCCGGACTGGCAGCTCCAATGGGGAGGGGAGTTTGGCCTCTACGATAAAACCGGTACAACATGCCTGAAGAAGGTGGCGCCCCTGTTTAACAGGCTGGTTATTTTTGATTCTCATGACTTCAGTTTCCACGGGCTACCAGATCCCTTGACTTTCCCGGAAGGTGTCCCACGCCGCTCCCTGATTCTTTATTACTACACCAAAGAATCCCGACCGGCGCATCATGTGGCTGTGGATAGCCCCCATAGTGCTTTATGGGTCAAACGCGCTTTAATGGATAAGCGTGGCAACAAGACCCGTGGCTTCAAATAGTTTCACGGTTGGTAAAAATGTTCAAAAACAAAACACTATTGATCACAGGGGGCACTGGCTCGTTCGGTAACGCTGTATTGCAGCGGTTTTTGGCGTCCGATGTTGCCGAGATACGCATTTTCAGTCGCGATGAAAAAAAGCAGGAAGACATGCGTCTGTCACTGAAAAGTGACCGGGTGAAGTTTTACATTGGCGATGTCAGGCAATACGACAGCGTGCACGACGCGCTGCGAGGTGTTGACTATGTATTTCATGCGGCTGCACTCAAGCAGGTGCCTTCCTGCGAGTTCTACCCGATGGAGGCCATGCGCACCAACGTGATGGGTGCCGAAAATGTCATGCGTGCTGCTATAGAGCATGGCATCAAGCGCTGTGTGGTGCTGAGTACGGACAAGGCGGTGTACCCCATTAACGCCATGGGCATTTCCAAGGCCATGATGGAAAAGGTGATGGTCGCCAAGTCGCGTCTCTCGGATGCAAATGGCACGGTGCTCTCGGCGACCCGCTATGGCAATGTGATGGCCTCGCGGGGGTCGGTGATTCCCCTGTTTCTCGATCAGCTCCGGCAGGGCAAGCCGTTGACCCTGACCGACCCGAACATGACACGCTTTCTGATGTCTCTGGAGGAGTCCGTCGATTTGGTTTTGTATGCTTTTGAGCATGCAAGGCCAGGCGATATTTTTGTGCAAAAGGCGCCGGCGTCTACCGTGGGTGACCTTGCGCAGGCGCTCAGGGAGCTCACGGGCAGCTCCAGTGAGATCAAGATCATCGGCACCCGGCACGGCGAAAAACTCTATGAATCTCTGGTGTCGCGGGAAGAAATGGCGCGTGCAGAAGACCTGGGCGGCTACTACCGTATCCCGGCCGATTCACGCGACCTTAACTACAACAAATATTTTGTTGAAGGTGAAACCGAAGTTTCCAGGTTCGAAGATTACACGTCGCACAGCACGCGACGTTTGAGCGTCGAAGAAGTCAAGGAGACCCTGATGAGGCTCGACGTGGTACGTGAGGCGCTCTCCCATGCTTAAGGTCATGACGATCGTTGGCACGCGGCCGGAGATTATCCGTTTGTCTCGTGTGATCGAAAAACTGGATCAGCACTGCGAGCATGTTTTGGTACACAGTGGCCAAAACTACGATTACGAGTTGAATGAAGTTTTTTTTACGGATCTGAAAATCCGTAAACCGGACTGCTTTCTGGCGGCGGCCCGCTCGACGGCGGCCGAAACCATCGGTCAGGTGATTGCTTCGGCAGACCAGGCGCTGGATACATACAAACCGGACGCGCTTTTATTGTTGGGAGACACCAATAGCTGCCTTGCTGCCATTGCCGCCAAGCGACGCAAGGTGCCCATTTTCCACATGGAGGCCGGCAATCGTTGCTTTGACTTCAGGGTGCCGGAGGAAATCAACCGGCGGATTGTCGATCACACGGCGGATATTAATTTGACCTACAGTGAGATCGCCCGGGAATACCTGTTGCGGGAAGGCTTGCCTCCCGATCAAATCATCAAGACAGGCAGCCCGATGCGTGAAGTGATCGAGCACTATCGCGCCGGGATTGACGCCTCGGATGTGCTGCAACGTCTTGGTCTTGTTGAGCGTGAATATTTTCTGGTGAGCGCGCACCGGGAAGAGAATGTAGATGCGCCGGAAAATTTGACGCGCCTGCTGTCCATGCTCAATGCGCTGGCCGAGCGGTATGACGAGCCAATCATCATGTCCACGCATCCGCGCACCCGAAATCGCATGGCATCGCTGGGCATGAGTACCCATCCCCATATCGTCTTTAGCAAGCCATTTGGATTTCTGGATTACGTCAAGCTTCAAATGGACGCCCACGCCGTGTTGTCTGACAGTGGAACGATCACTGAAGAATCATCCATACTGAATTTTCCGGCCCTGAATCTGCGTGAAGTGCATGAAAGGCCCGAGGGTTTTGAAGAGGCAGCGGTTATGTTTGTGGGGCTGGATGCAGATCGCGTGATGAACGGCTTGTCTCTTCTGGAAACACAGCCGCGTGGCGCCCAGCGTTTGCTTGGTATGGTCCATGACTATCAGTCCCTTAATGTGTCTGACAAGGTGTTGCGAATCATTTTGAGCTACACCGAGTTTGTCAATCAACGCGTCTGGAGGAAGGCTTGATTTCCTTCGTCGGCATTTTCCCGGTCTGATGCGGCTGCTGATTACTGGCGCTACGGGTTTCGTGGGAGCCGGCTTGCTGCGACATTTGGCGCTGGAGCCAGGGCGCGAGGTGGTGGCTGCAACCCGGACAATGGGGTCCGATGCCGGTTTGGCGGGCAATATGTCCGGTTCAGCATCTTTTGCGGGTTCTTGCATCAATACGGCCTGTGTAGGGAATATTCACGGCGAAACTGATTGGACGCGGGCGCTGGATCAGGTGGATGCCGTGATTCATACTGCCGCCCGCGTGCATGTCATGCATGAAACGGCAGCCGATAGTCTGGCTGAATTCCGTCGGGTCAATGTAGAGGGCACCCTGAATTTGGCGCGGCAAGCCGCGAAGGCCGGCGTCAAACGATTTGTTTTTTTAAGCTCGATCAAGGTCAATGGCGAATCAACCCAGCCAGGGCGTGCCTTTTTTGCGGATGATTCACTCGACCCCCAGGATGCATATGCCATCAGCAAACACGAAGCAGAAACGGGTTTGCGCCAGATTGCCGCAGAAACCGGACTGGAATTTGTTATTGTTCGCCCGCCACTGGTATATGGCCCCGGGGTACGTGCCAACTTTCTCAGTCTGATCAAGGCAGTCGCACGGGGAATTCCATTGCCGCTGGGCGCCATTAATAATCGGCGAAGTCTTGTGGGTCTGGATAATTTGCTGGATTTCCTCATGACCTGTGCCGATCATTCGGCCGCCGCCAACCAGACCTTTCTGGTCAGCGATGCCGAGGATTTATCGACGACGGACCTGGTTCGTTGCATTGCACGGGCCATGAACAAACCAGCTCGCCTGATTCCGGTGCCGGCGTCCGTGCTGGAAGCGGGCGCCGCATTGATGGGCAAACGGTATGTGGCGCAGCGTCTTTGCAGTAATTTGCAGGTGGACACTGCCAAAAATCGTGCATTGTTGGGGTGGACCCCTCCCTTCAGTGTGGATGAGGGTTTGCGCCAGACCGTGGCGCCATGGCGTGGTTAAGGCCGTGAGGTGAATGTGAGCAAACGATGGTTTGATTTTCTTTTGGCCTTGATACTGGCGGCGGTCCTGTTGCTACCGGTTGTGATGGTGGCCTTGATCGTCAAGCTCACTTCTCGTGGCCCGGTACTGTATTGGTCTCATCGTGTCGGTCAACGCAACCGGATTTTCCGAATGCCCAAGTTTCGCAGCATGCGGGTCGATACACCGGCGGTAGCCACGCATTTGTTGGGAAATGCCGCGGCTTATCTCACGCCGGTGGGGAGTTTCTTGAGAACAAGCAGCCTGGATGAATTACCCCAGTTGTGGAGCATTCTCAAGGGGGACATGAGTTTTGTCGGGCCCCGTCCGGCCTTGTTCAATCAAGATGACCTGATTTCACTGCGCACGCAATATGGCGTTCACGAAATTCTGCCCGGCCTGACGGGTTGGGCGCAAATTAATGGAAGGGATGAACTGCCTGTCCCACAAAAGGTGCAGCTGGATGTTGAGTATTTGCAGCGCCGGTCTTTCTGGTTTGATTTGAAAATAATCTTCCTGACCGTGGCGAGGGTGATCCGGCGGGAAGGCATTACTCATTAATCGGGCTTGATTTTTACGATGCCTTTCAGTACAAGTGATTCGTGTGATTTAATTACATCGGCAGTGATTTAACAAGGAGCATCCAACCATGAGTAGTCTGATCGATATTCAAACCCAAATTGAAAAACTTCAAAAACAAGCCAACGACATCAAAGTCCGGGAGTTTGATAAAACCGTTCAGGAAATCCTCGCCAAAATGCAGGCCTTCGGCATTACCCTGAAGGATCTGCAGCCCGGCAAGGGGCGTGGCCGTAAAGCCAAAGCCGCGCCGGTGAAAAAACCAGCCGGTAAAGGTGCGGCCAAGAAACCGGGCATTGCCGTTGCCGCCAAATACCGCGGCCCCGAGGGCCAGACCTGGAGTGGCCGGGGCTTGACGCCGCGCTGGTTGGCAACGCTGCTAACCGAGGGCCGGACCAAGGAAGATTTCGCCATCAAGGACTGATCAGGCGCAACAAGTCACATGCAGCAAACAATCCTGGCGTGGCCGCGCGCCGTCAAGCGGCTGGTGGTGGCCGGGCTGGATGTGGTCATGGCGGTGGCTGCTACCTGGCTGGCCTTTACGCTGCGCCTGGATGAGCTTCATCAGCCTATCGGTGCACAGTGGTGGGTTTATGTACTTTGCCCTGTGCTGGCGCTGCCTGTCTTCATCAAGTTTGGGCTCTACCGCGCCATTTTCAGGTACACCGGAAGGGCGGCATTGGTGGCAACCACGCAAGCCGTTGCGGTATATGGCCTGCTGCTGCTGGCTGCCTTGATGTGGATGCAGTGGCTGAATGTGTCGGATGTGGACATGCCGCGCAGCATGGGTGTGCTGCAGCCCCTGATATTTTTGTTATTGGTGGGTTCCAGCCGGGCCATGGCCCGGTTCTGGCTGGCTGGCCTGGGCCATGAGCATCGAAAAGCCGAAGGGCGCTTGCTGATATTTGGCGCTGGTACCGCGGGTGTGCAGACGGCCTCGGCGATCGAGGACTCGGGGCAGTATGTGCTGCTGGGGTTTGTGGACGATGACCCGGGAAAAATCGGGCGCGATATCAACGGCGTGCCTGTGTTTTCGCCGACGCAGGTCTCGGGTCTGGTGCTTTACCAGGGCGTGACCGACATCCTGCTGGCTCTGCCCAGTGCGTCCCGAGAGCGCCGCAATGCGATTATTGACAGTTTGAGCGAGCTGCCGGTTCACGTCCGGTCGCTGCCGGGCCTGGCCGATCTGGCCAGTGGCCGTGTCACCGTGCGTGATTTCCGTGAACTGGATGTGGAAGACCTGCTGGGGCGGGATCCGGTGCCTCCCAACGCCGAATTGCTGGCGCGCGACCTGGCGGGCAAGGTGGTGCTGGTCACGGGTGCGGGCGGCAGCATAGGCAGCGAACTGTGCCGACAAATAGCGCTGCAGCAACCTCGCCAGCTGCTGCTGCTGGACCACAACGAGTTTGGTTTGTACAGCATCCACCAGGAGTTGCTGGCCCTGTGTTCGGTTCAGGGCCTCCGGATCGAGCTGGTGCCCCTGTTGGGCAGTGTCGCCAATTACCCGCGCATGGCGGCGGTCTGCCAGCGTTACCGGCCGGTCACGGTGTACCACGCAGCGGCGTACAAGCATGTGCCTCTCGTGGAAAGCAACGCCAGCGAGGGCATTGCGAACAATGTGTTTGGCACCTTCAACATGGCCCGGGCCGCGATGGAGCAGGGTGCCAGCCGCTTTGTGCTGGTGTCTACCGACAAGGCCGTCAGGCCGACCAACGTGATGGGAGCCAGCAAACGCATGGCGGAACTGGTGCTGCAGGCGCTGGCCGCCGAGGCGGCACCAGTGCTTTGTGGCGGCGCTGGCAGCACTGAAGCGCCGCAGCGCGGGGTGGTCAACCAGACCTGTTTCACCATGGTGCGTTTCGGCAACGTGCTGGATTCAAGCGGTAGCGTGGTGCCGCTGTTTCGCCGGCAAATAGCGGAAGGCGGGCCGCTGACGGTCACGCATGCCGAAGTCACCCGCTACTTCATGACCATTCCGGAAGCCGCCCAGCTGGTGCTGCAGGCCGGTGCCATGGCCAGCGGCGGCGACGTGTTCGTGCTTGACATGGGCGCGCCGGTCAAGATACTGGATCTGGCGCGCCGCATGGTTGAGCTGTCGGGCCTGACGGTGCGCGACGCCGAATCGCCGGACGGTGACATCGACATTGAAGTCACCGGCTTGCGCCCTGGCGAAAAGCTGTATGAGGAATTGCTGATTGGGAACAACCCGCAAGCGACCGCGCATCCCCGCATCATGAAGGCGCATGAATCCCTGGCGCCGTGGCCGCAGCTGTCGGCCGAATTGACGGCGCTGGGTGCGGCGGTGCAGCAGGATGACCTGGCCGCCATCAACGGCTTGCTGGCACGGCATGTGCAGGGTTACAGCCCCAAGTCGGGCGCGTCCTGAGGGCTCCGGTACGGGTATTTCGGGTCCGGCATGCGCATGCGGCACAATTTGCATATTGACTTTTCCTGAACAACTGCCATGACCCAACCCACCGTAACCGCTGACGATCCCGATCTGTCCCATGTAGGCCCGCGCGACAAGGCCGAAATCCTGGCTCAGGCGCTGCCCTACATCCGCAAGTTCCATGGCAAGACCATGGTCATCAAATACGGCGGCAACGCCATGACCGACCCGGCGCTGCAGGCCGACTTTGCCGAGGATGTGGTGCTGCTCAAGCTGGTGGGCATGAACCCGGTGGTGGTGCATGGCGGCGGCCCGCAGATCGAGGCGGCGCTGAACCGCCTGGGCAAGAAGGGCCATTTCATTCAGGGCATGCGGGTGACCGACGAGGAAACCATGGAGGTCGTGGAGTGGGTGCTGGCCGGCCAGGTGCAGCAGGACATCGTTGGCCTGATCAACCAGGCCGGCGGCAAGGCGGTCGGCCTGACAGGGCGCGATGGCGGCCTGATCCGGGCGCAAAAGCTCAAGATGGTGGACAAGGACGACCCGGCCAAGGAGCATGACATCGGCTTTGTCGGCGACATCGTCAGCATCGACCCCAGCGTGGTCAAGGCGCTGCAGGATGACGCCTTCATTCCCGTGATCAGCCCGATCGGCTTTGGCGAGGCCAATGAAAGCTACAACATCAATGCCGACGTGGTGGCGGGCAAGCTGGCGACCGTGCTGAAGGCGGAAAAGCTGGTGCTGCTGACCAATACGCCCGGCGTGCTGAACAAGGCGGGCGAGCTGCTGACCGACCTGACGGCGCGCGAGATTGACGACCTCTTTGCCGATGGCACGATTTCGGGCGGCATGCTGCCCAAAATCGAGGGCGCACTGGATGCCGCCAAGAGCGGTGTCAATTCGGTCCACATCATCGACGGCCGGGTTCCGCATGCCATGCTGCTGGAAATTTTGACCGACCAGGCCTATGGCACGATGATCCGGTCGCACTAGACCCATGATGGCGCGTCCGGACCCTTCTCAAGCAGCCACCGTGGAACCGGCTTTGCCGGGCCACAGGTGGCGCCCCCTTGAGGGGGAGGCGCCGAAGGCGCTTCGGGGGGGAGACTAGATGCGACTCCTGCTTGTTGAAGACGATGTGATGTTGGCCAGCGGCATCAAGCTGGGGCTCAGCGATGCCGGGTATGCGGTCGACTGGGTCGGCAGCGCCGAGCGCGCCGAAGAGGTGTTGCAGGGCGAAACCTTCGATGCCGCCATCATTGACATCGGCTTGCCACAGCTCGACGGGCTGGAACTCACGCGGCGCCTGAGGCGTAGCGGCCTGGCCATGCCGGTGCTGATCCTGACGGCGCGCGATGCGCTGCAGGATCGCGTGCAGGGACTGGACATCGGTGCTGACGACTACATGGTCAAGCCCTTTGAACTGCCCGAGCTGCTGGCGCGCCTGCGCGCCTTGCTGCGCCGCTCGCAGGCTGCCACCAGCGCCACCTTGAGCTTTGGTGCGCTGGAGCTGGACACGGCCAACCGCCAGGCCCACGCCAACGGCCAGCTGATCGAGTTGGGTCCGCGCGAATGGACCGTGATGGAGTACCTGCTGATCAATGCGCCCAAACCGGCCAGCAAGGACAAGCTGCTGCAGGCCCTGACCGGCTGGGACAAGGAGATCACGCCCAACGCCATCGAGGTCTACATCTCGCGCCTGCGCGGCAAGCTGGAGCCGCATGGCATTGCCGTGCGGTCCATCCGGGGTTTTGGCTACCGCCTGGAGTTGCGCGAGGCTTCGCCAGGTGCCGGTGTGGAGTAGCGCCCATGAACTCCCCCGGCCGTGCCTGGTTTGCCTGGTTAAGCGACCTGGCACGCCGCCTGAGTAGTGGTCTGAATACGGGCCTGAAGAGCCGCCTTCACGCCAGCGCTTTCCATGTCGTCAACAGCCGGCTGATACCTGCCGCCATGAAGTCGGGCCTGCAGCGCAGGCTGCTGCTGTTGCTGCTCGTCCCGCTCGGGGTTTTTGTGCTGGTGAGCATTTACTTTGACTACCAGACCGCCGGCAACGTGGCCCTGCAAAAAGACCAGCAATTGCTGCGGTTGATTCCCCAATTGGCCGATTCGGTGGTGGCGCCTGGTGCCACGCCGGACAGCGCGCCGGTGCTGATGCTCGCCCCGGCGGTCGAAGACTTCATCAAGGGCCTCACGGGTTCCGCGGGCTTTCGCATTTCGGATGCCAAGGGCGGGTTTCTGGCGGGTGAGCCCTGGATTGCCGACATTCTGCCCGCGACCCACGAGCCCGAGTTCCACAGCATGGAGGATGGGGGCGTGACTTACCGCATTGCGGTGCAGCGCGTGAACACCGCGGCCGGCGAGCTGATCGTGCAGCTGGCCGACGGCTCGGATCCGCGCCAGCAGTGGGTGCGCTCCATCCTGTTCAAGGTGCTGTTGCCCAATTTCATTTTGGTGGTGGCGGCGGGGTTTGCCGTCAACTGGGCCGTCACGCGCGCGCTCAAGCCGTTGATTGATCTGAAAGAAGCCGTGGAACGCCGCAGCCCGCGGGATCTGAGTGCCATTGACCCGCTCACCACGCCGGCCGAAGTGCGGCCGCTGGTGAGCGCCCTGAATCGCCTGTTTGGCCTCGTCAATGACCAGGCCGACGGACAGCGTCGCTTTGTCGCCGACGCTGCGCACCAGTTGCGTACTCCGTTGGCGGGGCTGCAGGCCCAGGTCGAGGCGTGGGCGCAGGCCGCGCGGGCCAAAGGGGCGGACGGCGCCATCCTGCTGTCTGCCGACAAAATCATCAAGCTGCGCAGCGCCACAAGACGTACCTCGCAACTGGCCAACCAGTTGCTGGCGCTGTCGCGCGCGGACGCCTCGGCCATGGGCGCCCAGCCCACGCAGCGGGTGGATCTCAAGGACCTGTGCGAGGCGATTTTGCCCCTGCACCTGGATGCCGCTACCAGCAAAGGCATCGACCTGGGACTGGAAGCGCAGTCTGCGCAAGTGAACGGCTACGAGTGGCTGCTGCGGGAACTGCTGGGCAACCTGGTGGACAACGCCGTCAAATACACACCGCCCGGCGGTACGGTCACGATTCGCTGTGGCCCTCTTCCCGCTCCGCGTGATCACGCCCTTGACACCCACCCGCCGCACCTGGCCGATGCTGATGCCGAGGCCGACAGCGCGCATCGGCGCTGGGGCGTTTTTCTGGAAGTGGAAGACGACGGGCCCGGCATTGCGCCCGAGGAGCGCACCAGGGCCTTGCAGCGCTTCTACCGGGTGCGGGGCACGGCCGGCGAGGGCAACGGCCTCGGGCTGGCGATTGCCGATGAGATTGCCCGTGTGCACCACTCACAGCTGGAGCTTGACTATGCCAGCACAGGCCATGGTGGTGATGCAGGCGATGGCGAAGATGCGGACAATGTTGCGCAAGGCCCACGCGGTTTGCGCGTGCGCCTGCGTCTTTAGTCTTTCGCGTGTTTGGCCTCTTGGGTTCAGCCTGGGCTGTCGTCAGGCTGTGCGAGAATCAATTGCAACGATCACCGGTTTTTTGAAACATTCTTCATACCGCCACTTATGTCCGACTTAGCGTCTGAACCCGAACTGAGCCCGAACGCCACGCCAGCTTCTGCCGAGTCCGCCGTGCGCAAGCGCCCCAAGCCGGGTGAGCGACGGGTCCAGATTCTTCAGGCACTGGCGACCATGCTGGAGCAGCCGGGCGCAGAACGCATCACGACGTCGGCGCTGGCGGCCAGGCTGGAGGTGAGCGAAGCGGCGCTGTACCGGCATTTCGCCAGCAAGGCGCAGATGTTTGAAGGGCTGATCGAATTCATTGAGCAGAGCGTCTTCACGCTGGTCAATCAGATCGGCGAGCGCGAGACAGATCACGCGGCGCGCACCCGCAAACTCGTGGTGATGGTGCTGCAGTTTGCCGAAAAGAATCCCGGCATGACACGCGTGATGGTGGGCGATGCACTGGTGTTTGAAAACGACCGGCTGCAAGAGCGCATGAACCAGTTTTTTGACAAGCTCGAGTCCAGCCTCAAGCAAAGCCTGCGTGACGCAGCGGCCGCCAGCGGCGCCACCACGCCCACGGTCGATGCCCAGGTGCGTGCCTCGGTGATCGTCGCCTTCATGGTGGGCCGTTTGCAGCGCTTTGCCCGCTCGGGTTTCAAGCGCCTGCCGTCAGAGCACCTCGAAGCCAGCCTGGCGAGTATATTGGGCTAACCCCTATCGGACGCGCACTTCGTGTCGCGCCTTTTCCCCTTCCAGGGGACGGCGCCTGCGGCCGGGCAAAGCCCGTTCCGCGGCCCCCGCGTGAATAACTTCGTTGGATGCTGTGCGGCTTGAGCGTCAGTAAAACAATACCAACAGGGGCCGGGGTCCGGCTTTGCCGGCGCCCAAGGCGCCTGTCCCCTGGAAGGGGAGGGGACGCTACACGCAGTGAGCGTCAGCAGGGGTGAGCTTATTCACCAGTTCCACAACGTACCGTCGTGCGCCAGCCGGTTCACCGGCAGGTAGGCGCGCTGATACGGGTATTTCGCGGCCAGCTTCTCGTCGATCTCCACGCCGTGACCGACGGCTTCGCCGCAGTCCATGAAGCCGTTCTTGAAGCTGTAGGCATGCGGAAACACTTCATCGGTCGCCTCAGTGTGGCGCATGTACTCCTGCACGCCGAAGTTCGGCACCCAGGTGTCAAAGTGCAGGGCCGTGCCCATGCACACCGGTGACAGGTCCGTCGCGCCGTGGCAGCCGGTGCGCACCTGGTACATCGCGGCAAAGTCGGCGATGCGCCGCAGGTGCGTGATGCCGCCGGCATGCACCACGGTGGCACGGATGTAATCGATCAGCTGGTTCTGGATCAGGTCCTTGCAGTCCCACAGCGAATTGAAGATCTCGCCCACCGCCAGCGGCGTGGTGGTGTGCTGGCGTATCAGTTTGAACGCTTCCTGGTTCTCCGCCGGCGTGGCGTCCTCGATCCAGAACAGGTGATAGGGCTCCAGTGATTTGCCCAGCCGCGCCGCTTCGATGGGCGTGAGTCGGTGGTGCACGTCGTGCAGCAGGTGAATGTCGGGACCAACGGCCTGGCGCACCGCGTCGAACAGCTTGGGCGTGTGCAGCAGGTATTTCTCCGAACTCCAGTCGTGCTCGCCGGGCAGGTCAGCGTCTGCGGGTTCATAGAACAGCGTGCCTTTTCCGACGCCGTAGACCTTGTCCAGCCCCGGCACACCGCTCTGTGCGCGGATGGCCTGGTAGCCCATTTCCTTGTAGCGCAGGACTTCATCGACGGTTTGTTCGATATCCTTGCCGTTGGCGTGGCCGTAGACCATCACCCCGGTGCGGCTGCGCCCGCCCAGCAACTGGTACAGCGGCAGGTTCGCGGCCTTGGCCTTGATGTCCCACAGCGCCGTATCGACTGCGGCGATGGCGCTCATGGTCACCGGCCCGCGCCGCCAGTAGGCACCCTTGTAGAGGTATTGCCAGATGTCTTCGATCTGGTGCGCATCACGCCCGATCAGGCAGGGAATCACATGGTCGGTGAGGTAGCTTGCCACCGCCAGCTCGCGGCCATTGAGCGTGGCGTCGCCGATGCCGGTGAGGCCCTCATCGGTTTCTATCTTGAGCGTGACGAAGTTACGGCCGGGGCTGCAGACGATGACGCGGGCGTTGGTGATTTTCATGATGCGTGCTGGGGTTTCAGTGAATGGACGGGGCGGGGGACCGGGGCCGCTGTTTAGCGCCAGGCCTGGGCGAATTCCTTGATCACGCGCTCCAGGTGAGCGCGCATGGCGGCGCGTGCCGCTACGGGGTCTCGCGCCATCAGCGCATCGAAGACGCGCTGATGGTCTTCCTGCGACGACACGCGCAGGGCCGGGCTGTGAAAGTGCTGGTCAATCTTGGCCCACACGGGTCCTTTGGCATGGTCCCACATCGCGGTCACCATCTGCAGCAAAACGCTGTTGCCGGTGGACTCCGCGATGTACAGGTGAAACCGGCGGTCGGCGGCTTCGTTGGCCACCTTGTCGTCCATGTGCAGGCGCATGTCGGCCAGGGCCTCGAAGATGCGGTCCAGATCGGCGTCTTTGCGCGTCTCTGCAGCCACAGAGGCGATTTCAGATTCGATCAGGCAGCGTGCGCGCAACAGCTCAAACGGCCCCGGCCCGGCCTCTGGCATGAAGACCGGGGTTTGTGTCGCCGTCGCCGGGGTCTGGATCACATAGGCGCCGGAGCCGCCCCTGACCTCGACGGCTCCCTGCAGTTCCAGCGCAATGATGGCTTCGCGCACCGAGGTGCGACTGACCTCGAACTGCTCGGCCAAAGCCCGTTCCGACGGCAGGCGGTCGCCCGCCTTGACGCCTTTTTGCGCCAGCAGCGCCAGAATCTGCGCGGCCAGCCGCAGGTAGGGCCGCTCGACGTCGGTCTCTTCAGGGTGAAGTTTTGCTGCGGTAGCGGGAATGAGTTGGAGGTTCATAAGAGGGTTGCCAGCAGGACGGGCCTGTCAGGCACAAGAACTGAAGATGGTTTACCAATTAAGCCAGAGACTGCCAACCCTGACCATTCAACACGGCGTTTCATCGGCGTGTCGCCGGGTTTGCTGCTCTTTTGGGGGCCATGAATGTGACAGGGATGCATAAGTGTATCTCGTAGCGCTTACTGGTTAGACCAAACTATAAGTGGTTTACCAATTTTGGCTTTACTGGTTTACCACTATGGCATTTCTGGTTGCCACTTTTAAACTTCCGTTCAGTTGGTGTCAGGCCAGCTCTTCCCAAAACCTGGCTTTTTCAAATCAAACCCAAGCGGAGTCATCTATGCAGATCAAGAAAATTCTCAGAGTTGCGGCGGTCGGCCTGACGGTTCTGGCCAGCGTCGCTTTGACGGGCAATGTCGCTTCAGCCCAGACCGTCACCGACATCGTCAAGCGGGGCAAGGTCAAGATTGGCGTCCTGGTGGGGGCTCCGCCGATGGGGGCGGTGGACTCGTCCGGCAATCCGGTGGGCTTTGATGCCGATACCGCGACCCTGCTCGGCAAGTACCTGGGCGTGCCGGTGGAGATGGTGGCGCTGGAGCCGCCGGCGCGTATTCCGGCGCTCGAGTCTGGCAAGGTGGACTTTCTCGTCTCGACCCTGGCGCCCACGCCTGAGCGCGCCAAGACGGTGATGTTCACCATTCCCTATAACGCCTTCCAGGTCGGCATTTACGCCAAGAAAGCCCTGAAGATCAAGGACTGGGCGGACCTCAAAGGCAAAAAGGTCGGCGTGAATCGCGGCTCCAGCGTAGAGCCGACACTGGTCAAGCAGGAGGGCTTGGTCGGCTTGAAGGTCGTGCGTTTTGACACCGATGCCGCCGTCATCCAGGCCGTCTTTTCGGGGCAAATCGACGCCTGTGCCGAGCCCGACACCATGGCCAACCAGAGCCTGAAGGCCCGGCCCGATGGCGATATGGCGCTGAAATTCTTTTTCAGCAAACAGCCCAACTCGATGGCCGTGCGCAAAGACGCTTTCGAGTTGCAACAGTGGCTGAACAACACGATCTATTACATCAAGATCAACGGCGAGCTCGACGAAATTGCTCGCAAGTGGATTGGCTCCCCGCTGCCCGATCTGCCTACCTTCTGATTTTTCCCCTGATCCCTGGTCCCCCGGGATAAGGCATTGGCGCCGCCCGAAGCGGCGCCAATGCGCGTGCCTTGCCGTTCAACCCGCTGAAAGATGCCTGTGAAAGCCGAGCTTCATTTCCAATCGATTTTTGCCAGCTGGCAGCTCTACGCCGAAGGTGCGCTGGGTACGCTGGGCCTGGTGGTGTGCGTGATTCCGCTGGGATTTGCGCTGGCGGTGGCACTGGCGCTGGCGCGCAAGATCGCACCCCAGCCGATTCCCAAACTCGTCACGGTCTATGTCGAGTTTTTGCGCAACACGCCTTTTATCGTTCAGCTTTTTTATATCTACTTCGGACTGGGATCGATGGGCTTTCCGATCCCGCCGCTGATGGGGGCCTTGCTGGCGCTGATGCTTAATTTAAGCGCCTATTCCACGGAAATCATTCGGGCCGGCATCGACGCCATCCACCCGTCCCAGCTGGAGGCCGGGTTGTCCCTGGCCATGACCCGCGCCCAGCTGTACCGCCATGTGGTCATCATGCCGGCGCTGGCCAGGGTCTGGCCGGCGCTCAGCAGCCAGTTCGTGCTGACCATGCTGGCCACCAGCGTGTGCTCGTTCATTCCGGTGACCGACCTGATGGCCGCCACCAAGTTTGTGGAGTCCAACACCGCGCGCGGCTTCGAGGCCTACCTCATCCCCGCACCGATTTACCTCGGCGTCGCGCTGCTGATGAAATGGGGCCTGGCCGTGCTGGGGCGGACGCTGTTCCCGGCGCTGCAGGACGCCAAAGCCAATGCGGTTTCGAAAGGTTTGGGATGATGATCGAAAGCTTCGGGTTTCCCGAATTCATGTTTTTGATCCGGTCTCTGGGCTGGACGCTGGCACTGACCGTCTCGTCGCTCTTGCTGGGCAGTGTGATCGGTGCTTTTTTTGCCATTGCGCGGGTGTCTCACCACAATCTGCTGCGCAATGTCGCGGTTCTCTACATTCAGGTGCTGCAGGGCCTGCCGGTTTTGCTGGTGTTATTCCTGGCGTATTTCGGGCTGGCCTATATGGGTTTCGATCCACCGGCACTGGTCATTGCCACCATCGCCCTGGGCCTGTATGCCGGGGCCTATCTGGCCGACATCTGGCGTGGTGCGATGGAGTCGGTGCCTTACCAGCAATGGGAAGCCTCGTCCTCGCTGGCCATGACGCGGGCCCAGCAGTTTCGCTTCATCATCCTGCCGCAGTCGGTGCGTATTTCGCTGCCGCCCACGGTCGGGTTTCTGGTCCAGCTGATCAAGAACACCTCGATCGTGTCCGTCGTGGGCTACATCGACCTGATGCGCGCCGGCGAGCACATCGAGACCAGCCTGCACTCTCCCTTCATGGTTTACGGGATCGTGGCGCTGCTGTATTTCTCGCTGTGTTTCCCCTTGTCCCACCTGAGCAAAATGTTAGAGAGGAAAGTACATGCCAATCGTCAAAATTGAAAATGTCGTCAAGCGTTTTGGCGCAGTCGAGGTGCTCAAGGGTGTTTCGCTGGATGTCCAGGCGGGCCAGGTGGTGGCCATCATCGGGCGCAGCGGTTCGGGCAAAAGCACCTTGTTGCGCTGCCTCAACGGGCTGGAAACGATTTACGCCGGAAACATCGACATTGCCGGCCACAAGCTCGACAACAGCGGCCGGCATTTGCGGGAACTGCGCAAGGACGTGGGCATTGTTTTTCAAAGCTACAACCTGTTCCCCCACTTGACCGTCGGTGAAAACATCATGCTCGCGCCGCGCATCACCAAAGGCATCTCGCGGGAAGAAACCCGGCGCATTGCCGAGGCGACGCTGGCGCAGGTGGGACTCTCGGAGAAATTCGGCGCCTACCCGGAGAAGCTGTCCGGCGGGCAGCAGCAACGCGTGGCGATTGCGCGCTCGCTGGCCATGCAGCCCAAGGTCATGCTGTTCGATGAAGTGACTTCCGCGCTGGATCCCGAGCTGACGGGCGAGGTGCTGATCGTGATGGAAAACCTGGCCAAAAACGGCATGACCATGCTGCTGGTGACGCACGAGATGGGTTTCGCCAAGAGCGTCGCCGACATCACCGTCTTCATGCACCAGGGCAAGGTCTGGGAGGCCGGTCCGTCAGAGCAACTCTTCGCCTCACCCCAAACGCCCGAGCTCAGGCAGTTCATTGGCGGCAGCCTGAAATAGTCGTCCTTATCCTTCATTGTGTTCATTGCAACGCCTCGTTCCATTCACTCACCCCATCCAAATTTGCGATTCAAGCCCATGACCACCGCTCTACGCCACACCCCCGCCGACCTGACCCGATTTGCCAGCCAGTTGCTCACGGCCGCCGGTCTGCCCGCCGCCAAGGCAGACACCGTGGCCCGCCTGCTGGTGCTGACCGACATGATGCAGCGCCACACCCACGGCGTGGCGCTGTGCCCGCTCTACATTGACCAGTTGAAGAACCAGCTGATGGGCACTGACGGTGAGCCCGAAGTGGTGCGGGACACCGGCGCCACCGTGGTGTGGGACGGCCACTACCTGCCCGGCCTGTGGCTGGTCGACAAGGCCTTGAGCCTGGCGTTCGAGCGCGTCGCCCGGCACGGCGTCGTGACCTTCGCCATGCGCCGCAGCCACCACATCGCCTGCCTGGCCGCGCTGGTCAAACAGGCCACCGACCGGGGCCTGGTGGCCATCCTGGCCACGTCCGACCCGGGTGGCAAGTTTGTCGCACCTTTTGGCGGACGTGACCCGGTGTTGACGCCCAACCCGTTTGCCATCGGCTACCCCGGCAGCAAGGCCCCGGTGCTGGTGGACATCTGCGCCTCCATCACCACCGTCTCCATGGCCCGCACCAAGGCCGCCGCCGGTGCGCAGTTCGAACACCCCTGGCTGATGGACAACGCCGGCCAGCCGACCACTGACCCGCGTGTGCTGGAGCAGACCACGCCGCGCGGTTCGTTGCTGCTGCTCGGCGGTGCGGAATACGGCCACAAGGGTTTTGGCCTGGCCTTGATGGTCGAGGCCCTGACCCAGGGGCTGGCCGGCCACGGCCGCATTGATGCCCCCAACCGCTGGGGCGCCAACGTGTTTCTGCAGGTCATGGACCCCGAGGCCTTTGCCGGCCGCGACAACTTCCTCACCCAAATGGATTTCATTGGCGACGCCTGCCGCGCCAGCACGCCGGTTCAGCCCGATGGTCTGGTGCGTTTGCCGGGCGACCAGGCCAGCGGCAACATCGCGCGCGCGCAGCAACAGGGCATCGCCCTGAGCGACGCGACGCTGGACAAACTCGCGGCCTGTGCGACCCAATTGGGCGTTGCACCCCTGGGCAATGCATGACCAGGGCAGCCACTAGCGCCGGAGCCAGCAGCGTCGGAAAAAGGCAGATCGCCCTCTCGGCCGTCGACGGCAAGCTGGTGCTGGACAAGGGCAGCATCAAAGTCATCAACCACGGTGAGCGCGACGGCGCCATGCTGTACGACCTGTCCGTCTTCCCGCCCCGGGAAGTGGGCTATCTGGCCATGCCCACCAGTCTGGCTGGCCCGCCGCAAAGCGTGGCCGTCAGCCCGGACCAGACGCTGGCCCTTGTCACGGCCGCGCAAAAAACCGATCCGGCCAACCCCGCGCGTACGGTTCCCGACACGCGTGTGACCGTCATCGACATCGCGTCCGGGCCCGCACGCATCTCGCAAACCCTGGAAGCCGGACTGGGCCCCACGGGGGTGTCGTTTTCACCCGACGGGCGCATGGCCGTGGTGGCCAACCGCAATGACGGCACGTTGTCCGTGTTCCGTGTCGAGGGCCAAACCCTGGTCAAAACCGCCACCGTGCCGGTCGGCGACCGCCAGTGCCAGCCTGCTTCGACGGCTTTCACGCCCGATGGCGCCACCCTGCTGGTGTCGCGCGACGGCGACCACTTCGTGTCGGTCTTTGATGTGGCCGATGGCCAGGTGCGGGCGGCCGGGCGCGACATCAGCGCCGGCATCAAGCCCTATGGCCTGTCGGTGGCGCCCAACGGTCAGTTCGCGGTGACGGCGAACGTAGGGCGGGTCAGCGGCGATGCGGACTCGATCAGCGTGATCGATCTCACGCGCAAGCCCTACCGCGTGGTGGACACGCTGGGTGTTGCCGCGACGCCGGAGGCGGTGGTGGTCTCGCCCGATGGCGCCTGGGTGGTGGCGGTGTGCCACAACGGCTCCACCCGTGTTGAGGACTCGCCTTTTTTCAACCCGAACGGCACCCTGATGGTGTTCCGTGTCAGCGGCCTGCAGCTGGTCCGCCATGCCGAGCACCCGATTGGCCGCTGGGCGCAGGGCGCGGCGTTTTCGCACGACAGCACCGCCCTGCTGGTGCAAAACACCGTGGAGCGTGAGCTGCAGGTATTTCGCGTCAGCAGCCAGGGTTTCACCGACACTGGCGAGCGGCTGCCCATCGCCTTCGGCAGCTTTGCCGCCATCCGCACCGTCGATTTTCCATCCACCTGATCACCTATGCAGCCATTGAACCAAGCCACACTGACGCAGTTGACGGACTCTGCGTTTGCCACACCATCGCCTGTTCAACTGCCGCACTATCGCCGCACCGATGCCCACGTAGGCGTGGTGCATCTCGGGCTGGGCGCTTTTCACCGTGCCCACCAGGCCATGGTGTTTGACGCCCTGTTGCAGCGCGGCGACCCGCGCTGGGGCGTACTGGGCGTGGCCATGCGCACAACCGAACTGGCCGATGCCCTGGCTGCGCAGGACGGGCTCTACTCAGTGCAAGTGGCCAGCCACGAGGGGCGGCGCTGGCAGGTGGTCGGCTCGGTGTTGCAGGCCTGCGTGGCGGCGCGTGAGCCTGCGCACGTGGTGGCGGCTATTGCCGCACCCGGCACGCGCTGGGTCACGCTGACGGTGACCGAAAAAGGCTATGGCCCGGCGCTGGCGGCCTTGCTGGTGCAGGGGCTGGCGGCGCGCCGCGCGGCGGGTCTGGGCGGGCTGACGATCGCTTCCTGCGACAACCTCTCTGACAACGGCCGCAAGCTGCAGCAGCTGTGTGTGGATGCGGCGCAGCACGATGCTGCGCTGGCGCAGTGGATTGACACCGCCTGCGCTTTCCCCAACAGCATGGTCGACCGCATTGTTCCGGCCGCCACCGCACAGCATCGCAGCGATGCGGCACAAGCGCTGGGACTGGCGGATGCTTGTGCGCTGGGCACCGAAGAATTCTGGGAGTGGGTGATCGAGCGCCGCTTTGTCGACGACGCGGATGGCGTCGCGCTGGCGGCTGCCGGTGTCCAGGTGGTGGAAGACGTCAAACCCTTTGAGGAGGCCAAGCTGCGCATGCTCAACGGCAGTCACACGGCCATCGCGTTGATCGGTGCGGTGCTGGGTGTGCCCACGGTGGCCGACTGCATTGCCCGGCCTGACATCCACCGCTTTATTCCCAGCCTGATGACCGAGGTGGTGATGCCGCACCTGCAGCGCCCTGGGCTGCCGGCCTATCGCGATGCCTTGCTGGCGCGCTTTGCCAATCCCGAACTCCGGCACAAGGTGCACCAGATCGCCACCGACAGCTCGCTCAAGATTCCCCTGCGCTGGCAAGCGACGGTGCTGGCGCAACTGGCGGCGAACGGTTCGATCGAACCCCTGGCGCTGGCCGCGGCGGTGTGGATGCGCTATCTGCTGGGCGCCGATGAACAAGGCCAGGCTTATGCCATCTCGGACCCGCTGGGGGCGGCCTTGCAGGCCACCGCACAGCGGCGCCGGGACGATGTGCCTGGCACGGTGCGTGCGCTGCTCGCCGTGAGCTCGATATGGGGCGAGGTGTTGCCGCACGACGCACGCTGGATCGCGCGCGTGGAACACTGGTTGCAGGTCATTCGGCGCCAGGGTGTCGCCGCTGCGCTGGCGCAGCTGCATCCGTCAGACTGAGCTCTTGCCGGAACTTCTGTCCATCATCAGACGGGCATTCGGCTACTGTTCGTCCTGAGCCTGTCGCAGGGCTTCGTCAGTTCGCAATAAGGCAATCAGACGGCGCACGGGTTGCGTCGCACCGTTGCGACCTGTTCGCACCGCAGCAGGGGCGCGAACAGGCGCGGGCTCACTCAATCGAACTGCAGGCCACCATTGAGATCCAGCACCTCGCCGGTGATGAAGCCGCTCAGCGGGTGCGCCAGAAACAGCACACTGTGGGCAAATTCCTCGAGCTCGCAAAAGCGGCCCACCGGGATTTTCTGGCGCAGCTCGGCTTGCCGCTCGGCGCTGACCTGCTCGGTCAGCATCTGGGTCTTGACGAAGGTCGGGGCCAGGGCGTTGCAGGTCACGCCAAACGGGGCGTATTCGCGTGCAAAGCTGAAGGTCAGCGAAATCACGCCGCCCTTGCTGGCCGCGTAGGCCGGCAGCGGCGACAGGCCGCCGGTTTTGGCACCGTAGGACGACACGTTGACGATGCGCCCAAAGCCGCGTGCTTTCATGCCCGGCGCCACGCGTTGGCTCACATAAAACACGCCGTCGAGGTTGATGCTCAGGGTCTTGCGCCAGAGTTCGGGGGTGGTTTGTTCGCAATTGGCGTACTGCAGGAAGCCGGCATTGTTCACGCACACGTCGATGCGGCCGAAGCGCGCCTCGATCTGGTCGCAGGCCGCATGCACCTGGGCCTGATCGCTCACGTCCATGGTGAAGCAGGCCAGCCGGTCGCCGTGCACTGCCAGCAAGCTGGCGACCTGGTCGGTCCGCAAGTCGGTGGCGGCCACACGGTAGCCTGCGTCGAGCAGGGCGCGAACGGTCGCCAGGCCCATGCCGGCGTTGGCTCCGGTGACGAGGGCGACCTGGTCCTGAATGGGGGGAGTCATGGTGTTGAAAGACATTTGAAAAGTATTTGATTAAAAAGTGGTTGAGAGTGTCTGAAAGTGTTTTGAATGTCTGGCCATTGATCTATCTGCGCAAATAGCCATCAATTGGGTAGCTGAATGCAATAGCTGAATGGTGGGGCTGTGGAAATCAGCCTTGCAGGGTCGCACCGACCTTGCGGCCGGCGGCAACCATCTCTTGCCAGGTCTGGTCATCCACCGCAATGCCTTCGACTTCGCGCTGCGCGCGGGTGGCGCGCTCCGGGTCGCCGGCAATCTGCACGGCGTCAAAGCCGGGTGCGACCGGCCCGGCCTGGAGCCAGTCCACAAAGGCCACCGCTTCCTGCTCGAAAGCGGCCTGGGTGCCCAGCTTGGCCGGGTCGATCAAAATCGTCAGCATGCCGTTGACCACGGCGCGCACGGCCGGGTCGGTGGCTTTGTGCCAGGTGCCGCCACCTGTCAGCGCGCCGCCCAGCAGTTCGCAGGCCACGGCCATGCCGTATCCCTTGTGCTCGCCAAAGGCCAGCAGCGCGCCAAACAGCCCATTGCTCTGGGGCACCACCACCACACCCGGGTCGGTGGTCGGGTTGCCGTGTTCGTCGATGAGTGTGCCGGGCTCGACCTGAATCCCCTTGTTGTGCGCGACACGCATCTTGCCCTGCGCCACGCGGCTGGTGGCAAAGTCCAACACGAAAGGAGCCCCCACGCTTGTCGCTTCGCGAGCCTTCGGCGGTACGCTGCCCCTATCATCACCAGAAGGGGCTGAGCTTGCTTGGGGCGGCCCTTCGCGGCGCTCGCTCGCGCCACGCCCCTTCAGTGGAATGCCGATGCAGCAGGGGTTGGTGCCAAAGCGGCCATCGCCTCCGCCAAACGGCGCCACCACCGGGCGCGACAGCACGTTGACAAAATGCAGGGACACCAGGCCTTGATCCACCGCCATTTCGGCGAAGTGCCCGATGCGCCCGAGGTGGTGGGCATTGCCCAGCGTCATGATGCAGCTGCCATGGGCCTTGGCGCGGCTGATGCCCAGCGCCATCGCCTGCTCGCCGACGACCTGGCCGTAGCCGCGCTGGCCGTCCAGCGTGAGCAGCGAGCCGGTGTCGAGGACTACCCGCACGCCGTTGTTGGGTTTGAGGCCGCCTTCGAGCACCGCGTCCACGTAGCGCGGCAGCATGCCCACGCCATGCGAGTCATGGCCGCTCAGGTTGGCCAGCACCAGGTTGGCGGCAACGGCTGCGGCCTCTTCGGGCGAACTGCCGGCGGCTTTTAAAACAGTCGCTACCTGTGCACGTAACTGGGGGGCGGAGATGGTGTGGCTCATGAGGGTGTTGAAGGTGTTTTGGGATTCCATTCCCTCTCCCCCTGGGAGAGGGTCAGGGTGAGGGCTTCTCGGTGCGCAGGGCCCACACCCCCGCCCTCTCCCAGAGGGAGAGGGAGTGAAAAAAAGGACTACATCACCGCACCGACCTGCCAGGGCACAAACTCGTTTTGCCCGTAGCCGTGTTTTTCGCTCTTGCTGGGTGCGCCCGAGGCGGTGGCCAGTACCAGTTCAAAAATGCGTTGCCCCATCTCGGCCACCGTGCTGCTGCCGTCGATGATCTCGCCGCAGTTGATGTCCATGTCGTCTTCCTGCTTGCGCCACAGCGCCGAGTTGGTCGACAGCTTGAGCGAGGGCGAGGGCGCGCAGCCATAGGCCGAGCCGCGGCCGGTCGTGAAGCAGATCAGGTTGGCGCCGCCGGCCACCTGGCCGGTCGCACTGACCGGGTCGTAGCCGGGCGTGTCCATGTAGACAAAACCGTGGGCCTGCACCGGCTCGGCGTATTCATAGACCGCCTGCAGGTTGCTGGTGCCGCCCTTGGCGACGGCGCCCAGCGATTTTTCCAGAATGGTGGTCAGCCCACCGGCCTTGTTGCCCGGCGAGGGGTTGTTGTTCATCTCGCCTTCGTTGATTTCGGTGTAGTGCTCCCACCACTTGATGCGCTGAATCAGCTTCTCAGCCACCTCGGGCTTCACCGCCCGGCGCGTCAGCAGGTGTTCCGCGCCGTAAATTTCAGGCGTCTCGCTCAGGATGGCGGTGCCGCCGTGTGCCACCAGCAGGTCCACCGCCGCGCCCAGCGCCGGGTTGGCGCTGATGCCCGAGTAGCCGTCCGAGCCGCCGCACTGCAGGCCGATGGTGATGTGCGCGGCGCTGCAGGGCTCGCGTTTCACGTTGTTGACGGTGGGCAGCATCTCGTTGATCAGCGCCACACCCTTGGCCACGGTCTTGGTCGTGCCGCCCGTGTCCTGGATGTTGAACACCTTGAAGGTTTCGCCTTCCCGCAGGCTGCTGTGGGCCAGCCACGCATTGATCTGGTTGGCTTCGCAGCCCAGCCCCACCACCAGCACGGCGGCGAAGTTGGCGTGCGTGGCGTAACCGGCCAGCGTGCGCTGCAGCATCTGCATGCCCATGCCCTCGGTGTCCATGCCGCAGCCGGTGCCGTGGGTCAAGGCCACCACGCCGTCGACATTCGGAAAATCGGCCAGCGCCGCCGGGTTGGTGCGCCGCGAAAAGTGGTCGGCTATGGCGCGGGCCGCCGTGGCCGAGCAGTTCACACTGGTCAGCACGCCGATGTAGTTGCGCGTCGCGACGCGGCCGTCGGCCCGCTTGATGCCCATGAAGGTGGCTTCCCGCCGCGCCGGCTCGGGCTTGACGTCCGCGCCAAAGGCGTAGTCGCGCTCGAAGTCGCCCTTGTCCGGGCCCATGTCGAGGTTGTGCGTGTGAACATGCTCACCGGCGGCAATCGGTTTGCTGGCAAAGCCGATGATCTGGTTGTAGCGCCGCACGGGCTCGCCCGGCGCGATGGCGTGGGTGGCAATCTTGTGGCCGGCCGGGATCAGGCCCTTGACCGGGACACCTTCGACGCTGGTGCCGCTCAGCAATTGCTGGCGGGCAATCAGCACGTCATCGGCGGGATGAAGGCGAATGAATGGGGTCATGGAAATTTCTCTTCAGTCAAACATTTCAACAAAACATTTCAATAAAACATCTTGGGCAGCCACAGCACCAGCTTGGGGAAGTAGGTGATGATCACCAGGCTGCCCAGCAGCGGAAACAGCCAGGGCAGGATGGCGATGGTGGTGCGCTCGACCGAGAGCTTGGCCACGCGCGCCAGCACAAACAGCACCATGCCCATGGGCGGGTGCAGCAGGCCAATCATCAGGTTGAGCACCATCACCAGTCCGAAATGAATGGGGTCAATGCCCAGCTGAACGGCGATGGGCACCAGGATGGGCACCAGAATCGTGATGGCCGCCGTCGGTTCCAGGAAGCAGCCCACAAACAGCATCAGCACATTGGCCAGCAGCAGGAAGACCCAGGCCTCCTTGGTGAAAGCCAGCACCCAGTTGGCGATGTCGGTGGTCACGCCGGTGGCCGTGAGCATCCAGCCGAAGATGGAGGCCGCGGCCACGATGAACAACACGGTGGACGTTGTCTCCACCGTATCGAGGCACACCTTCACGAAACTCTTGAAGGTCAGCGTGCCGTACCAGGCAAAGCCGAGAATCAGCGACCAGACGCAGGCGGCAATGGCGCCTTCGGTGGGCGTGAAGATGCCGGTGGTCATGCCGCCGATCAGCAGCACCGGCGTCATGATGGGCAGCACGGCCTGGAACTTGAAGGCCTTGTCGGCCGCGAACAGCGCCACCAGCGCGGCGGCCACGGTAACTTGCGGCGGAAAGTCCAGCTTACCGATCAGCAGCCACAGCAGCAGGGGCCAGCCGATGACCACGGCGGTTTCGATCAGCGCCTTGCTCAGGCGGCTCCACTCGAACTTGACGTCGGCGCCCCAGCCGTTCTTGTGGGCGAAGTAGGCCACCGTCAGCATCATCAGGATGGCCATCAGGATGCCCGGCAATATGCCCGCCAGAAACAGCGCGCCGACGCTGACGTTGGCCATCATGCCGTAGATTACAAAGGGCAGGCTGGGCGGAATGATGGGCCCCAGCGTGGCGGAAGCGGCCGTCACGCCCACGGCAAATTCGGTGCTGTAGCCATGGTCCTTCATGGCCTTGATCTCGATCGTGCCCAGCCCGGCCGCATCGGCGATGGCGGTGCCGCTCATGCCGGCAAACACCACCGAACCCACGACATTGACATGGCCCAGCCCGCCTTTCATCCAGCCCACCAGCGCCAGCGCGTAGTTGTAGATGCGATTGGTGATGCCAGCGTTGTTCATCAGGTTGCCGGCCAGGATGAAGAAGGGCACGGCCAGCAGCGGAAAGCTGTCAATGCCGCTGACCATGCGGTGAATCACCACGAAGGGCGGCGAGCTTTGGGTGAACAGGATGTAGAGGAGCGAGGCGCCGGCCATGGCCATGGCCACCGGAAGGCCGCCGCTCATCAGGAACAGGAAAACAACCTTCAACATTTAACGGTCCTCCATGGTGGATTCAGGGCGTTCCAGCACGCTGTAGCCGCGCTTCACGTGCACACGCATGACCCAGAGCGAGCGCACGCACATGGCCGCAAAGCCGATCAGGCAGACGCCATACACCAGGTTCATGGGCAAGTCGACGATGGTCATTTTGTAATTGCCCATCTTCATCATCATTTGCCAGGTCAATACAACCGCAGCCGCCAGGAAGGCGATGCGCAGCACATCGGTGAGCAGGGCCATGGCCCGCCCCAGCCAGGGCGGCATGAAGCGGTAGAAAAAGTCGACCTGAATGTGGTTGTTCTTGGCCACGCCAATGGCGGCGCCCACGAACACGGTGGCGATCAGCAGGTAGCGCGCGATCTCTTCGGTCCAGGCGGCGGAGTCGTTCATCACATAGCGGGTGAAGAACTGGTAGAAGACCGTCAGCCCCAGTGCCCAGAAAAACAGCAATGCCGCCCAGGCCTCGGCGGGTGTGTCCGACAGGTCGACCGCTTCGTCGGTGGCATGGAACTCGCCGTCGTCGCCCATGACCTTGGGCAGGGCGTCGATGTCAGGAATGGTGATCATGATGGTAGGGCGTAGGGGTTGGTGGGGAAGCCCCTCCCCGCGATGGGAAGGGGATCGGATGGAATGGGGAATGGCGAATGGCGATCTGCAGCGTTCAGCCCCGCCCAGGTTCGGCGGGGCAACACGCAGTGCTTACTTGAGGGCCTGGATGCGGTCCCAATCCTTTTTGTCATAGCCCATGGAGCTCATGTCCACGGCCTTCACGATGCGGTCGCGGAACTCGTCCTTGTTGACCGTGACGACATTGAGACCCTTTTTCTTGAACTCGTCGACCAGCTCGCCTTCACGTTTCTTGATGTCAGCCGTGGCGCTGGCTGCGGCCTCCTGCATCACGTCGGTGAAGATTTTCTTGTCTGCATCGCTGAGCTTGGTCCAGACGTGGGGGCCGACCTGCGTCACCAGTGAGTCCAGGATGTGGCCGGTCAGGATGATGTTCTTCTGGACCTCGAAAAACTTCTTGGCTTCGATGGTGGGCAGCGGATTTTCCTGCGCATCGACGGTGCCGTTCTGCAGGGCCAGGTAGACCTCGGCAAAAGCGATCGGCGTCGGGTTGGCGCCGCAGGCGCGCGGCAGGGCCATGTAGGCGGGCACGTCCGGCACCCGCATCTTCAGGCCCTTCATTTCATCGCAGGTCTTGAAGAGCTTGTTGCTGGTGGAGTGGCGTGCGCCGTAGTAGGTGACGGCGACGGTCTGCACGCCTGTTTTCTGCTTGTAGCCGTCGGCCAGTTCCTTGAAGACATCGCTCTTGGAGTATTTGAGCAGGTGCTCAGGGTCGCGGAAGGTGTAGGGGTAGTAGCCCACGCCGATGCGTGGAAAGCTGCGGGCAGCGAAGGAGGCGCCCGAGATGATGATGTCGACGGTGCCCAGCTGCAGGCCCTGGTTGATGTCGCTTTCCTTGCCCAGTGTGGAAGCCGGGAACACCTGGATCTCATAGCGGCCGCTGGTGCGCTTCTTGATTTCGTCTGCCGCCCAGACCGACCATTTGTGATAGGGCTCGGACGTTTCATACACGTGGGCCCACTTCAGCTTGGTTTGCGCATGGGCGATGCCAAATGACCCCATGGTCCCCGCCAATATTGCGCACAGGGCCATGGTTTTTATCGTCGATCGTTTTGTCATGTTGTCTCCTCGGTTGAAAAAAGGTGAACGTGAAAAGTTAAAAAATTGAAGAAGGTAAAAGTAAAAGCAGGGAAGTGCTGGACGCAGGAATCAGCTCGTCTTCGCGCGGCGCCAGCTCGCGCTGAATCGGGTGTGGGACTTGTCCATGTGGGCATGCATCGCAGCGCGGGCAGCGGCGCCGTCATGCGCGCAGATGGCTGCATAAATCGCTTCGTGCTCGTCGATGGCGGATTGCCATGACTTCATGGTCTCGAAATAGCCACCCAGGCGCGTGAACAGCGGGCCGCGGCGTGAATCCCAGAAACTCTGGACGGTTTCGATCAGCACCACGTTGCCGCAGGCCTCGACGATCGCGGTGTGAAATGCCCGGTCGCCTTCGAGCGGCAGTACGCCGCGCCCGGCATCGTTTTTCATGGCGTCTATGGCTTTGCGCATGGCGTCAATGTCTTTGCGTTTGGCCTGGACGGCGGCCATGGAGGCAATTTCGCCTTCCACCACGCGGCGCGCCCGGATGAGTTCCAGCGGTCCCCATTCGGTCGGCGCAATCTGCGGCCCGTTTTTCCGCTGAACCTGGTTTGACCGGTCCAGCACGTAAACGCCGGAGCCGGTGCGCACTTCGACCCAGCCTTCCACTTCCAGTGCGATCAGGGCTTCACGCACGGAGGGGCGGCTCACGCCCAGTTGCTTGGCCAGGTCACGCTCAGCCGGCAGGCGTTTGCCAGCCGCAAACTCGCCCTTGCTGATCAGCGAGCGCAATTGCTCGGCAATCTGGCGGTACAGGCGTTTCGGTTCGACGGTTTGGATGGGCATGCGGGCTTTGGCGGCGAAATTAAGGGTTAGCCAGAATTGGACAAGTGGTAAGACCAATTGATAATCCCATGAATCCACCGGCGGTGGCATCCGGCTAAACCCTGTAATACCGTTCATGACCTGAATAACCGACCTGAATAACCGCGAATAACCCTGGATACCCTTTTGCATCATGAAACCGGAAGTAACGATCGAATCCATCCGCCTGCGGCAGGTCAATTTGCCGCCCAAGGTCGTGCGCACCGACGCCATCCAGTCCTTTGTGACGCAGGAGACGCTGCTGCTGACCCTGCGCTGCAGCGATGGCGTGGAGGGCACCGGCTACGCCTACACCATAGGCACCGGCGGCTCGTCGGTGATGGCTTTGCTGCACGACCACCTGGCGCCGCGCCTGCTGGGCCGCAACCCGCTGCTGATTGAAGCGATCTGGAAAGACCTGTTTTTCCATACCCACGCCACGGCTGTCGGGGCCATCACCAGCCTGGCGCTGGCCTGCGTGGACACCGCGCTGTGGGACTGGCGCGCGCGCAGCCAGAACCTGCCCTTGTGGCAACTGCTGGGTGGCGCGCAGCCGCGGGTGCCGGTCTACACCACCGAAGGCGGCTGGCTGCACCTGAGCGCGGATGAACTGGTGGACCAGACGCTGGCCGCACAGGCCGAGGGTTTCAGGGGCGCCAAGATCAAGGTCGGCCGGCCGCATGTCAGCGAGGACGTGGCGCGCCTGTCCAAGGTGCGCGAGGCGGTCGGTGCGGGCTTTAACATCATGACCGATGCCAATCAGGGCTTCAACCGCCCCGAGGCCGTGCGCCGGGCGGCGGCTTTTGCCGCGCTAGACCTGGCCTGGCTGGAGGAGCCGCTGCCCGCGGAAAACATCTCCGGCCACCGGCATCTGCGCGAACACACGGCCATTCCGGTGGCGGTGGGCGAGTCGATGTACCACCTCAGCCAGTTCCGCGAATACCTGGAGCAGGGCGCCTGCAGCATCGTCCAGCCCGACGTGGCCCGCATTGGCGGCATCACGCCCTGGATCAAGGTGGCGCATCTGGCCGAGGGCTTTGATGTGCCGGTGTGCCCGCACTTCCTGATGGAGCTGCATGTGAGCCTGTGCGCCGCCGTGCCCAACGCGGCCTGGGTCGAGTACATCCCGCAGCTCGACGACATCACGACCAGCCGCATCCGCGTCGCGGATGGCTACGCCTTCCCGCCGGACACGCCCGGCCTGGGCATCGAATGGGACTGGCCCGTCATCGGCAAGCGGCAGCTTGCCGACGTGACCATCAAGTAAGTCATCGAAATCATCACAACCATCGTCAACAACCAAGGAACAAGCATGAGACTCCAGGGAAAAACCGCACTGGTCACGGCCGCCGGACAGGGCATCGGAAAGGCCACCGCGCTGGCCATGGCGGCCGAGGGCGCCCAGGTGTGGGCTACCGATGTCAATGAGAAACTGCTCGCCGATTACGCCGGCGTGCCCAACATCAAAACTGCGGCGCTCAATGTGCTCGACAAGGCCGCCATCCAGAAACTGGCAGCCGAGTTGCCACCGCTCAACGTGCTGTTCAACTGCGCCGGCTTTGTCCACGCCGGCTCCATCCTGCAGGCCACCGACGAGGACTGGGACTTTGCCTTCAACCTGAATGTGCGCTCGCAGTTCTGGATGATCCAGGCGGTGTTGCCCAACATGCTGGCCCATGGCGGCGGCAGCATCATCAACATGGCCAGCGTCTGCGGCTTCAAGGGCCTGCCAAACCGCTTTGTCTATGGCGCCTCCAAGGCCGCGGTGACCGGCCTCACGAAATGCGTGGCCGCCGACTTCGTGACGCAGGGTGTGCGCTGCAATGCCATTTGCCCCGGTACGGTCGACACCCCCTCGCTGCAGGACCGCATCAATGTGTTTGAAGACCCCGATGAGGCGCGGAAAAATTTCATCGCGCGCCAGCCCATGGGGCGGCTTGCACAGGCCCATGAAATAGCGCCGCTGGTGGTGTTTCTGGCCAGTGACGAATCGGCCTTTGTGACCGGGCAGTCCTATGCCATCGACGGCGGCATGACCATATGAACCAGCTTGACCTGGCCGGCCGCCATGCGGTGATCACCGGCGGCGCGGCGGGCCTGGGCTTTGCCATCGCGCAGCGCATGCTGGCTTCGGGCGCGACCGTCACCGTGTGGGACCTCAACCCGCAGGCGCTGGCGGCGGCCCGAACCGAACTCGGTGCGGGCGTGCATACCGTTGTGGTGGATGTGAGCAGCCATGCCAGTGTGGTGGAAGCCGTGCGGCAAACCGTGGCCCACCACCCGGTCATCGATGTGCTGGTCAACTCGGCCGGCATCACCGGCCCCAATGTCAAGTTGTGGGACTACCCGCCCGAGCAATGGATGCAGGTGCAGCAGGTCAACCTGAACGGACTGTTCTTCTGCTGCCGCGAGGTGGTGCCGCACATGCGCACGCGCAACTATGGCCGCATCATCAATATCGCCTCGGTGGCGGGCAAGGACGGCAATCCCAATGCCAGCGCCTACAGTGCCAGCAAGGCAGCGGTGATTGCGCTGACCAAGTCCCTGGGCAAGGAACTCGCCGATACTGGCGTGCGCGTCAATTGCGTGACGCCGGCTGCGGTAAAGACGCCAATTTTTGACCAGATGACGGCGGAACACATCCAGTTCATGCTGTCGAAAATTCCGATGGGCCGCTTCGGCACCCCCGAGGAGGTCGCGGCCATGGTGACGTGGCTGGCTACCGAGGAATGCTCGTTTTCGACCGGCGCCGTGTTCGACTTGTCGGGCGGGCGTTCGACTTATTGACTTATTGATGTGACTTTGATTTAACCAGAAGGAAAACCATGAAACTCGTTCGTTATGGCAACCCGGGCAAGGAAAAGCCCGGACTGATTGATGCCGAAGGCAAGCTGCGCGACCTCAGCGGCGTGATCAAGGACATCGGTCCCGACCAGCTCGGTGATGCGGCGCTGGCCAAACTCCGCAAATTGAAAACCGACAAGCTGCCGCTGGTCAGGGGTTCGCCGCGCATGGGCTGCCCGGTCAGCGGCGTCGGCAAGTTCATCGCCATCGGGCTGAACTACGCCGACCACGCGGCCGAGTCCGGCTTGCCGATTCCCGCTGAACCCGTCGTGTTCATGAAGGCCACCAGCTGCATTCAGGGGCCCAACGATCCGGTCATGCTGCCCAAGGGCTCGGTCAAGACCGACTGGGAAGTCGAGCTCGGCGTGGTGATCGGCACGCGCGCACGCTATGTGTCGCAGAAGGACGCGCTCACTTATGTGGCCGGCTACTGCACCATCAATGACGTCAGCGAGCGCGAGTTCCAGATCGAGCGCGGCGGTACCTGGGACAAGGGCAAGGGTTGCGACACCTTCGGCCCGATCGGCCCCTGGCTGGTGACGCGCGACGACGTGCCCAACCCGCAAAAACTGAGCATGTGGCTGGAGGTCAACGGCAAGCGCATGCAAAACGGCTCTACCAAAACCATGATCTTCAGCGTGGCCAAGCTCGTCAGCTACGTCAGCCAGTTCATGACGCTGGAGCCGGGCGACGTCATCACCACAGGTACGCCTCCTGGCGTGGGCCTGGGCATGAAACCGCCGGTGTACCTGAAAAAGGGCGACCAGATGGCGGTGTGGATCGAGGGCCTGGGCGAGCAGAAGCAGACCGTGGTGCCGTTCAAGCTCGTGAAATAAAGCCCCCACGGTCGCTCGCTTCGCGTAACTCCCGAGGCCTTGCAGGCCGCGGCTCGCGAGACGCTTCGCCTCTGTCGCCTGTCCAAAGCTGCTCGAGCAGCTTTGGAGCCGCAGGCTCCAGCCCCTCGGGGGCCGCTGCGCCTGTGGCCCGGCAAAGCCGGTTCCACGGCTCATACTGGGCGAAGAGTTCGAGCGAACACAACTAGCGGGGGCCGCGGGACTGGCTTTGCCAGACCGCAGGCGCCGCCCCCTAGAGGGGGGAACAAGCTACACGCAGTGAGCTTGGACGGGGGTGAGCCAATTTCTCCGCCCCCTGAGGGGGGAACAGGCTACACGCAGTGAGCCTGGAAGGGGGTGGGCTTGTTCTAGGGTTTACCCTTGGTTTGGCTAGACCTTGTTCTCTATAAACAGACACTCCATCACCCTCAGGGTTTGACTGTCATGGAATTGTTGCAAAATAGAACGATCGTTCGTTTTATTTTGGCTCAATCCCATGACCGTCAATGAACTTCCTGTCAAAACCGTTCCCGTCCCGGCTGCGCCTATCCCTGCGATCGGTGCAGCCGTGCCCAAAAGCCAGCAAAAAGGCCAGCAGACCAAGGCGGCCATTGTCGATGCTGCCTTGGGGCTGGCCACACAAATTGGCCTGGAGGGCCTGAGCATAGGAGCGCTCGCCGAAGTCATGCACATGAGCAAGTCCGGCGTGTTTGCCCATTTTGGCTCACGCGAGGAACTGCAGATTTCGGTGGTTCGCGAATACCACAGCCGCTTCGAGGAAGAGGTGTTCTTCCCGGCATTGCAGGCTTCCAGGGGTCTGCCGCGCCTGCGCGCGCTGTTTCACAACTGGATGAACCGCACCTCGGTCGAAATCGATTCAGGATGCCTGTACATCAGCGGCGCCGTCGAGTTCGACGACCGGCCCGGGCCGGTGCGCGACGCGCTGGCGGGCTCGGTGCGGACCTGGCTGGCCGCGATGTACCGCGCCGTGATGCAGGCCAAGGAGGCCGGGCACCTGCAGCGCGATGCCGACGAACAGCAGATGGTCTTCGAGATCCACGGACTCATTCTGGCGCTGCATTACGAAGCCCGTTTCCTGAAATCCCCCGGCTCCGTCGCCCGCGCCAACACCGGCTTTGCCAACATCCTGGCGCGTTACGGCAACGAGGCTGCGCCGTCGCCGGCAGAGCCACTCCCTTCCGCTTCGCCGACGAAAGCACCGGCAAAAGCCTCCCCCAAAACATCTTCGAAACCGGTTTAAAGCCAAAGGATTCCCCATGCCACAGTACAACCCACCCCTGCGCGACATGCAGTTCGTCATGCACGAAGTGCTCAAGGTCACCGACGAGCTGAAGGTTTTGCCACGCCATGCCGACATCGACGCCGACACCATCAATGCGGTGCTGGAAGAAGGCGGAAAATTCGCTTCGGAAGTGACTTTCCCGCTCAACATCAGCGGCGACCAGGAAGGCTGCAAGCTCGACAAGACCACCCATGAAGTCACGCCGCCCAAAGGCTTCAAGGATGCTTACGCCAAGTACGTGGAAGGCGGCTGGGCCGCGCTCAGCTGCGACCCCGAGTACGGCGGCCAGGGCCTGCCCTTTGTCGTCAACCAGTGCTTCTACGAAATGCTGAACTCGGCCAACCAGGCCTGGACGATGTACCCGGGTCTGTCGCACGGCGCGTACGAAGCCCTGCATGCCCACGGCACGGAAGAGCAGAAAAAAATCTACCTGCCCAAGCTCACCAGCGGCGAATGGACCGGCACCATGTGCCTGACCGAGCCGCATTGCGGCACCGACCTGGGCCTGCTGCGCACCAAGGCAGAGCCGCAGCCCGACGGCACCTACCGTCTGACCGGCAACAAGATTTTCATCAGCGCCGGCGAACACGACATGACCAGCAACATCGTTCACCTGGTGCTGGCCCGCCTGCCCGATGCGCCGCAGGGCAGCAAAGGCATCAGCCTGTTTGCCGTGCCCAAGTTCAACGTCAACCAGGACGGCTCGATCGGTTCGCGCAATGGCATTTACTGCGGCGGTATCGAGCACAAGATGGGCATCCACGGCAATTCCACCTGCCAGATGGTGCTGGAAAACGCCGTGGGAACCATGGTGGGCGCACCCAACAAGGGCCTGGCCGCGATGTTCGTGATGATGAACGCCGCACGCCTGGGCGTGGGTAACCAGTCGCTGGGCCTGACCGAAGTGGCGTACCAGAATGCACTTGCCTATGCCAAGGACCGCATCCAGATGCGCTCGCTCTCCGGCGTGAAAGCCAAGGACAAACCGGCCGATCCCATCATCGTGCACCCCGACGTCCGCAAGATGCTGCTGACCGCCAAGGCCTATGCCGAAGGCGGCCGCGCCCTGGCCATTTATTGCACGCTGCTGCTCGACAAGGAGCTCTACCACCCCGACGAAAAGGTGCGCAAGGAGTCCGGCGAAATCGTCGCCTTGCTCACGCCCATCGTCAAGGCCTTCCTGACCGACAACGGCCACATCGCCACCAACGCCTGCATGCAGGTCTTTGGCGGCCACGGCTTCATCAAGGAATGGGGCATGGAGCAGTTTGTGCGCGACAACCGCATCAACATGATTTATGAGGGCACCAACACCGTCCAGTCGCTGGACCTGCTGGGCCGCAAGATCCTGGGCAACAACGGCGCCACGCTGAAGAAATTCGGCAAGCTGATCGGCGCCTTGATCGAAGAGGAAGGCGTAAACGAGAAGATGGCCGAGTTCATCAACCCGCTGGCTTACCTGGCCGACCAGATGACCAAGTTCACGACCGAACTGGGCTTCAAGGGTTTCCAGAACCCCGACGAAGTGGGCGCTGCCGCAGTCGACTACCTGCGGGTCGCCGGCCATCTGGTGTTCGGCTACTTCTGGGCCCGCATGGCGCAGGTCGCGCTGCGCGAGATTGCCGCCGGCAACACCGACAAGTTCTACGTGGCCAAGCTGCAGACAGCGCGGTTTTACTTCGCCAAACTCTTCCCCGAAACCGCCACGCTGATGCGCACCGCGCGCTCAGGCAGCCGGGCGCTGATGGACACCGACGAGGCGCTGGCTTGAACCATGCGGGGTCAGCCCCCACCCAGTCATCTCCGCTTTATCCCCTCGCCCTCTGGGAGAGGGTTAGGGTGAGGGCTCTCCGATAAAGGAATACAACATGCAAAAATTCACAGTCAAAAAAGTCGCCGTGCTCGGCGCCGGCGTGATGGGCGCGCAGATCGCCGCTCATCTGGTCAATGTCAAGGTGCCCGTGGTGCTGTTTGACCTGCCCGCGAAGGACAACGATGGGGGCGGGGCCCCGTCGTCTTCCAAGTCCTCGAAGAATGGCATCGTGATCAAGGCGATCGAAGGGCTCAAGAAGCTCAAGCCCGCGCCGCTGGGCGTGCCCGAGGACGCGGCGCTGATCCAGCAGGCCAACTACGAAGAGTACATGGAGCAGCTGTTGGAGTGCGACCTCATCATCGAGGCCATCGCCGAGCGCATGGACTGGAAGACCGACCTGTACCACAAGATCGCCCCCTTCATTGCCGAAGGCGCGATTGTGGCCAGCAACACCTCGGGGCTGTCGATCACAAAACTCAGCGAGGCCCTGCCCGAATCGATCAAGCCGCGCTTTTGCGGTATTCACTTTTTCAACCCGCCGCGCTACATGACGCTGGTGGAGCTGATCAACACGCCCACCACCGAGCCGAAAGTGCTCGACGACCTGGAAGCCTTTGCGGTCAGCGCGCTGGGCAAGGGCGTGATCCGCGCGCACGACACGCCCAACTTCATTGCCAACCGCGTCGGCATTGCCGGCATGCTGGCCACCATCAGGGAGGCCGAGACCTTCGGCCTGACATATGACGTGGTCGATGACCTGACCGGCAAGAAGCTGGGCCGCGCCAGCTCCGGCACCTTCCGCACCGCTGACGTGGTGGGCCTGGACACCATGGCCCATGTCATCAGGACGCTGCAGGACAACCTCGGCCCCGGCAAGGTGGAAGACCCGTTTTCCGACATCTACGGCACGCCGCCGGTCCTGGCGAAACTGCTGGAATCCAAAAGCCTGGGCCAGAAAACCGGCGCCGGTTTTTACAAGAAGGTCGGCCGGGACATCTTGCGCCTCGACCCCGAGAGCATGGAGTACGTGGCCGCAGGCGCCAAGGCGAACGAGGTTGTCGGACGCATGCTGAAAAAACCAGCCGGCGAGCGGCTGAAGCTGCTGCGCGAGGCCGAGGGCGCCGAAGCGCGTTTCCTCTGGGCCATCCTGCGCGACCAGTTCCACTATGCCGCGGTGCACCTCGAAAGCATTGCCGAAACCGCGCGCGACATAGACTTTGCGATGCGCTGGGGTTTTGGCGCGAAGCAAGGCCCGTTCGAGTTGTGGCAACAGGCCGGCTGGAAGCAGGTGGCCACCTGGATCCAGGAAGATATTGATGCGGGCAAGGCGTTGAGCAAAGCGCCGCTGCCCGACTGGGTGTTCAAGGGCCCGGTGGCCGACGCGGGTGGCGTGCACACCGCGGAAGGCTCGTGGAGTGCTTCGGCCAAAAAATTCATTCCCCGCCGCCAACTGCCCGTCTATGAGCGCCAGTATTTCCCCGAAGACGTACTCGGTGCCAACGCCCCGGCTTTCGAGACCGCTGGTACCACGCTGCATGAAGACGATGCCATTCGCCTCTGGACACTGGACGGCGCGAACGGAGAAAAAGGCGATGTGCTGATTGCCAGCATCAAGACCAAGATGCATGCCATCAGCCCCGATGTGGCGGAAGGCCTGGCGATGGGCGTGGACCTTGCCGAGAAAGGCTACAAGGGCATGGTCATCTGGTCCAACGACGAGATGTTCTCGGCCGGCGCCGACCTGCAAGCCATGCTGCCCGCCTTCATGATGGGTGGCGCCAGGGCGATTGAAGGGGCCGAGGCCGAACTGCAGAACGTCATGCTCAAGCTGCGCTATGCGGCTGTGCCCGTCGTCTCGGCGATTCGTGGCCTGGCGCTGGGCGGTGGCTGCGAAATGGCGGTGTATTCGGCCAAGCGTGTGGCGGCGATGGAAAGCTACATCGGCCTCGTGGAAGTTGGCGTGGGCCTCGTGCCCGGTGCCGGCGGCCTGGCGTATATTGCGCGCCGCGCAGCAGAGAACGCCGCCACGTCCACCAACAAGGACATACTGCCTTTCCTGACCGAGGGCTTCACGGCCGCCGCCATGGCCAAGGTGGGCACCAGTGCGATTGAAAGCCGCAAGCTCGGCTACCTGCTGGACAGCGACGTCATCGTGCCGAACAAGGACGAGCTGCTGTTCATCGCGCTGAACGAGGCACGCGCCCTGTTCAACTCCGGCTACCGCGCGCCGCACAGGCGGCCCTTCCCGGTGGTGGGCCGCAACGGCCTGGCCACCATCAAGGGCCAGCTGGTCAACATGCGCGACGGCGGCTTCATCAGTGCCCACGACTTTCACATCGCCAGCCTGATCGCCAACGTGGTGTGCGGCGGCGATGTGGATGCCGGCACCCTGGTGACGGAAGAGTATTTGATGACGCTGGAACGCAAGGCCTTCTGTTCGCTGCTCGAAAACCCGAAAACGCAGGAACGCATCATGGGCATGATGAGCACCGGCAAACCGGTGAGAAATTGATGAACACCCCCGTTGCGGACTCACTTCGTGTAGCCGCCTCCCCCCTTGCAGGGGGCAACACCAGCAGCCTGGCAGAGCCGGTTCTGCGGTGTTTGCTGGCAGGGAGAAAGTGATGACTGATTTGACGAAGACATCTCCCAACCGCCTGGAGCGCCAGCTTGAGCGCCTGTCGGAGGTGCCGGCCTTTGCCCGCACCTGGTTTCGCAGCGTGATCCTGCGCCGCGCCGTGCCATTCACCGGCACGGCCGGGCTGGATTTTTTGCAGATGAGCAACAACCGGGTAGAAATCGGCATCCAGAACCAGAAGAAGGTGCAGAACCACATCGGCGGCGTGCATGCCTCGGCCATGAACCTGCTGGCAGAAACTGCCACCGGCATGGTGGTCGGCATGAACGTGCGAGACGACTGCGTCCCGCTGGCCAAGGAACTGAAGATGACCTTCAGGAAGCGCGCCACCGGCTCGTTGCGCGCCGTCGCAACGCTCACCGACGAGCAGCGAGCGGCCATGCAGGCCAGTGACAAGGGCGAAGTCAATGTGGCGGTCACGGTGACGGACGAAGCCGGCGTCAACCCGGTCGAGTGCGAGTTTGTCTGGGCCTGGGTGCCGTCTGTGCGCTCGCAGCCCACGCCGGCATCCAAGGAGGCCACGGCCTGAACATCTCCCCGCATTGCTCCTTCCCCCGCTGGGGGAAGGCAGGGATGGGGGCTCTACGACATGCAAAACCAAGCCACCCTCAACGCCAGAATGTTCGCCAGGTCGCTCCGCCGCGAAATGACCGACGGCGAGCGGCTGCTATGGCAGCGCTTGCGTGGCGAGCAACTGGGCGTCAAATTCAGGCGCCAGCATCCTGTCGGGTCCTACGTGGCGGATTTTGCGTGCCTTGCTCCCCAGCTGATTGTCGAGATAGACGGGTCGCAGCATATTGACCAGCAGGCCTACGACGCAAAGCGCGATGCATATTTCGAGTCTCTCGGATTTGACGTGATGCGTTTTCCGGCAAATTTGCCGTTCTCCGATTTGCAGTCGATGGTTGAGGCGATACACAACCGTTTGACCGAACTGGCCGCGGTCGCCCCCATCCCAACCTTCCCCCAGAGGGGGAAGGAGCCTGAGAGTTCACCCGTAACACCTCTGCCCCCTCGGAGTGCGGCGCTTGAAACCTCTTCTGTAACACTCCTTTCCCCTCAGGGCGGGGAGCTTAAAAACTCCCCCGTAGCACTTCTTCCGCCTCGGGGTGTAGAGCCTGAAAATTTCCCCGCACCACTCCTTCCCCCTCTGGGGGAAGGCAGGGATGGGGGCTCTCCCGAACCCTTGCCCGCAAGCCGCCGCTTTTAAAAGACACCCAACCTTTTACAGATTCACCGATTCACCGAGAAAGAGTTCCCCATGAAACAAGTCCAGGAAGCCTACATCGTTGCCGCCACGCGCACGCCCATCGGCCGTTCGCACCGGGGGTTTTTCCGCAATACGCGTCCCGACGACCTGCTGGTCAAGGCGTTGCAGGCCGCGCTGGCCCAGGTGCCCACGCTGGACCCTAAGGCCATTGAAGACATCATCTGCGGCTGCGCGATTCCCGAAGGCCCACAGGGCCTGAACATCGCCCGCATCGGTGCGGTGCTGGCGGGTTTGCCCACCAGCGTGGGCGGCATCACCGTCAACCGCTTTTGCGCCTCGGGCCTGTCCGCGGTGCAAATGGCTGCGGACCGCATCCGTGTCGGCGAAGCCGATGTGATGATTGCCGCCGGCACCGAAAGCATGAGCATGGTGCCCATGTCGGGCAACTCGCCGTCGCTGTCGCCGGAAATGTTTGCCAACGACGAGAACGTCGGCATTGCCTACGGCATGGGCCTGACGGCCGAGAAGGTTGCGCAGCAGTGGAAGGTCTCGCGTGACGCGCAGGACCAGTTCGCTTACGAGTCCCACATGAAGGCACTCAAGGCCCAGCAGGCCGGCGAGTTCGCAAATGAAATCACGCCGGTGGAAGTGACCGACCGCAGCGCCAACCTGGAAACCGGCGAAGTCATTGCCACTACCCGCACCGTGAGCCTGGACGAAGGCGCACGCCCCGACACCACGGTGGAAGGCCTGTCCAAACTGAAAACCGTGTTTGCTGCGCGCGGCTCGGTTACGGCCGGCAACAGCTCGCAAACCTCCGATGGCGCGGGCGCGCTGATTCTGGCCAGCGAAAAAGCCGTCAAGGAATTCGGCCTGAAACCGCTGGCGCGTTTCGTCAGTTACGCCGCCAAGGGCGTGCCGCCGCACATCATGGGCATAGGCCCGATCGAAGCCATTCCCGCAGCGCTGCGTTACGCCGGCCTGAAGCAGGACGACATCGACTGGTTCGAACTCAACGAGGCGTTTGCCGCGCAGTCGCTGGCGGTCATCAACACGCTGGGCCTGAACGCGGCCAAAGTCAACCCGATGGGCGGCGCGATTGCACTGGGCCACCCGCTGGGCGCCACGGGCGCGATTCGTGCAGCCACCGTGATTCACGCGCTGCAACGCCATCAGCTGAAGTACGGCATGGTGACCATGTGTGTCGGCATGGGGCAGGGCGCCGCCGGCATCTTCGAACGGGTGTAAGTTGGTGGCTACCGAGCGGGCGATCTGCCGCGTTGGTCCGGTGCTCCCCATCCTCACGTACCTGAAGTACGTTCCGGTGGGTCCGCTCCGTCCGCCTTGCAGCTCATCCCGCTCGCTACGCCCTTGAGGCTGTCGGTTTTTCAAGTCAGCGGAAACTGGCATTTTTCAACGACTGGAGACAAGCATGCAGAAGCAGACTCTCGCTGCCGGCACAAGCCAACTCGCGCTGCGCATTTATGACGCATCCGGGCCAGCCCGCGCCAGCGTCGTGATCGGCGGCGCGATGGGCGTACGCCAGGATTACTACACGCCGTTTGCCGAATGGCTGTCCAGCCAGGGCTTTCGTGTCACGACCTTTGACTACCGCGGCTCGGGCGAGTCATTGCCTGATACCGTGGACGGCAGCCTGCGCGGCTTCAAGGCCGATCTGCTGGATTGGGCAAGCGATTACGCAGCCGTGGTGGATGCGGCCAAGTCCGCACTGCCCGACGCGCCGCTTTACCTGCTGGGACACAGTCTCGGCGCGCAGCTGCCGGGCTTCCTGAAAAACCAGGGCCAGGTCGACGGGATGATCAGCATTGCGGCTGGCAGCGGCTACTGGCGCGACAACGCGCCGCAGCTCAGGCGCATGATTCTGTACTTCTGGTATGTGCTGGTGCCGCTGGCCACGTGCCTGTTCGGTTATTTCCCGGGACGCAAGCTCAAAAAAGTGGGTGACCTGCCGGCAGGCGTGATGCTGCAATGGCGCAAGTGGTGCCTGGACCCGCAGTACAGCGTGGGCGCCGAAGGGGAGAGCGCGCGCCTGAGCTACGGGCGGGTCAGCTACCCGGTGAAGGCCCTGTCCATCACCGACGATGAGCTGATGACCTGGCGCGGCACGCAAAACCTGATCAACCTGTATGCCAATGCGCCGCGCAGCTTTGAGCGGATCGCGCCGTCAGACCTGCAGGTCAAGCGCATCGGCCATTTCGGGTTTTTCCGCGAACAGTTTGACCAGACCCTGTGGCCGCGCGCCCGGCAGATTCTGGACGGCATGGCGCGGGTGCCGGCTTAAACCTGGAAACAGCAGTTGACCGCTTGCAAACTTCAGGAAAGCCGTATGCCCATTGACTTTCCCCTCTTCGATGGCGATTACCTTCTGGGGTGACAGCGCTATGCGCCCGATTGCACCATGCCGGGCGCGCCATGCTGCGTTGCTCCGCCTTGTGGGCAGGAGCCCACTGCGTTGTCACGCCTTGCCTGGCACGCCGATCACGGCGCACTCGGGCGCATCCAACTGCCGTTTCCAGGTTAAATCTCGAAACGAATCCCCTGCGCCAGCGGCAGGCTGGAGCCGTAGTTGACCGTGTTGGTGGCGCGGCGCATGTACGCCTTCCACGAATCCGAGCCTGACTCCCGGCCGCCGCCGGTTTCTTTTTCACCGCCGAAAGCACCGCCGATTTCCGCGCCGCTGGTGCCGATGTTGACATTGGCGATGCCGCAGTCCGAGCCGCGCGCCGAGGTGAACTGCTCGGCCTCGCGCAGGTCCTGGGTGAAGACGGCGGACGACAGGCCATGTACCACCGCGTTGTTCAGGGCAATGGCTTCGTCGAAGTCGTCGTAAGGCACCACATACAGAATCGGCGCGAAGGTTTCGTGCAGCATGGGGCCGGCCTGCTCGGCCAGTTCCACAATGGCGGGCCGCACATAGTGGCCCGCACTACCACCAGCACCGGTGCCTTCCTCGCGCTGGCCGAAGTGAACCTTGGCGCCCAGGCCCTTCGCGCTGGCCAGTGCAGTTTGCATGGCGTCAAAGGCGCGGCCGTCGATCAGCGGGCCGACCAGCGTGCCCTCCGTGAGCGGGTTGCCTACCGGCAGGCGCGCGAACACCGAGACCAGCCGCTCCACCAGCGCCGCGTAGACGGAGCGGTGCACGATCAGCCGGCGCAGGCTGGTGCAGCGCTGCCCGGCCGTGCCGGCGGCAGCAAACGCCGCGCCGCGCACGACCAGCTCCAGGTTGGCCGAAGGGCAGACAATGGCCGCGTTGTTGCCGCCCAGCTCGAGCAGCGAGCGCTTGAACTGCGCGGCGCAGGCCATGGCCACGTTCTTGCCCATGGCGGTGGAGCCGGTCGCGCTGACCAGCTTGACCTGCGGGTGGTTGACCAGCGCTTCACCAACGGAGCGCTCGCCGATCAGCAACTCGCTCAGGCCTTCGGTCTCCAGCCCCAGTTCCGTCGCCGCACGCAGCAGCAGGCCATTAAGTGCGACAGCCGACAGCGGCGTCTTCTCGGACGGCTTCCAGGCCAGCGTGTTGCCGCAGACCAGCGCCAGCGCGGCGTTCCAGGCAAACACGGCCATCGGGAAATTGAAGGCCGAGATGATGCCGACCACGCCCACCGGATGCCAGGTCTCCAGCAGCTTGTGGTCGGGCCGCTCGCTGGCAATCGTCAGGCCGTAGAGCTGGCGCGACAGGCCGACCGCAAATTCGCAGATGTCAATCACTTCCTGCACTTCGCCCAGGCCCTCCTGCAGGATCTTGCCGGTCTCCAGCGAGATCAGCTGCCCGAGCTCCGGCTTGTGGCGCCGCACGGTTTCGCCGAAGGCGCGCACCAGTTCACCGCGCTTGGGTGCCGGCACATCGCGCCAGCTCAAAAACCGCTGGTGCGCACGATTGAGCGCGGCATCCACGTCGGCCGGGCTGGTGGTGGCGAGACGCGCCAGCCGGCTGCCGTCAATCGGGGTGTGAACCTCAAGGGTCGCGGACGCCTGGCTGTCGAGATCGGCGTGGATGCCCAGGCTTTGCAGCAGGGACGAAATGTCGTTGGCGTGGCTCATGGTGAAGTCCTTTCGGGGAAATGTTGGCGTGATGATGGCGTATCGGCCGGGGCGGCAAGGCTGCGCAGCCCGCGGCCCAGGCGTTGCGCGCCTTGCTGCAAGGCGTCTGCACTGGGGTTGGCAAAACTCAGGCGCAGCCAGGGCTGTGCGGTGTTGTGAAGGCTGAAGGCGGCGCCCGGCACGGCCAGCACCTGGTGCTGCAAACCAAAGTCCACCCACGCCTGCGACGGCATCAGTGGCAGGGCGCTGGCAAGCCGGGCCCAGACAAACATGCCGCCCTGGGGTTCGCTGAATTCAAGCAGCCCGCCGCAATGTGCGTGCAGTGCAGCGGCCAGCGTACGGGCCTTGGCCGCATAGGCCTTGCGCAGCGTGGCCAGGTGCTCATCCAGGCGGCTGGAGGCCAGCATCGCGGTCAAGGTCAGTTGTTCAAGCGAGCCGCTGTGCACATCGGCGGCCTGCTTGGCCAGCACGACGGCACGCAGCACGTCCGGCGGCGCCATCAGCACACCCAGGCGCAGGGCCGGGGCCACCACCTTGGAATAACTCGTCATGTAGGCCACCTGCGCATGTGATCCGGTTTGCTGGTTGATCTGCGCCAGCGAGGGCGGTGGCGCCGCGCCAAACCAGAGTTCGCCATAAGGATCGTCCTCGATCAGTGTGACCTCGTGCCGTGCGGCAAGTTCCAGCAGGCGCACGCGACGCGCCAGGGGCATCACGGCACCTGTCGGGTTGGCAAAGTTCGGAACCACATACAGCACGCGCGGCCGTGCGCTGGTCAAAACACGTTCCAGCCGCTCAACATCCAGCCCCTGGGCATCGGCAGGAACTTCCACCAGCTGCGCACCCGCAAAGCGGAAGGCCTGCAGGGCGGCCGGGTAGTTGAAGGACTCCACCGCCACGCCGGCGCCCGGCTCGACGAGAACCCGCGCCAGCAGGTCTATGGCCTGCTGCGAGCCGGTGGTGATCACCACTTGCGCAGCCTGGGCCCGCAGGCCGCGTTGTTGCAGCAACTCGGCGCTGGCCGCACGCAGCGCGGGCAGGCCCTCGGTAGCGCCGTATTGCAGGCTGTGCCCCTGCAGGCCGGAGGCCACGGCCAGCATGCATTCGCGCAGCCAGTCCGCCGGCAGCAGCGCGGGGTCGGGATGCCCGCCCGCCAGTGAAATCATGCCGGGCTGCCCGGCCAGCGCCAGCATGGCACGAATCGGCGAACCGCTGGCCTGCGCGTAGAGCGGGTGGACCGGCGTGTGCGCGGCTGCGTTCATTAGGTAACCTCCGCGCTATGCGCGGCCCCACGGCTCATGCTCTGGCCGCCGTCATGCCGAAAATGCCGGTGGCATTGCCGGCGTCAAAGGCCAGGTCCAGGCGGCCGCTTTGCGCCGGGTCGTTGGCGGCAGGGCTCGCATGCAGCTCGGCGCGGGTGATGAATTCATAGAACGAGCCCGGCACCGCGCGCGTGACCTGGCCGGCGGGTGTGAGGAATTCGCGCTGCACCGTCGCCGCACGAAACGCCGTCTGGCGCACGCGGCCACTGGCCGAGACTTCGACCTTGTCCTTGATGGGGCGGCCGAGCTCGCGCTGGCGCCGGGCCACCGCATCCACATCGCCGACGCGGTCGGTCGCGTGGTTGAAGGCGTTGCCCTCGGTGGCGATCCAGGCCATTTCGGCGGACTCGGCCAGCAGCAATTCATAGTCGTCCAGCGCAAACACGCCATGCTGGCGGTCAAAGCACTGGAGCATCACTGGCAGCAGCCGCAGCGCCTGTTGCAGCGGCAGCTTGCCGTCGCGCGCCAGCTGCTCCAGGTCCGCCACATCTTGCGGGCCCAGCGGGTCGCGTGAGGTGGACAACACCCGCGTGACGGCGGCCTGGAAGGGCACCGTGAACTGTTCGGGATGCAGTTCGGACACGAAGAACTGCGCGATCTCCTGCGGAAAATCCTGGTGGCACCAGGCGCGGCCGGTCATCTTCAGGCGCGGCAAGGGGTAGGTGTCTTGCAGCGTAAAACCCAGCGGGCGCAGCAGCCGCGTGAAGGCCGCTTCGCCCGGAGGCAAGGCGCCACTGGGCCAGCGCACGGTGCGCAGCGCGCCGTGGTCAAAGACGACCTGGCGCTGTTGCCCGGCCACATCGCTGGCCATGTACTCTTGCGCCGCCGGCACCCGCTGCACCAACCCATGGAACAGGGCCATGTTCAGGGCCTGGGCCAGTTCGGCGCGCGTCACCGTGCCGGACACGCCGGACTGCAGGGCAGGATGAACGTACATCTGCTCATGAATGTGCCGCACGGCTTCGGGCGGCAGGCAGCTGGCGAGCAGGGTCTGGAGATTGGTCATTGCTTGAGTAATTTCAACAGGTAGAAGCCGGATTCTCGGGAAATCACAGCCGCTGCGCAAAGGATGTATTTCGATGCAGGCATGAGATATATTCATGCGATGCGCCGAAAAATCCCCTCCACCCAGGCCCTGCTGGCCTTTGAAGCGGCGGCGCACCGCGGCAGTTTCACGCTCGCGGGGCAGGACCTGTCGGTGAGCCAGAGTGCGGTCAGCCACCAGATCCTGGGGCTGGAGCAGGACCTCGATGTGAGCCTCTTTTTACGCCTGCCGCGCCAGCTGGTGCTGACTGATGCCGGGCGCTCGTTGCTGTCGCGTGTCAGCCCGGCACTCGATGCACTGGAAGCGGCGATGCTGGACCTGGCGTCTTCCAAGGGTGAGGGCGGCACGCTGGAGCTCGGCGTGGTGCCCACCTTCGCCACCAAGTGGCTGATTCCCCGCATGCCCACCTTCCTCAAGGCGCACCCGCATGTCACGCTGAACCTGTCAACCCGGCTGCTGCCCTTTGATTTTTCGCTCACCGGCCTGGACGCAGCCATCCACTACGGCCGGCCCGACTGGCCGGGCACCGAGTCCGAGTACCTGATGGGCGAGGAAAGCGTGGTGGTGTGCAGCCCCGTGTTGATGAAAAAGCGCCAGCTGCGGCGCCCGGCCGACGTGCTGAAGTTCACGCTGATCCACCAGAGTACGCGCCCGCACGCCTGGCGCGACTGGCTGCAGCTGGCCGGCATTGACGATGCGCAGGGCGCCAGCACCGGCCCGAAGTACGAGCTGTTTTCGATGATCGCCCAGGCCGTCAAGGCCGGGCTGGGCGTGGCCGTGCTGCCGCGCTTTCTGGTGGCCGACGAGATTGCCGACGGCACCCTGGCCGTGCCGTTTGACCTGTCATTGAGTTCCGACTTTGCCTACTACCTGGTGTGGCCCACGCAAAAGGCCAGCTGGCGGCCCTTGCTGCAGCTGCGCGAATGGCTGCGCGAACAGGCGGCACCTCCGGCGTCCTCGGTGTAAAGGGGCTCAGGCGCTGTCGGTGGGCGCCAGGCTTTGCGCCGGGCGGCGCAGCGTGCTGTCAAAAGGGTTGAGCTGCGCGCTGATGGCCGTGGCCTCGCGCTTGAGCAATTCCACCACCGTCGGCAGGCGGTCGGGGCTGAGCCGCGACGAGATCGTGCCGACGCTCAGCGCCGCCACGGCGCGGCCTTCACGGTCCAGCACCGGCACGCCGACGCCGGCCATGCCATCGAGCAAACCGGTGTTGCGCCCGGCATAGCCCGACTGGCGCACCCGCTCGATTTCCGTGCGCAGGTAGACCTCGTCGTACACGCCGTACTCGCGCATGCGCGGCAGGTTGTAGCGAATCACCTCTTCCCGCTCGGACTCCGGCAAAAAGGCCAGGATGGCCAGGCTGCCCTGGCCCATGCCCAGCGCCACCCGGCCGCCGATGTCGCCGGTGAAGGAGCGGATCGGGAAGGGCCCTTCGCTGCGGTCCAGGCATACCGCGTCAAAGCCGCTGCGCACCAGCAAAAAGATGGTGTCGCCCAGGCTGGCGCACAGCCGCAGCATGGACGGCCGGCACAGCGCGCGCAAGTCCATCGAGTTGCCGGCCTGTGCGGCCAGCGCAAAAAAATCAATGCTCAGTCGGTAGAGCTTGGACGCGGCGTCCTGCTCCACGACGCGCTCGGCCACCAGGCTTTGCAGCAGGCGGTGGGTGGTGGCCTGCGTCAGCCCCGTGGCCTTGGCAATGTGCGTGATGCGCCCGCCCTTGGCCTGGGTGGTGGCCAGGGCCCGCAGGATGGAAAAAGCGCGTTGCACGCTGCTCGAGGCGCTGTCGTCCTCTTTTGAGTTCTCTTTCATGGCATCTCTTTCATCGGAATGAATTTCATCCATATCTTATAGAAATTCCGTCAAATGGAATAAATTAAATAAATATCTCTATATACGGAATAACCTATTGACGATTTTTTATGAGATGCCCTAGCATGAATGTCATCAAGGTGTCTCAAAACAATCTTGATGCGGCCTTCAGGCAGCCAGTTGCGGCGCTGATGTCCCTGCGGATTTCCCCTGTGCATGTCTTCCTGATGCCTTCCTTGTTTGTGCCTTGTTTGTGAGGTGTTCCTGATGTCTTTTCTGACCCTGGCGAATGTGAACAAGTCCTATGGCGCCACGCACGCCGTGATCGACATGAACCTGTCGGTGGAGAAGGGCGAATTTGTCTCGCTGCTCGGGCCTTCGGGCTGCGGCAAGACCACGACGCTGCAAATGATTGCCGGTTTTGCCGATGTCACCGCCGGCCGCATCACGCTCGATGGCCGTGACATCACCCACGCCAAACCGAACACGCGCGGCCTGGGCATCGTGTTCCAGAGCTATGCGCTGTTCCCTCACATGAGCGTGCACGACAACGTGAGCTTTGGCCTGGAGATGCGGCGTATGCCCAAAAACGAGCGCACCGAACGCGTCAAGGCCGCACTGGCGCTGGTGCACCTGGAGGCGCACGCCACGCGCTACCCGCGCGAGCTGTCCGGCGGCCAGCGCCAGCGGGTGGCCCTGGCCCGCGCCCTGGTCATCGAGCCGCCGGTGCTGCTGCTCGACGAGCCGCTGTCCAACCTCGACGCCAAGCTGCGCGAGGAAATGCAGTTCGAGTTGCGGCAGATCCAGCGCAAGGTGGGCACCACCACCGTGATGGTCACGCACGACCAGACCGAGGCCATGTCCATCAGCGACCGCGTGGTGGTGATGGAGGCCGGCCGCGTCACGCAAATCGACCAGCCGCACCGCCTGTACGAACACCCGCAAACACGTTTCATCTCCAGCTTTGTCGGCAAGGCCAACCTGCTGGAAGGCCGCGTCATCGCCACCGGCGCCTGGGCCACGGTGGACCTGGGCACGGCGTCGCTGGAGGTCAATGCACCCGGGGCCGCCGCGGGCGACGCCGTGGTGCTCAGCCTGCGACCCGAAAAAATCCGCCTCGTGCCCGAGACCCAGGGCCGCCTCGCGGGCACGGTCTGCGAGCGCTTTTTCCTGGGCAGCCAGTGGCTCTACCAGGTGGACACCGCCGCTGGTGAGCTGGTGGTGGTCTGCCCCAACGACGGCGAAGTGCCCGCCGAAGAAGGCCAGCGCGTCGGCCTGGACTGGCCGGCCGGCCAGGTGCGCCTGTTGCCCGGCGCAACGCATCTGCAAGTGCGTGCCGCACCGGCGACGCTGGAGGCGGTGGCATGAACGCGGCGACCCGTTTTCATTCCCTCTCCCCCTGGGAGAGGGTTAGGGTGAGGGTGTTCGCGCAGGCCGCTGGCCTTATAGCCGCCCAGGCCCTCACCCCTGCCCTCTCCCGGAGGGAGAGGGAGCAACACGGGGGCAAGCAGTGAACGCGACAACCATGGTGGGAGCTGCACCGAATGTTTCGCGGCCCTCGGCGGCCCGCGCACCCTGGCTGCTGTCGGCGCCGGCCTTTGTGCTGTTTGCCTGCCTGCTGCTGGTGCCGCTGGCCCTCACGGCCGTGCTGTCCTTCCAGGTGTTCGACCACGCCACCGGCGTCAAAAACAGCTTCACGTTGGCGCATTACGCCGCGGTACTCACAGACGACTACTACCACCGCATTTTCTGGCGCACCTTCTGGGTCTCCGCGCTCACCACGCTGATCTGCGTGCTGATCGGCGCGCCCGAGGCCTATGTGCTCAGCCGCATGCGCAACCCGTGGCGCTCTGTGCTGCTGCTGGTGGTGCTGGCGCCGCTGCTGGTGTCGGTGGTGGTGCGCGCATTTGGCTGGAGCATGCTGCTCGGGCCCGAGGGCGTGGTGAACCAGGCCGTGCGCGCCATGGGCCTGCCGCCCATGCGCATTCTCTACACCGAAGCCGCCGTGGTCATTGCGCTGGTGCATGTGATGCTGCCCTTCATGGTGATCCCGGTCTGGACCTCGCTGCAAAAGCTCGACCCCGGCGTGGAGGATGCCGCGCTGTCGCTCAGGGCTTCGCATTTCACCACCGTGCGCCGCATTATTTTTCCGCAAGTGCTGCCCGGCGTTCTCTCGGGCAGCCTGATCGTCTTCGGCCTGAGCGCCAGCGCCTTTGCCATCCCCGGCCTGCTGGGCGGGCGGCGCCTGAAGATGGTGGCCACCGTGGTGTACGACGAGTACCTGCACGAGCTCAACTGGCCGCTGGGCGCGGCGATTGCGCTCACGCTGCTGCTGGCCAACCTGGTGCTGATGCTCAGCTACAACCGGGTGCTCGAGCGCTCCTACAAAAAATCAATGGGCTAATTCCATGTCTACTTCAATCCGATACGTTGTTGCCCCGCCTTGCCGTGCTACAGCACTGTCTGCGGCGCAGCGCCTGGTCTCGCATTGAAGTAAACATGGAATAACAAGGCTACACACCATGTCAAAAAACGGTCCCATCGCACTTATCTTCAATGCCCTCGTCATCGCCTTCATGATGGCGCCGCTCGTCATCGTCTGCGTGGTGGCCTTTACGCCCGAGAACACGCTGACCATTCCGACCACGCATTTTTCGCTGCGCTGGTTCAAGGCGGTGTTTGCCCATGCCGACTTTGTGCAGTCCTTCAAGAACAGCCTGTCGCTGGCCTTTCTGTCGGCCACGCTGGCCACGGTGCTGGCCGTGCCGGCAGGGCTGGCCATTGCGCGCCACAGCTTTCCGGGGCGCGATTTCCTCAATGGCCTGTTTCTCTCGCCGCTGATCATTCCGCACCTGGTGCTGGGCGTGGCGCTGCTGCGCACCTTTTCGCTGATTGGCGCCACCGGCAGCTTCTTCTGGCTGGCGCTGGCGCACGTGGTCGTCATCACGCCGTATGCGCTGCGACTGGTGCTGGCGTCGGTGGAGGGCGGCGACCGCAGCGCGGAGCAGGCCGCCCTGTCGCTGGGCGCCAGCCAGGCCACGGTGTTCCGGCGCATCACGCTGCCGATGATTTTGCCCGGCGTGACGGGTGGCTGGCTGCTCGCCTTCATCAACAGCTTTGACGAGGTGACCATGTCCATCTTCGTCACCGCGCCGTCCACCGTGACGCTGCCGGTGCGCATGTACATGTATGCGACCGAGTCGATTGACCCGCTGATGGCCGCGGTCTCCGCGCTCATGGTGGCGCTCACGGCCGTCGCCATGCTGGTGCTGGACCGCGTCTATGGACTCGACAAGATTCTGGTGGGGCACAAATGACCCTGCCCACTGAAACTGAAACACCCCGTTCCCCAGGAAACACCGTGGCGCTTCTTCAACGCGTGGCCGAAACCGGCCGTGCTCCGGTGGGCTTTGTGCTCAACGGCCAGGCGCGGGTTGCCCTGGCCGGCGACACCGTGCTGACCGCGGTGCTCACCCACACGGCGCAGCTGCGCCACAGCGAATTCAGCGGCGAGCCGCGTGCCGGTTTTTGCATGATGGGCGCCTGCCAGGACTGCTGGATCACCACCGAGTCGGGCCAGCGCCTGCGCGCCTGCGGCACGTTCATTGAAGAGGGCATGCGCCTGGTGACCGGCGGGGAGGCTATGAGCGACGCCGGGCCGCCCCAAGGCGTGAAGGTCCCCTCGGGGGGAAGCGCAGTACACGAAGTGACAAGCGTGGGGGCTCTTACATCATGACGGCCGTCCTGCATCCCGTCATTGTGGGCGCCGGGCCGGCCGGCGTGCGCGCGGCGCAAACGCTGGTCGCGCACGGCGTGCGGCCGGTGGTCATTGACGAAGCACCGCGCTGGGGCGGGCAGATTTACCGTCAGCCGCCGCCCGGTTTCACCCGCTCCAAACGCACGCTGTACGGTTTTGAAGCCGGCCGTGCCGAGGCGCTGCACAGCGCCATGGCCAACATTCTGGACCGCGTCGACTACCGGCCCGAGACGCTGGTCTGGAGCGCCGAAGGCGGTCGGCTTGATTTGCTCTGCCGCGGCCGCATGGGCACGCTGCCATATGGCCAGCTGATCGTGGCCACCGGCGCAACCGACCGCGTCCTGCCGTTTCCCGGCTGGACATTGCCCGGCGTTTACACCCTGGGCGCCGCGCAGGTGGCGCTGAAGTACCAGGGCTGCGCCATCGGCTCGCGCGTGGTCATCGCGGGCACCGGGCCCCTGCTGTATCTGGTGGCCTACCAGTATGCGAAAGCAGGCGCCAAGGTGGTCGCCGTGCTGGACACCGCCAGCTTCAAAGACAAGGCGCTGGCGGCGCCGGCCATGCTGCGCCAGCCCGCCGTGTTTGCCAAGGGCGTGTATTACCTGGGCTGGTTGCGCGCGCACGGCGTGCCGGTGCACCAGGGCGTGCGGCTGGTGCGCGCCACGGGCGAGGCGCGGGTCACGGCCATGCGCTGGCGCGCTGGCGCCGCCGAGCACGAAGTGGCCTGCGATGCCGTGGCCTTTGGTTATGCGCTGCGCTCGGAAACCCAGCTGGCCGACCTGCTGGGTTGCCGTTTCAGCTACAACGCCCTGCAGCGCGCCGCGCTGCCCGAACGCGATGGGGCAGGGCGCTCCAGCGTGCCGGGCGTGTACCTGGCGGGCGATGGGGCCGGCATCATGGGCGCAGACGCGGCCGAGTGGGCGGGCGAGCGTGCGGCGCTGGCGCTGCTGTCCGACGCCGGCAAGCCCGTGGATGCTGTGAACGCCGCACGCGCCTCCGAACTGGAAGCGAAGCTGGCGCGCACGGCGGCCTTTCGCGTCGGGCTGGAGCGCGCCTTTCCCTTCCCGCAGGACTGGGCCGCCAGCGCGCCTGACGAGCTGGTGATTTGCCGCTGCGAAGAAATCACCGCGGGCGAATTGCGCCAATGCGTGCAGAACACCGGCGCGCGCGAGATGAACCGCCTCAAGGCGCTGACGCGCGTCGGCATGGGCCGCTGCCAGGGCCGCACCTGCGGCGTGGCGGCGGCGGAAATCCTCGCGCAGGCTTGCGCCGCCGCACCCGATGCGGTGGGCCGGCTGCGCGGCCAGGCGCCCATCAAGCCGCTGCCGTTTGCGGCCATGGCCCGGGCGAACGGAGAGGCCGCATGATGGAACGCATCTCTGCCGACGTCGCCATCATTGGCGGCGGCATCATGGGCTCGTCGGCCGCGCTGTTCCTGCGGCGCATGGGCTTGTCCGTGGTCTTGCTGGAGCGCGACCTCTGCGGCTCCCGCTCCAGCGGCGTGAACTATGGCGGCGTGCGGCGCCAGGGGCGGCCAGCCAGCCAGCTGCCGCTGTCGCAACGCGCGCAGGGCCTGTGGGCGCAGTTGCCGCAACTCATCGGCATCGACGGCGAATACCTGCGCTCCGGCCACCTCAAGATTGCACGCAGCGAAGCCGACCTGGCCGCACTCGAAAGCTACCGCGAACGCACGCAGGGCTTCGGCATGGACCTGCAAATCCTTTCGGCGCGGGCCCTGCGCGAGCGCTGCCCCTGGCTGGGCCGGGCGGCCGTGGGCGCGTCGCTCTGCCCGGATGACGGGCAGGCCAACCCGCGCCTGGTGTCGCCGGCCTTTGCGCTGGCCGCGCGGCGGCTGGGCGCGGATGTGCGCGAGCAGACACGCATCGATGAGGCGGCACATGACGGCACGGCGTTTGTGCTGCGCTCGGGCAATGCGCTGGAAGTGCGCGCCAGGCATTTGCTGAACTGCGCGGGCGCCTGGGCAGGCACCATCGCGGCGCAGTTTGGCGATGCGGTGCCCATGGAGTCGGGCCACCCCGAGATGGCCGTGACCGAACCCCTGCCGGTGTTCCTGAACTTCAGCCTGGGCGTGGAAGGCGGCGGCGTCTATGCGCGGCAGGTGGCGCGCGGCAATTGCATCATTGGCGGCGGCCGGGGCTATGCGCTCGACGACCAGCGCGCCCGCGCCCAGCGCAGCGGCATTGCCGCCCTGATGCAGCAGACCATTGACTTGCTGCCGGCCCTGCGCAACGCCCACATCATCCGCACCTGGAGCGGCACCGAAGGCTACCTGCCCGACCGCCAGCCCGTGCTGGGCCCCAGCGCCACCACACCCGGCCTGATTCATGCATTCGGTTTTGCCGGTGGTGGCTTCCAGCTGGGCCCCGCAGTCGGCGCGGTGCTGGCCGACCTGGTGCGTGACGGCCGGACCGCCACACCGATTGAGGCATTTTCTGTTTCGCGTTTTTCCGAAAGCCCGCGTGTGGCAACCACCGGGCCTGTTCCTTCCGCCGTTGTCTAACCCCTCGATGTTTAACCTTGTTTCCAGGAGAACCCCATGAAGCTGCCCTCACGTTTCCCGTCCGCCCGCGCCACCGCGGTGTCCCTGGCCGTTGCGGCCGCCAGCCTGTCTACCGGCCTGGCCATGGCGCAAACCAAAACGCTGTACATCGGCATGAACGGCGGCACGATGGAGAAAACCTACACCGGCCATGTGTTCGGCGCTTTCGAGAAAGCCAACAACGTCAAGGTGGTGGTGGTGCCCGGTACCTCGTCAGACATTCTGGCCAAGGCGCAAGCCAACAAAGACAACCCGCAGATGCACGTCATGTTCCTCGACGACGGCATCATGTACCGCGCCATCGGCATGGGCCTTTGCGAGAAGATGCAGCCCAGCCCCGCGCTCAATGACCTCTTCCCCACGGCCCGCTTCAAGGGCGACATGGCCGCCGGCGTCAACGTCGGCATGACCGGCCTAGCCTACAACAAGAAGATGTTCACCGAAAAAGGCTGGGCTCCGCCCACCTCCTGGATGGACCTGGCCGACCCCAAGTTCAAGGGCAAAGTCGTGTTCCAGTCGCTGTCGTCTTCCACCTTCGGCCTGCACGGCTTCCTGCTGTTTAACCGCATCCAGGGCGGCACCGACAAGAATGTGGAACCCGGCTTCAAGGCCTGGCCCACCACCATTGGTCCCAACGTGCTCGAGTACATCCCCAGCTCGGCCAAGCTCGCCGAGATGGTGCAGACCGGCGAGGCCGCCATGTTCCCGCTAACGCCCACCGCCGTCGGCGTGCTGAAAGACAAGGGCCTGCCGGTTGAATATGTACAGCCCAAGGAAGGCTCCGCCGTGCTCACCGTGGGTGAATGCGTGATCGCCAAAAACAGCGAGCCCGCACTGGCCCACAAGCTGGCCCAGTACCTGCTGTCACCCGAAGCGCAAGCCGCCGCACTCGAGCACGGCGACCAGATTCCGTCCAACCCCAAAACCAAGGCCTCAGGCGCTGCCGCCGCGCTGGTCAAGCAGATGAACGACTACATGAAGACGGCAGTCACGGTCGACTGGGACGTGATCAACGAAAATCGCCCGGCGTGGAATGCGCGGTGGAACAAGACGGTCGAGCGTTGAGTTGTTGATTCGCTGATTCGGCGAGTGTGTGGCTGGCGGGTGAGGGTGGGGAGTTCGCGCCTTCCCTGTCAGCGGCGCCTGGTTGGCGTGTTGATGGGAATGAATTGGCCTTGAGCCAAATATCAATAGGCATGGCGCGCTACTAAAAGCAGAGCAAGTTGCCATGGCACTCTCGCGTTTTAGCCGAAGGGCTTCAGCGGGAGGCGTGCCAATGGTCAGGAAGCCTCCACCTCGACCTGCTCCATGTTGCGCGGATGCCGCATCGTGCCGCCCCGACCATGCCTGCGGTTAAAAGCGCCCTAGTACAGCCAAGTTTTTTTGGTTTGCAGGCTATAGTGAAGATAGCGAACGCGCTCGCGCAGCTGATCAAGCAGCCGGGTGGAATGAAAACAGGGACGGCGACTTTGCCAGAATCGTTATGCCTCTACATGCATACAGCATGCTGGCGCAACCTTATGACAACAAACGGTTTGTTCGAATTCGGTGTGCCATGTTATTTTGAAGTTTTTCGGGATATATCAAAGTTAGAGGTTCATCGTGGAACAAGCAATTGGAAAAGTGCTGGCAATGGCGCTAGTGTTTTTTATACTAAGATTTATATATAAATATTCCCTTCGCCTTACGCAAAATCTTGAAAAACGCAGTACGTTCAAATCAAGATTAGTTAAAACACTATTTGTAATATTGGCACTAACCCCATGGGTTGGAATGTATGTTTATATAAAGTACTTTTCTTGATACTGAAACCCATGTTTGGTTCTAACTTTTCGTATATGGACTCCCCCACAACGACGTGAGCAAATTGTCAAAGCAGCCCAAAATCCGGCGCACACCGAGCATGTCAGAAAAATACTCCACCATGAATCATCCAGGCTTGTGAGCGTGCGCTCAGCCGCTTGAAAAACGGGTTTATATACAGCCTCGTTAGCCTCTCAATGCCTATGTCAAAGCATCCGTATCCCCTGCTGCTTAATCAGGAAGCCTTGGGGCGGGTTAAAGAAATCCAAGATTCGATTGACAGAATTGCCCTGCAAGTTCGTCCATACCTCGAGGAAATCAATCGAGTTCAAGCGCGGTACGAGGAAGTAGTCCGCCAGCAAACTCGCTTTGATGAACTTATTCGCTCGGTAATCCAGCCGTCAGAATTTGAACGGATGAACGATACGCTGGCATCGGTCGCTGCCACACAAAAGCATCTCGAAGAAGCCGCGCGGGCGAGCAAGATATTTGAGTCCATGCAGACCATGAGCACTGGCATTGCTCAATCAATTGCGTCTGCAACAGCTTTTGCCTCCTTCCACAAGTTTGATGCCCTACGCGAAGCTGCGCTCGCTTCGGCGAGATTGAATGAGGCATCAGCCTTTTTTAGTCAACTTGAGGGCGTGGGAGCCAATCTGGCATCAGCGTTTGCGCCAGCCGACCTAGCTTACGATCACTGGCGTGCCGAGCTGGATTTTTCCCGGCTTGACCATGCTCTTGAGCCAGCCGCCGCGGCGCGCGAGAGATTTCTAGCTACCGACCTACTCGGCAGCCTTAGCGTGGAGCCCATGTACCAGGGCGCTGCCATCACGGCTCGAGTCATCGTAGTAGAAGAAGCAGAACACGAAATATTGCTCTCCCTTCCTGGCGCTTTAAAGGAGATAAATCCTGGGATTCCCCCGAAATAACGGACACTTTCTTAAACGCTGAAAGAGCGAGGAGAGTGAGAGATGGGAAACACCCGAAGAAAGTTTGGAGCCGAGTTCAAGCGCGAAGCTGTGAGGCAAGCGCTGCAGCCCGGCAACGCAGTAGCCACGGTGGCCCAGGACCTGGGCGTGCACGAAAGCGTGCTGCGCCGCTGGATCAAGGAATACGGCTCAGAGCCAGCAGACAAGGCCACTGAGCGGCCCCTGAAGAACGCGCAGACCCAGGAGATCGAGCGGCTCAAACGCGAGTTGGCCCGCGTCAAGATGGAGCGCGACATCATAAAAAAAGCGCTCGGCTACTTCGCGAAAGACCCATCGTGAAGTACGGCTTCATTGCCCGGCACCGCAGCGTCTGGCCGGTCAGGGCGATGTGCCGGGTGATGAGCGTCTCGGCCAGTGGGTACTACGACTGGGCGGCTCGTTGCCCGAGCAAACGCAGCCAGACCAATGCACTGCTGACGGCCCGCATCCGCGAGAGCTTTGCAGCCAGTGACCGCACCTACGGCTCGCCACGGGTGTGGCGCGATCTTCAGGACTGGGGCGAGGCCTGCTCGGAGAACCGGGTGGCCCGCTTGATGCAGGCGGCCCAGTTAAGAGCCCGTAGCAAGCGCAGACGGTTGCCCGGCGACAGTGGTCAGCGCCCCGAACATGGCATCGCGCCCAATATCCTGGATCGCCAGTTTGAAGCTGCCCAGCCCAATCAACGCTGGGTGGCTGACTTCACCTACGTCTGGACGGCAGAAGGCTGGCTGTATGTGGCAGTGGTACTCGATCTGTACTCCCGCCGTGCAGTGGGCTGGTCCATGAGCTCGGGCATGACGGCCCAGCTCGTGATTGATGCTTTGATGATGGCCTTGTGGAGACGGGGCAAGCCCACACAGCTGATGCATCACTCCGACCAGGGCAGCCAGTACACCAGCGAAGACTTCCAGCGCCTGCTGGCTGATCAGGGCATTACCTGCAGCATGAGTCGCCGGGGAGAGTGCTGGGACAATGCGGCGATGGAGAGTTTCTTCTCGACGCTGAAGATCGAAAGAGTGTTCCGCTCCAGGTACAAGACGCGGGACGAAGCCCGAGCCGATATCTTTGACTACATTGAGAGGTTCTACAACCCCAGGCGTCGGCATTCGACGCTCAATGGCTTGAGCCCGGTAGAGTTTGAAAAACGCTACGCGAGCTTAATGGTGTGTCCGTGAAATCAGGGGAATCCCACTTTCATTCGTTAGCCCTTTGAAATCCCCTCCGTTTTTTGCGCTCCATGAATATCCAAAGACTCCCAGGCATGCATGTGCCACTTCGACACCTCATCTTGTTAGGTTTCGCACCTCTGTTCCTGTTCGGTTGCGCCGCTACTGGGCCTAAGTTCCAAGAGGTAACAAAGCTCAATTCAGACTCTGCCGAAATCGTTGTCTATCGACCAGATCGTTTTGTCCGAGGTGGTGTGAGCTATTACGTGAACTTGGATGGAAGTGAGGTTGCTACCCTAAGGAATGCTGGGTTTGTGTCGTTGCCCACAGCAGCCGGAACCCATGTCCTGCAGTTAAAGGCAGGCTTTATGGGGTCATTTAAGCCGATCACCACCGAAGTTACATTGGCGGCTGGCGAAAGAAAGTTTTTCCGGTTCGAACCTTCACTAGGGGGAATTCCTATAGTTCTACCAGGTACGGTTTATGTACCAGTTGCATACGGCTTTGGTCTCGTCGCAGAGGATCAGGCAGTTAGCGAATTGAAAGAACTTAAGAGATCAGAGTGACGTTCTCTTCAATCGAGGTGCGTGGCCTTGGTCACCGGAACGGGTCGGTTATGTAGCATGATTAGGCGCTTACGAGTTTTACGCAGTTTGTGGAGAGATTTAGTTGAACACCAAGGCTTACCTCGAACGCATCAACTATCACGGCTCGCTTGCGCCTACTGCTGAGACCTTGCGCGAGTTGCAAGTCGCGCATCTGTTGGCTGTGCCTTTTGAGAATCTAAGTATTCATGCCAATGAGCCGATTGTTCTTGAGGATGAAGCTCTGTTTGCCAAGATCGTTGAGCGTAGACGCGGCGGCTTCTGCTATGAGGCCAACGGTCTGTTTGCGGCCTTATTGCGTGGACTGGGCTTTGATGTGGCTATGCTGTCAGCCGGAGTTGCGAATGCAGAAGGCGGGTTCGGCCCGGACTTCGACCACATGGCGCTGATGGTTTCGTTAGATCGGCGTTGGCTTGTGGACGTGGGCTTTGGGGATTCGTTCGTTGAGCCGCTGCTGCTTGATCACCGGGGCGAGCAAGTGGAGGGAGAACGCACCTACCGAATTCTTGAGGACGGTGCTCACTTGGTTCTGGCGCGGCGTGATAGTGGGGAAGAATGGAAGGCTCAGTATCGCTTTACCTTACAGCCCCATGAGTATGCTGACTATGCCGGGATGTGCCGCTACCACCAGACTTCTCCGCAGTCGAATTTCACCAGAGCACGCATCTGCTCGCGGGTGACCGAGGAAGGGCGCATTACCCTGAGCGGGATGCGTTTTATCACAACGTCCAAGAATGGCGGGCGACAAGAGCGAATCTTAACGAGTCAAGATGAGTATGCAGACATACTGCGAGAGCATTTTGGCATTGGAATGACAAGCTAATGCTGTGAGACCCTTTGTATTTACGCCGCGCTTAACAAGAACATCACTGATCCGCAATCGATCGTGAACACACTGAGAAGACCATGAAGGCACAAGAACGCGAAGATCTGCTCCAGGTACTGAAGGCTCGCTTTGAGAAAAACATGCACCGACATGTTGGAATCGCATGGGCAGAAGTACTGGCCAGGCTCGAAGGCAATTCTGATGCACTTGGGTCGCTACAAGGAATGGAAGCCACGGGTGGTGAACCGGATGTCATTGGTCAGGACAAAGAGTCCGGTCACTTCACCTTCTGCGACTGCTCCCCGGAAACTCCCATAGGACGCAGAAGTACCTGTTACGACGTTGAAGCGCGTGAGTCCCGGAAAGAGAACAAGCCAGAGAACAGCGCAGTCGAAATGGCCGCCGCGATGGGCATCAACCTTCTGACGGAGGAGCGGTACCGAGAGTTGCAGAAGCTCGGTGACTTTGATACGAAGACTTCCAGCTGGATCGAAACGCCGTCTGACGTTAGAGCACTCGGCGGAGCCCTCTTCTGTGATCGACGCTATGGCAAGGTGTTCGTTTATCACAACGGCGCGCAGTCGTACTACGCTGCCAGAGGTTTCCGCGGTTCACTTCGAGTCTGAATCTTGTGCAACGCAGCGCCGGTGCCGCCGTTGTTCCAATAGGGCGGGATACCAGACAGGCCACAACGACGTGAGCAAGTGTCAAGGCAGCCCAAAATCCGGCACACTTCGAGCATGTCTGAAAAATACTCCACCGTGAATCATCCCGGCGTGTGCGCGTGTGCTCAGCCGCTTGAAAACGGGTTTATATATAGCTTCGTTGGCCCTTGTCAGGAGAAAGTGATGGCTTCCGTTCTTTATCGCATTTTGTTTGCTCTGACCTTCTTGATCGTCTGCGCATTCCTGCCGCAGAGTGCGATCGCTCAAGCCAGCAACAGCAAGATTGGCGTTGTGCTTATGCATGGCAAGGGTGGCTCCCCGATGAAACATATCTCGGATCTGGTCTCTCCGCTGGAGGGGCAGGGATACCTCGTCGAAAATCTGGAGATGCCCTGGTCAGGAGGCCGAAATTACGATGTCCCCGTCAGTGCGGCTGAGGCAGAAGTCGAGGCGGTATTGAGCTCGCTACGCAGCAAAGGTGCTCAAAAGATATTTGTTGCAGGGCACAGCCAGGGCGGGCTGTTCGCACTGTATTTCGGAACCAGGCATGCCGTCGATGGTGTGATTGCGATCGCTCCCGGGGGAAGTGTTGGCAGCTCGTTATTTCGGGAAAAGCTGGGTGAATCCGTCGAGTTGGCACGTAGGCTCGTTGCCGAAGGAAAGGGTGGCGAGAAGGCAAGGCTTTTTGATTTCGAGGGCGCCAAGGGGACCTACCCCGTGATTGCCCCTCCCGCAGCCTACTTGACCTGGTTCGATCCCCAGGGTGCCATGAACCTGCTGGAAGCAATTCAACGCATGAATCCGGCCACGCCTGTCTTGTTCATCGCCCCGACAAACGACTATCCGGGGCTGCTCAAAATCAAGCAGCAGATGTTTGATGCGCTTCCAAGGAATCCTCGTACCAGGTTGTATGAGCCAAGCTCCAGTCACTTGGGCGCACCATCTGCTTCGATCAAGGAAATTGTCGACTGGACGGGTGCAGTGGCGAACGTGCGGTAGGGCTCCCGGACGCGTCGCGTTCCCTGCGTGCGCTTTGGTTGGACGTATCAAATGCTCTCTCTGCAATCATCATTTGAGCGCGCCTGGCGCGATATCGGAGCCAAGTCCAGTGGCTCCTCGTTGTACGAAGAGCTAGTGGCGTCGTATGGCGAGCCGCATCGCAAGTACCACACGCTCCAGCATCTCACCGAGTGCCTGCAGACGTTCGAAACAGTTCGTCCCCTTGCGCAGAGACCTGCGGAAGTTGAACTTGCGCTGTGGTTCCATGACGCCATTTACGACGTCAAGCGTGGCGACAACGAAGCGCAAAGTGCTGACTGGTCCAGGCGGGAGCTTGAGACGGCATCGGTGCCGCCGGACGCAGTCAATCGCGTGCACGATCTTGTCAAGGCCACGCGGCACACAGAGGTTCCAACCCATGGTGACCAGCAACTACTTGTGGATGTGGATCTGTCCATTCTCGGAGCGTCAGACGAGCGATTCAAAGAGTATGAGCAGCAGATTCGGGACGAGTACGCCTTTGTTCCGGGCTGGATATTCAGGCGCAAGCGTCGTGCGATCTTGACATCATTCCTGGGCAGAGGGCGCATCTACAGCACAGACCACTTCCACTTGGCCCTGGAGCAGCGAGCCCGTGAGAATCTCTCTCGTGCCATTTCCGGGAATGCGGGCTAGTTCCAATACGGTGCAGTTAAGCCCTTGCCCCTGGTTTGTCATCCCGGACTTGATCCGGGATCCATGGATTGCGGGTCAGGCCCGCAATGACAAGTCAGGGTTTTGGTCATTCCTACTCAGGGTGAATAACTTAACTGAACGATATTGGGGCTAGCCCGAAGATCATTGTCTTGCCGGGCTTTGAAACCTGTGCCGCGTTAAACAACTTTCATCGTGCGCGCACCGAGGGCAGAATTGCAGTACCGTACGAGTTCAAACGTCACAGGCAACTTCAATGGCCTGCCCGATTGGCACCCATGGGTCGAATCGAGCGTCCTTGAGCCCGCTGCGGAAATTGGTAAAGGGTGCCCGCCAAGACCGCGTCAACATTCCTGAGGCGCCATCAAAACGCAGGAGGCAACATGTTCATCAACAAACCGGAAGATGCCGTCCAGGCATTCTTTGACGCGTTCAATCGCGGGGATATTGATACCGTCATTGCGCTCTACGAGCCAAAGGCAACTCTGGTGGCACAGCCAGGTCAGATAGTCGAGGGGCACGCGGCCATACGTGAAGCGCTGAACGGGTTCCTCGCGATGAAGCCGACCTTGGTCCCTGAAAAGAAAACGCTGGTCGCAGCCGGTGACATCGCTCTCTCCGTCGTGCGATGGACGCTCAACGGGACGGGTCCTGACGGCGCGCCAGCGCGCATGGACGGCGTGACCTCAGACGTATTGCGCAGACAGGCCGATGGCAAGTGGCTCTTCGTGATCGACAACCCCTGGGGCGCGGGCGTCTTGAGTTGACCATCCGGCCTCAAATGGTGAAAAAGTGACGTCCGGCGTCGCGCAGACGACTGCCTTCGCCGATTTCCTGCTTCACACTATTGGGTCATGAATAAACACCCTTTTGACCAGGCCCTTCGGCTTGAAGCCGCCGGCAGTGACCGGCCCAACACCTGGCTGGGCGCCAGCAGCCCGGCCTACTGGAACATGGTTGGGCCGTTTGGCGGCACCACGGCGGCCACGGCTTTGCAGGCGATCTTGCTGCACCCGTCCTTGCTGGGCGAGCCGATCGCCCTGACCGTGAACTACGCCAGCGCCATGGCTGAAGGGCCATTCAGCATCACGGCCACGCCTGTACGCACCAACCGCTCGACACAGCACTGGACGGTTGAGCTGCTGCAGGCCGATGCGTCGGGTGCGGAGGGGGTGGTGATGACCGCGACCGCGGTGACGGCCGCGCGGCGCGAAACCTGGAGCGCGAACGACACGCCCATGCCCGCTGTCGGGTTTTCAGACACCTTGCCTCGGCTGCAGTTCGGCTCGTCCGAGTGGACCCGCCGCTACGACATGCGCATGGTGCGCGGCATGATTCCAGAGGTCTGGGATGGCGGCGACCAGGGTGGTGAAGAGGGCAGCCTGACGCAGCTCTGGGTACGCGACGAGCCGCCGCGCCCGCTGGACTTTCTCGCGTTGACGGCCATGGCCGATGCGTTTTACCCCCGCGTCTGGCTGCGCCGCGCCACCCGGGTGCCGGCCGGCACGGTGTCGATCACGGTGTACTTTCATGCAGACAGCCAGCAGCTGGCGCAAAGCGGCGAGGGGCATTTGCTGGGCCAGGCGCGCGGCCAGAACTTCCGCAACGGCTTTTTTGACCAGGCCGTGCAGGTCTGGAATCAGGCGGGCGCCCTGCTGGCGACCAGCAGCCAGATGGTTTATTACAAGGAATAAACAGGAATCACAAGGACGTCACAAGGAATAAACTTGACCGGCATAGCCCGGACCATAAGACAACAGGACTATATTTTCGGCATCGCCATGGGGCTTTTCGCACCTGGCATCCCAACCCTGAAATCATCATGAACTCATCATCTTCCAGCACATCTTCCAGCACATCAGCCGGCGCCATTCCCGAAATCCTCAGCCATGTCGAAGCGGGCGTGATGACCATTACGCTGAACCGCCTGGACAAGAAAAACTCCATCACCGCCGCGATGTATGCTGCCCTGGCCGACGCGCTGGAAGCGGCCCACCACGACAGCGCCGTGCGCGCCGTCGTGATCCAGGGGCATGAAACCATTTTTTCGGCGGGCAACGACATTGGCGACTTTTTGAACAAGCCGCCGTCCACGCCCGATGCGCCGGTGTTTCGTTTCCTGCGCGGCATCAGCAGCTTTCCCAAGCCCCTGGTGGCCGCGGTGTGCGGCCCGGCCGTCGGTATTGGCACCACGCTGCTGCTGCACTGCGACCTGGTGTATGCCGGGGACAATGCCGCGTTTTCCATGCCCTTTGTCAATCTGGGCCTGTGCCCGGAGGCGGCGTCGAGCTTGCTGGTGCCGCAGCTGATGGGCTACCCGCGCGCGGCCGAGGCCCTGCTGCTGGGTGAGCCCTTCATGGCGGAAACCGCGCTGGAGCTTGGCCTGGTCAACCGCATCGTGCCGCCTGCCGAGGCCAATGCGCTGGCGCAGCGGCAGGCCCTCAAGCTGGCGGCCAAGCCGCTGAGTGCGCTGATGGAAACCAAGCGCCTGATGAAAAAAGGCAACGCCAGCATCGTGGCCGAACGCATGGCCGAAGAGGCTGCCAGTTTCGGCCGCATGCTCGGCGAGCCGGCCGCGCGTGAAGCGTTTGGTGCTTTCATGGAGAAGCGCAAGCCGGACTTCTCAAAGGTGTGAGGCGGCGGGACGGGCTCGGGGGTTATCAGGAACAAAGCAAGAAAAAAAGCCTGTCTCTGCTGTCGATATGGGGTGGTGAGCAATCAAAAACATCGCAAATTAAAACAGGAGACGTTCATGAATCTCAAAGGCAAGACCCTCTTCATCACCGGTGCCTCGCGCGGCATCGGGCTGGCCATCGGCAACCGGGCCGCAGCCGACGGCGCCAATGTGGTCATCGTGGCCAAGACCACCGATGCCAACCCCAAGCTGCCCGGCACCATCTACAGCGCCGCCGAAGAAATCCGGGCCTCAGGCGGCCAGGCGCTGGCGCTGGCCGTGGACATCCGCGACGAAGACGCCGTGAGAGTTGCCGTGGTCAAGGCCGTGGAGACTTTTGGCGGCATCGACATCCTGGTCAACAACGCCAGCGCCATCAGCCTCACCGACACCGAGCACACGCCGATGAAGCGCTACGACCTGATGAACGGCGTCAATGCGCGCGGCACCTACCTGTGCACGCAGGCCTGCCTGGCCGAGCTGAAAAAATCCGCACAGGCCGGGCGCAACCCGCATGTGCTGACCATGTCGCCGCCGCTGTCGATGAAGCCGCGCTGGTTTGAGCACCACACGGCCTACACCATGGCCAAGTACGGCATGAGCATGTGCACGCTGGGGCATGCGGGCGAGTTCGGAAAGTACGGCATCGCCGTCAACAGCCTGTGGCCGCGCACCGCCATTGCCACCGCCGCGCTGCAGATGCTGCCCGGAGTGGACGTGAAGCGCTGCCGAACGCCCGAGATCCTGTCTGACGCCGCCTACCTGATCCTGACCAGCCCGAGTTCGAACACCGGCAATTTTTATATTGACGACGAACTGCTGGCCGCGCGCGGCATCACCGACCTGGAAAAATATTCGGTGACGCCGGGCACGAAAGATTTCATTCCCGACTTCTTTGTCGATTGAGGAAATTGCGATGCCCTACATGCTGTTGATCCACGAGCCCGTCGGGCAGCGGGCCACCCGCACCGAAGCCGAAGGCCGCGCCGTCTACGGGCGCATGCTCACCTTTGCCGATGAGCTGAAGGCCCGCGGCCTGCTGCTGGGCGTCGAGTCGCTGGGCTCGCAGGCCGAAGCCAGCCGGGTTCAGGTCCGCGAAGGCCGGCCCCAGGTTCATGACGGCCCGTTCGCCGAGGCCAAGGAGATGGTCGGCGGGTTCTTCCTGGTCGACTGCGCCAGCCGGGAGGAGGCTATTGCCATCGCGAAGCAGTGCCCGGCGGCGGAGTGGGCCACGCTCGAGGTGCGGGCGCTGGCGCCTTGTTACGAAGGTTGATCAGTCGAGGCTGATCAGTCGTGTATCTAGGGTTTATACCTAGCTGTCATGTGTCGATTTCCCGTCGGCTTGTTCGTCGTGTGAGTGGAAGCCAGCAATTTGGCTACCGTTTACCCGTTTACCACCCAGGAGAACCGATATGCGATTCATGATCATCGTCAAATCCAACCCCGAGTTCGAGGCCGAGACCACGCCCCAGTCGCCGGACGAAAAGCTGATGGCCGCCATGGCCGACTATCACGAGCAGCTGTCGAAGGCCGGCGTGCTGCTGGACGCCAGCGGCCTGCAGCCCAGCCGCAAGGGCTGGCGCATCCACTACGACGGCCAGAAGCGGACCGTGGTCGACGGCCCGTTCGCCGAAAGCAAGGAGCTCATTGCCGGCTTCACCACGATCCAGGTGCGCTCGCGCGAAGAGGCGCTGGAGTGGTCGCGCCGTTTTCCCAACCCTGTGGGCGAGAACGCGCCGGCCGTGATCGAGGTGCGCCAGCTTTACGAGCTGGACGACTTTGTAGCCAGCGAGTCGGTCGAGCGCTTCCGCAAAATGAACACACCCAGCCAGAAGTGAGGGAGCGCGCCATGATCAAGACCCTGGCCCTCATCGCTGTTGCCGCCATTGGCGCGCTGCTGATCTTTGCCGCCACCCGGCCCGACACCTTCCGTGTGCAGCGCAGCGCCAGCATCAAGGCTGCGCCCGACACGCTGTACCCGCTCATCAACGACCTGCGCCAGTTCAACACCTGGAACCCCTACGAGAAGAAAGACCCGGCCATCAAGGGCAGCTACCGCGGCCCGGCCAGCGGCCCCGGGGCGGGCTACGACTTTCAGGGCAACAAGGATGTCGGCAAAGGCAGCATCGAGATCATCGAGTCCTCGCCGCCTGGCAAGGTCACGATGAAGCTGGACATGCTCGAACCCTTTGAAGGGCACAACGTCGTCGAGTTCAGCCTGGCGCCGCGCGGCGATGCCACGGAGGTCACCTGGGCCATGCACGGCCCGAGTCCTTTCGTGGGCAAACTGGTGGGCGTGTTCCTCAACATGGACCGCATGATAGGCCGCGACTTCGAAGCAGGGCTCGCCAACCTCAAGGCCCGGGCCGAGCGCGCCTGAGCGTTCCATTTTTTCAATCCGGTTTCAACCCGGTTTTTCAAATCGATTCATTCATTCATTGCTTATTCCAAGGAGTACTTCATGAGCCGCCAGATTTACGTCAACCTCCCCATCAAGGACATGGAACGCTCGAAGGCGTTCTTCGGCAAACTCGGTTTTAGTTTCAACCCGCAGTTCACCAACGAGCAGGGCGCCTGCATGGTCGTGGCGGACGGCAGCATCTACGTGATGCTGCTGGTCGAAAGCTTCTTCAAGACCTTCACCAAAAAGGCGGTGGCCGACACCACCAGGAGCACCGAGGTGCTGGTGTGCCTGTCGTGCGAGAGCCGCGCCGAGGTGGATGAGCTCGTGGCCAAGGCGCGCACCGCCGGCGCCACCGTGCCTAACGCGCCGCAAGACCACGGCTTCATGTACGGCCACGGCTTCGAGGACCTGGATGGCCACATCTGGGAGCTGGCGTACATGGACATGGCCGCAGCCCCGGCCACGCCCCAGCAGGCCTGAACGGGCGGGGCCTGAGGACGCTTGCCCATGCATTCAGCCACGCACCAGGCGATTGCCGCGGTCTGGCGCATCGAGTCCGCGAAGATCGTGGCCGCCGTCCTGCGCATGGTGCGCGACATCGGCCTGGCCGAGGAACTGGCGCAGGACGCCCTGGTGGCGGCGCTGGAGCATTGGCCCACCGAGGGCGTGCCCCATAACCCGGGCGCCTGGCTGATGACCACCGCAAAGAACCGGGCGCTTGACCACCTGCGCCGCCACAAGCTGCTCGACAGCAAGCTGGCGCAGATCGGCCATGACCTGGAGGCGCAGGAGGCGCTGGTCGTACCCGATTTTGTCGATGGGCTCGACGCCGCCCGGGCCGACCAGATCGGCGACGATCTGCTGCGGCTGATCTTCACCGCCTGCCACCCCGTGCTCTCGACCGAAGCGCGGGTGGCGCTGACGCTGAGGCTGCTGGGCGGCCTGACGACGCACGAGATTGCCCGGGCCTTCCTGGTGGCCGAGCCGACGATTGCGCAGCGCATCGTTCGTGCCAAGCGCACACTGGGGGAAGCGCGCGTGCCCTTCGAGGTGCCGGTCGGCGACGCGCTGGCCGAACGGCTGGCCTCGGTGCTCGAGGTGGTCTACCTGGTTTTCAACGAGGGCTACACCGCCACCGCGGGCGAGGACTGGATGCGGCCGGCGCTCACCGACGAGGCCTTGCGCCTGGGCCGCATGCTGGCGGAGCTGGCGCCCGACGAATCCGAAGTGCAGGGACTGGTCGCGCTGATGGAGCTGCAGGCCTCGCGCGCCGCCGCACGCGTCGACGCCTCGGGCCGCCCCGTGTTGCTGGCGCAGCAGGACCGTGGCCGCTGGGACCGGCTACTGATTCGCAGAGGCCTGGCCGCGCTCGCGCGGGCCGAGGCGCTGTGCGGCGCACGTGGCCATCCGCTCGGCACGTATGCGCTGCAGGCATCGATTGCGGCCTGCCACGCGCGGGCGCCCACGGCGGCGGAGACCGACTGGGCGCGCATTGCCGCGCTGTACGACGCGCTGGCGCAGACCGCGCCCTCGCCGGTCGTGGAGCTGAACCGGGCGGTCGCCGTCAGCATGGCGTTCGGGCCCGCGGCCGGGCTGGAGATCATTGACGCGCTGCGCCAGGAGCCGTCGCTGCAGGCTTATCAATGGCTGCCCGGCGTGCGCGGGGATCTGCTCGCCAAGCTGGGCCGCCTTGACGAGGCGCGGGCCGAATTCGAGCGGGCGGCGCAGCTGGCCGGCAACCTGCGGGAGCGGGAGCTGCTGCTCGAGCGCGCGCGCGACCCGACTGCATGACAATCAACCCATGACCCGATCTTCACCCCACCCCAATCCCAATCCCAATCCCGAGCCTTCAGTTTTAGAATTTGAAGAAGAGTTCATCACCGGCCTGAAAACCATCTTCGAGGAGAAAATTGTTTTCAACCAGACGCTGGGCCTGAAGATCACGTCAATCCAGCCCCAGCGGGTCACGGCACGCATTGACATGCGGCATGAACTGGTGGGCCACTACGCCCACAACCGCGTTCACGGCGGCGTGATCAGCGCCGGCCTGGATGCCATGGGCGGGCTCGCGGTGATGGCGGCCATCGGCGCGCGACACATGGACGAGACCCCGCTGCAGCGCCTGCACCGGTTTTCCAGGCTGGGAACCATTGACCTGCGGGTGGATTATTTGCGCCCGGGCATCAGCGAGCATTTTGAACTGCGGGCCGAGGTGTTGCGCCTGGGGTCGCGGGTGGCCAATACGCGCATGGAGTTTCTGGGGGCGGACGGAACGCTTTTTTCCAGCGCTGCTGCCGCCTATATCGTGTCCTGAACTTTCTGCTTCGGTTTCTGCTGCAAGCGGCGGTGTCCCTGAAAAAGGTCAGGTAAAAGGCTGGTCACCTGGCTAGTCACTTTCGGCTTCGCGCAGCGTGTCGAGGAATGTCTTGCGCCACCAGTGCACATCCTGCTCACGGATATTTTTCAGCAGCTTCTGGTGCCGTCCCTGCCGCTCCTGAAGCGGCATCCGCAGGGCGTGCTGGATGGTGTCTGCCGTGCCGTCCGTATCGTAGGGGTTCACCAGCAGGGCTTCCTTCAGCTGTTCGGCGGCGCCGGCAAAACGCGACAGCACCAGAACCCCCGGATCGGCCGGGTCCTGCGCGGCAATGAACTCCTTGGCCACGAGGTTCATCCCGTCGCGCAGCGGCGTGACCAGCGCCACGCGCGCCACGCGGTAGAGGCCGGGCAGGCGTTTGCGTGCCACGTTGCGGTGCATGTAGCGCACGGGCATCCAGTCCAACTCGCCAAAGTCGCCGTTGATGGCACCGCACAGGCTCTCGAGCTCCTGCAGCAGGTCGGTGTAGGTGCCCATGTCTTCGCGGCTCGGTGAGGCGATCTGGATCAGCGTGGCGCTGCGGATGTTTTCCGGGTATTTTTCAAGCAGGCCCTTGAAAGCGCGCAGGCGCTGGGGCAGGCCTTTTGAGTAGTCCAGGCGTTCCACGCCCAGCAACAGTTTGCGCCGGGAGTATTCGTCCCTCATGCGCTCGTACATGTCGTTCCCTTCCTTGGCGTGGGTGAGCGCGGCAAATTCATCCACGTCAATGCCAATCGGGAAGGAGCCTGCCCGCACGGTGCGGTTGAAAGCGCGAAACCGGTTGTCGCCCAGGTCCTCGGCGCCGGCCTCGGCCTGCACATAGCGCGAAAAGTTTTGCAGGTCGGCATCGCTCTGAAAGCCCAACAGGTCGTAGGCAAACATGGCCCGCATCAGCCATTCATGTTGGGGAATGGCCGCCAGCACCTGCTGCGGCGGCAGGGGAATGTGCAGGAAAAAACCGATGCGCTGGGTGGCGCCCATGGCGCGCAGCTCGGCCGCCAGCGGAATCAGGTGGTAGTCATGCACCCAGATGATGTCGTCCGGCCGCAGCTGCGTCATCAGCTTGCGCGCAAACAGCTGGTTGACGCGGCGATAGGCGCGGATGTAGCCGGCGTCAAAGCGCGCCAGGTCGATCCGGTAGTGAAACACCGGCCAGAGCACGCCATTGCTGTAGCCCAGGTAATAGCCGGCATGGTCGTCGGCGGACAGGTCCACGGTGGCCAGCTTGACGTTGCCCGCCTGCTGCACATGCAGCTCGCCTTCCCCCGGCGCACCCCCTTCGACGACGGTGCCGCTCCAGCCAAACCAGAGTCCACCCGTGGCATTGAGCGCATCGCCCAGCGCCACGGCCAGCCCACCGGCAGCCGTCTTGCGCGGATCGGCCACGCGGTTGGACACCACGACAAGCCGGCTCATGACATGGCCCCCACGCTTGTCACTTCGTGTACTGCGTTGCCCTCCGAGGGGGCCGTTTTTTCCTTGGGGCGGCCCGGCGGAAAAAGCGCGTTCATCGATGAAGTGATCTTGCTACGCTTAGCAGGGGCCGCGGGTCCGGCTTCGCCGGCCCGCAGGCGCCGCCCCCTGCAAGGGGGGCAGGAGCTACACGCAGTGAGCCGCCGACGGGGGTGTGCATATTTTCGGGAGCCGGATCGACTCAGCAGGGGCCGCTGGTCCGGCTTCGCCGGCCCGCAGGCGCCGCCCCCTGCAAGGGGGGAGGAGGCTACACGCAGTGAGTCCTCAACGGGGGTGTTCATATCTGTGAATCCCAAGGCGCCGAGAGCCGGACCGCCGCATTGATGATGCCCACCATGGAGTAGGTTTGCGGAAAGTTGCCCCACATCTCGCCCGTGGTCGGGTGCGTGTCTTCGGACAGCAGGCCCACATGGTTGCGCGCCGCCAGCATGGTTTCAAAAATCTCGCGCGCCTGCGCCTTGCGCCCAATCCGCGCCAGCGCATCAATGCGCCAGAAGGTGCAGATGTTGAAGGCGGTCTCGGGCTTGCCGAAATCATCGGGGGCTTCGTAGCGGCGCATGTAGGGGCCGTCGCACAAATGGGTTTCCAGCGCGTCGACGGTGGCAATGAAGCGCGGATCTTTCGGGTCGATGAAGCCCACTTCAATCATCAGCAGCACACTGGCGTCCAGGTCGCGGCCGCCAAAGCTCTCGGCAAAGGCCTGGCGTTCCTCGCTCCAGGCCTTCCGCAAAATGTTCTCCTGCATGCGCTGTGCATGGTCCTGCCAGTAAGCCGCCCGCTCGGGCAGCTTGAGCACCAGGGCGATCTTGGCCAGCCGGTCGCAGGCCGCCCAGCACATCAGGGCCGACGAGGTGTGGACGCGCGCGCGCGTGCGCAGCTCCCACATGCCGGCGTCGGGTTGGTCGTAGGTGCGCGCGGCCTGCTCGCCCACCGCCTCCAGCCGCTGGAACTCGGCCAGTCCGGCTCGGTGCAGCAGGCGGTGGTCGTGAAAGGCCTGCGCCGCACCGAGCACCACATTGCCATACACGTCATGCTGGAAATGCTCCTGCGCCTGGTTGCCCACACGCACGGGCCGCATGCCGCGGTAGCCGCCCAGATGGTCCATCACCGACTCGGGCAACTCGCGCTCCAGGCCAATGCCATACAGCGGCTGGATGTGCCCGCCGTTGGCCTGCACCACCACGTTGCTGAGCCAGCGCAGGTAGTCCTCCATGGTGCCGACCTCCGACAGGCCGTTGAGGGCGCGCACCACAAAAAAAGCATCGCGCAACCAGCAAAAACGGTAGTCCCAGTTGCGCTGGCTGCCCGGCGCCTCGGGAATGCTGGTGGTCATGGCCGCAACAATGGCGCCGGTGTCTTCGAAGAGGGACAGCTTGAGCGTGATCGCCGCGCGTATCACCGCTTCCTGCCATTCCAGCGGAATGTGCAGGCGCTGGCTCCATTTGCGCCAGTACGACACGGTCTCCTGCTCGAACAGCCGCGCTGTGTCCGCAATGCCCTCTGCCAGCGACTCGTCGGCGCCCAGCAGGAAGTTGTGCTCGCGGGTCAGCACGAAAGGCTGGCGGGCCAGCAGGTGCGACAGCGGAGCGTCCGTGTTCAGCCGCAGCGTCATCGCATCTCCCACATAACGCAGGTGGTTGCTGCCCTGGGTGATCAGCGGTGCACGCCGGCCCCAGTCAAAACGAATGTCGAGCGAGACGCGAATGCGCGGCGCACCAGAGAGGGGGCGCACGCGCCGCACCAGCGTCAGGGGCCGGAAGAAACGCGAGCGGCTGAAAAAACGCGGCGCGAAATCGGTGATTTCTATGCCTTGCCCGTTTTTGTCAAACAACTGGGTACGCAGCACGGCGGTATTGGGCTCATACCACTGCCTGGATTCGGCAAAATCCTCGATCTCAATGGAAAAAGCGCTGGGCAGCGTTTCGGCAGAGGGCGTGTTGCCATCGATCCGGCCGGTGCCGGGCTGCAGCAATGCGTTGAACACCGGGTCGCCGTCGAAGCGCGGCAGGCAGCACCAGACAATGCGCCCGCGGATGTCGATCAGCGCGCTGAACGCGCAGTTGCCGATCACGCCCATCGCGAGCGAGGGTTCGGCGGGCGGTACAAAGCGCGCGGAGTCGTTCGGGGCCGTCATGGGCTGGTCCCACGCCAGTGGTCCGATTCCTGGCAGGCGGCCTGCAGCCACTGCCGCAGTACGGCCGGCGCCGCGCAACGGTGCCTGGCCAGCGTGACGCCTTCGCCGACCTTGATGCCCTGGCCGCCGAGGAACTGCACGACGGAGAACCCGGCTTCGTCGGTCACATCGTCGCCCGCGAACAGGGGCAGGCGGCCCATAAACGGCATTTCTCCCATGAAAGCCTCAATGGCCGTTCCCTTGCTGACGCCGGCCGGTTTGATTTCAAACACACACTTGCCATGCAGCAATTCTGCGCCCGGTGTGCTGTTGGCCGCTTCCCGCATGACCCGCAGCACCAGCGTTTCGAGGTCGGGGGCCTGGCGGTAGTGCAGGGCGACGGCCGCGGACTTGATTTCGAGGTGCAGGCCGGGATGGCGTGCGGCCAGCGCCGCGGCCCGGCGCACCACCTCCTGCAGATCAGGGGCGGCGGCGCTGATGACCTGGCCATTCGCCTGGCGGCGTTGTGACCCGTGCTCGGCCGCCGCGGCCAGCTGCAGGGGTTCTAGAAACCGGTCGAGGTCCGTGAGGGTGCGCCCGGACACGATGGCCAGCGCGCCATTCAGCCGGACTGCGAGCTGGGTCAGGGTGGGGATCAATTCCGCGGTCAGCTGCACGGCGCCGGGCAGCGGCGCCAGGTCGGCCAGTGTCCCGTCGAAATCGAGAAAAAGCGCGGTCTGCGGCCCGATCAGGGGCAGGCGGGGCGAGCCCATTTGCAGGGGTGGATGGAAGAACTGCATCAGTACTCACCTTAGCAAAACCCTTGTGACATGGATGTAGGCCAGCTTCGCTTTTTCGTCTTCGTTTTTGTTTTTTGTGTTTTTTTCGTTAGAGGTAGCAGGTCACTCGGTCGCTCGGGGTTACTCGGAGTTACTCGGAAGTGCCCGCAGCAAAAAAGCCGGGGTTCTTGCCCACCGCAGCCACGCGCGCCTGGCGAATCATCTCGCCAATCTGCCTGCCATCCTGCCCGGCGGCCTGTGCGTCGGCGGCTACCTGGTGCGTGGCAACAGACTGGGCGACGGCGAGGGCATCCAGCAGCCGCTGGCGCTGGGGATACGGCGAATGCTCATACCCGAGACGGCCGCGGGCGTCGCACTCGCAGGCCAGCAGCACGTCGGCAAAGCGCTGGGGCTTGCGAAAGGCATCGCAGCGCTCCAGCAGGCGCACCACGGCCGCCGCGCCGAACCCGGCACTGCGGTGAATGTTGCCGTGCTCGCGTGCCACCACGTCGGCCAGCTCGCGGCATTCCACCGGCACGCGCAGGCGCTCGCATACGCCCTTGAGCAGGCGCGCACTGCGCTCCTCATGGCCGACGTGGCGTCCCAGCTGGGGGTCGGCCTCCATTTTCATGCGCCAGAATTCCGGCGACTGGGGTGTGCCTCCCTGCGCCGGCATGACACCGGCGCCAGGCGCCAGGGTCGTGCCCTTGCCCAGGTCGTGGCACAGGCAGGCAAAGCGCACGGGCAAGGATGTCTGGAGTTGCGCCGCCATGTCCATCACCATCATCAGGTGGACGCCGGTGTCGACCTCGGGGTGGTGTTCGGCGCGCTGCGGCACGCCCCAGAGCCTGGCGACTTCCGGCAGCAGCCTGTGCAATGCGCCGCAGTCGCGCAGCACGTCAAAGAGGCGCGAGGGCTTGTCTTCCATCAGGCCGCGGGCCAGCTCCTGCCAGACGCGCTCGGGCACCAGCGCATCGACTTCGCCGTCCTCCACCATGTCCCGCATCAGCGCCAGGGTTTCGGGCGCCACGGAAAAATCCGCAAACCGGGCGGCAAAGCGGGCCAGCCGCAGAATGCGCACCGGGTCCTCGCGGAAGGCGTCGGTTACGTGCCGCAAGACCTTGGCCCGAATGTCCCGCTGGCCGCCATACGGGTCGATCAGTGCCGCAAAATCAGCTTCAAAGGCGGGTGTGGCGCCGGTTGCGGCGCCTGCCGAACGGGCCGGAGCCGCGATGGCATTGATGGTGAGATCGCGCCGTGCCAGATCCTGCTCGAGCGTGACGTCCGGATCGGCATGCACCACAAAGCCGTGGTAGCCGCGCGCGGTCTTGCGCTCGGTGCGTGCCAGCGCGTACTCTTCGCGGGTTTCAGGGTGCAGAAACACCGGGAAATCCTTGCCCACCGGCTGATAGCCCAGGGCTACCAGGTCCTCGGGCGTTGCGCCCACCACCACCCAATCGTGGTCCTGCACCGTCAGGCCCATCAAGGCATCGCGCACCGCACCGCCGACCATGTAAATCTGCATGACCGAAGTGTAGGCCTTGCCCGGCCCACGCGGCAGGGGCGGCCGCGCGGCCCTTCTGCTCACGGCTGCTTGATCAGGATGAAGCTGCTGTCCAGGGCTGTGGGATAGCCCTGGGCGTCCTTGGCACTGCCCGCATCGCCAAACTGCAACAGGCCGCCGGTGACGAGCGCGAGGTCCTTGAAGCTCGGGAGGGTCGACGGCGTGATGGTGATCCTGTCAGACCCGGAGGGCCCCGATCCCGGGCTGTCGATGGCCACGCTTCCCGAGAGTTTCGGGACCGCGGTGGGACCCGAGAGCTTGACAACGTCGCAGCTGGAGGTGGCAAAAATGGTGACCGTCGTCGTGAAGGATCCATGGGTCGCGTTGATCTTGGTGGCCGTGAAGCTCGTCAGGGCGGAGACATTGACGCCGCTAACGACGGTGGCCTGGCAGTTGGTCCAGTTGCCAACGTATTTGTCGATCGGCTCGGAAGTTGTCAGTGTTGCCGTGCCGCCATCGCCTCCGCCGCAGGCCGCGACCAGAAAAGCCGCGCTTGCGACTGAAGACAACCAGGCCAGTCGAATCATGATGAACCCCTCGCTTGAAGTTGTTGACGGGAAAATTCATGCTAGGCCATAAATCGGGACTGCGCAATCAGACAGGATCGGGGCCTGGTACCAGGCGGTACGGCTCCTTGAAGTCCAGGAAGTCCCGGAAGTCTTTTTCCGCCAGTGCATCGTCAATCCACGCCTTGACGCCGGGCAGCGCGCTCACGCGAGCGACATATCTCTTCGCTCCTGCGGGTGGGGTCAGGAAAACACGGGGCGGAAAAAGCTGCGTTCGTAACTGATGATGCAGCCGGTGGCTTCTGCGTATTTGAAGGCGGCCTGGCAGTCCGCATCTTCAAAGGAGCGCTGGCGATAGCTTTCGTAGGCGGCCAGGCTGTCAAAGGTAAACAGCGCCAGCGCGATGTTGTTGGCCCCTTCGCTGGGCATGAAATAGCCGTGGTGTTTTCCGCCGAATTTTTCGACCAGCGGAATCCACAGTTTGCCGTAGTGCTCAAATTCCTTGAGCTTGGTGGCATCGAGTACGTAGCGCAGGTAAATGGTGACCATGAGAAGGCTTGCTTTCTGTGGATCAGCGTTTGATCCGATACGGTTCTTCAAAATCGCGGAAATCGTTTTCAGCCAGCGCGTCGTCGGTCCAGGCTTTCACGCCAGCCAGGGCGCTCAGGCGCTGGATGTAGGCCGTGATCTCAGCAGGAACAGGCAGGGCGTAGCTTTTCAGGCGCATGCAGACTGGGGCGAAGAACGCATCAGCGATGCTGAACTCACCAAAAAGCATGGGCTTCTGAACGTTTTTATGCTGCGCCAGCAGCTCGCTCCACATGGCGATGAGGCGCTGCACGTCGGCGCGCACGCCGGGCTTGTCGCGCCAGATCAGCTGGCCCACTTCGGGCAGGCTGGCCTCAATGTTCATGGGGCAGGCCGAGCGCAGGGCGCCAAAGCCGCTGTGCATCTCGGCGCAGATGCTGCGCGCCCGGGCGCGTGCCTGCAGGTCCTGGGGCCAGAGGTTTTTGTCAGGGAAGCGCTCGGCCAGGTATTCGGCGATCGCCAGGCTGTCCCACACCACAAACCCACCGTCGTCCAGGGCCGGCACCTTGCCCACCGGGCTCACGCTGCTGATCTTTTGCTTGAAGCCCGAACCGGCGTCAAACGAATCAAAGCGCACCTTGATTTCTTCAAAAGGAATGCCGGCCTGCCTGAGCAGCACCCAGGGCCGCATGGACCAGGAAGAGTAGTTTTTGTTGCCGATATAGAGCTTGAGCATGGAAATCCCCGATCTGCTGACGATGAAGGTCACAATGAAACGACAGGCGATGCTACAGGTACGCCAGTACACCATTGATGCAAAAAAATCGCCGGATTGATGCTACACGCAGTGAGCGAACATGAAGTGGTAGCTCTCCAGCCAGCAGGGGCCGCGGAACCGGCTTTGCCGGGCCGCAGGCGCAGCGGCCCCCTCGGGGGGCAGCGCAGTACACGCAGTGACAAGCGTGGGGGCTCTTCATCCCAGCAGGGGCCGCGGGACTGGCTTTGCCAGACCGCAGGCGCAGCGGCCCCCTCGGGGGGCAGGGAGCTACACGCAGTGAGCGACCGTGGGGGCCATTCAGGCGTGGGGGCCTTCAAGACCTTCCAGCCGTCTTGCGCTTGGCCGTCAGGCCGCCGCGCAGGCCCTGCCTGCCCAGGTAGGACGGGGCGATGGCACTCAGGGCGGTGGGCGTGATGCCCAGCGCCTTCAGGCCGGGCAGCTTGCCGCTGGCCACATTGTCGGTTTGCATGGCGTCCAGGTTGTCGCGGCTGAGCAGGGGCTCGCCGGGCAGCAGTTCCATCAGGCGCGCCTGCAGGCGTCCCAGCGGTGCCGGCAGTGCGATGACCGGCCGGCCCTTCCCGCCATCGATGCCGGCATAGCGGCCCGCCAGCTCCACCAGCTGCCGCAGCGTGAACACGTCGGGCCCGCAGGCTTCGTAGACCTGGCCAATGGAGCCGCCGTCCTGCAGGCAGCGCACCACGGCGCTGGCCACGTCTTCCACCCAGACCGGCTGGAAGCGCGCCTGGCTGGCGGCCAGCGGGACCACCGGAAACAGCTTTTGCAGCCGGGCAAAGGTGTTGAGGAATTTGTCTTCGGCGCCAAAGATCACGCTCGGGCGCAGCAGCGTCACATCCAGCCCGGCACTGAGCAGAACGGCCTCGCCGCGGGCCTTGCTGCGCTGGTACATCGATGCCGAGCTGATGGACGCGCCGAGCGCGCTGATGTGAACAATGCGCCGCAAACCAGCGGCCTCGCACGCACGCACCAGCGCCAGCGGCAACTGCACGTGGGCTTTTTCAAACGCGGCCTCCGTGCCGTGCAGGATGGCGATCAGGTTCACCACCGCGTCATGCCCGGCCAGCAGGGATGTCAGGGCGGCGGTGTCATGCACATCGATCTCGATCGCGTCCAGCATTGGCAGCGTCTGGAGGTGGCGGGCGTTGTCAATCCGGCGTGTCGCCACGGTCACGCGGCATTGAAGCTGGGCCAATTTCTCGCAGACATGGCGGCCCACAAAACCGGTGCCGCCGAGGATGAGAACTTGTTTCATAGACCTTAATTTAGCGCGTTTGGACAACTTTGCTTTAAAAAAATGATTTTTATCGTAAAAACGGTTTTGATACCGTTTTTTCGAGGGATTAAGCTATTAAATTGATAGCTGATTTGCAGGCCGGCGTCGAATCCTCTGTAGGCAAAAACCGCCATTTGCCTACACGCGCGGACAGGCAGGGTCCGGACAATTGCCGGATGAATATCTTTGAAGCACTGCGCATCAGCCACGAAACCCAGCGAGGCCTGGTGGACCACCTGATCAAGACCGAGGGCGACAGCCCCGAAAGGCACAGTCTCTTCCGGGAGCTCAAGCAGGAGCTGGCGGCCCACGCGGCCGCCGAGGAGCGCTTTTTCTATGTGCCGCTGATTGCCCACGACATGACACAGGCGCCATCGCGCCACGGTATCGCAGAGCATCATGAGATGGACGAGATGGTGGAGCAGCTGGAAGCAACGGATTTCACGTCACCGGGCTGGCTGGCCACGGCGAAAGAGCTGCACCACAAGATCCATCACCACCTGGAGGACGAGGAGCAGGGCATCTTCCAGCTGGCGGGCAAGGTGCTCACCGAGGCCGAGAAGCTGTCGCTGGCCAAAGGCTACGAGGGTGAGTTCGTCTCCCAGCGTGTCGGGGGCTGAGGCCTTCGCTGCAGGCCGGCGGGGGCCCGTTCAGGGATAAATTTTCTCTCCGCGGCTCAGCATCCCTGCGAATTGCAGGAGGCGGCGCTCCCGGGTCTCCTGCTTTTTCGCCGTCTGGAGCCGAAACAAGATGGCATAGCGGTTGCGTGAGTCGAGGGTTTCAAAAAAGGCTTTCGCCTGGGGCTCCTTGGCCAGCAAGGCTGCCAGGTCGTCAGGGACGGTCACCTTTGCTTGCCCGTCATAGGCCGCATCCCAGCGGCCATCGGCTTTGGCGCGTTCGATCTCGGCCAGGCCGGCGGCTTGCATGTGCCCGGCAGCCAGCAGCGCCAATGCCTTCTCACGGTTGATTTTGGACCAGATGCTCCTGGCCCGGCGCGGCGTGAATTTCTGCAGGAAGTATTGCGCGTCCAGGCTTTTGCGCTGGCCGTCTATCCAGCCCTGGCACAAGGCCGCTTCCAGCGCTTCGGCGTGGGAGATGGACGCCAGGCCCGAATCCTTCCTGGCCATCTGCAGCCAGACGCCCGGGCTGCTGGCATGGTGCCTGGCCAGCCAGTTCGTCCAGCATTTCCTGTTCTTGCAGGCAAGGATCGCCATGGCTTCGACGGGTTGGGTCATGGTGCCATTTTGCGCGAGCAAATGGCATACGGTTCATTCAGTTAGCACAGCGCGTGCAGTGCCGATCATCTCCTTTCCCCGCTGGGGGAAGGCCGGGATGGGGGCTCATGGCGTGGGCGTCGGGCCGCCGTGCTTGGCTGGCCGTCGCTGGCCCCCACCCCAACCCWCCCCCGGAAGGGGAGGGAGCTTCACGGGTCCTGGACTGAACCGTATTGGAGCAAATGGAGAAGGGGAGAAGGGGAGAAGGGAAAAGCGGGAAGGAGCGGGGGGCGGGAGGTCAGGTGCTGGCAATCTTGCGCGGCTTGCCGAAATCGTCGATCGCCACGTAGGTCAGGCTGGCCTCGGTGACCTTGATGTAGCGGCCCTGTGCGCGAAAGCGCTCGGCATACACCTCGACCTGCACCGTGATCGAGGTCGTGCCGATGCGGGTGAGGCTGGCAAAGAAAGACAGGATGTCGCCCACCCGGACCGGCTGCTTGAAGATGAACTGGTTGACCGCCACGGTCGCCAGGCGCCCGCCCGCGTGGCGCGCCGGTACCACGGAGCCCGCCAGGTCGACCTGGGCCATGACCCAGCCGCCAAAAATGTCGCCATTGGCGTTGCAGTCGGCCGGCATCGGAATCACCTTGAGAACGAGTTCCTTGTCGGTGGGCAACAGGACGCTGAGGGCGTCTGCAGCCTCGGCGGCCTCAGCGGCCGCCGCTGCGGCGGCTTTGGCGTGTATACCCGGGTTGGCGCTTGATTCGAAAGACATAGGCACAATCTTGTGTAGGAATTTAAACAACCAGGAGCCCATCGGGCTCTTGCCACGATTGTCACTCATGCGCTCCCGAGCTTCCACTGTCGATTCTTCCCTTCACCTGCCTGCTCCGGCCGGCTCCCCGCCGGCCGCCGCGGGGCGCTCGGACCTGGGGACGCTGAAGCGGCTTTTCCCGTATTTGTGGGAGTACAAATGGCGCGTCGTGGCGGCCCTGGCCTTCATGGTGGGCGCCAAGCTGGCCAATGTGGGCGTGCCGCTGCTGCTGAAAAACCTGGTCGACGCCATGAGCTTCAAGCCCGGCGATGTGCAGGCCGTGCTGGTGGTGCCGGCCGCGCTGCTGCTGGCTTATGGCCTGCTTCGCCTGTCGACCACCCTGTTCACCGAGCTGCGTGAGCTGGTGTTTGCCAAGGCCACGGAAGGCGCGGCCCGGCGCATTTCGCTGGAAGTGTTCCGGCATCTGCATGCGCTGAGCCTGCGTTTTCACCTCGAGCGCCAGACCGGCGGCATGACGCGCGACATCGAGCGCGGCACGCGCGGCGTGCATTCGCTCATCTCCTACTCGCTGTACAGCATCATCCCGACGCTGATCGAGGTCACGTTGGTGCTGACCCTGCTGGGCGTCAAGTTTGACGTCTGGTTTGCCGCCATCACCGGCATCGCGCTGGTGTTCTATATCTTCTTCACGGTCACGGTGACCAACTGGCGCACGCAGTTCCGCAAGACCATGAACGAGTTGGACTCATCGGCCCACAGCCGAGCCATCGACTCGCTGCTGAACTACGAAACCGTCAAGTACTTCAATAACGAGGAATTTGAGGCCGCGCGCTACGACGAGAACCTCAAGCGCTACCGCAAGGCCGCCATCAAGAGCCAGAACACCCTGAGCCTGCTCAACACCGGGCAGCAGCTGATCATTGCGATCGGGCTGATGGCCATGCTGTGGCGCGCCACGCAGGGCGTGGTCGATGGCCGCATGACGCTGGGCGACCTGGTGATGGTCAACGCCTTCATGATCCAGCTTTATATTCCGCTCGGTTTTCTGGGCGTGATCTACCGCGAGATCAAGCAGAGCCTGACCGACCTGGACAAGATGTTCACGCTGATGGAGCGGGAGCGGGAAATCGCCGACGAGCCTTCGGCGCTGCCGCTTCGCATCGACGCGTCGCCGGCGGTGCGTTTTGAAAATGTCAGCTTTGCCTACGAGCCGGCCCGCCCCATCCTGCACAAGGTCAGCTTTGAAATACCGCCGGGCAAGACGGTGGCCGTGGTGGGGTCGTCGGGCGCCGGCAAATCGACGCTGGCGCGCCTGCTGTTCCGCTTCTACGACGTGAGCAACCCGCACGAGGGCGGCCGCATCACCATTGCCGGGCAGGACATCAGGCACGTCACCCAGACCAGCGTGCGCCAGGCCATCGGCATCGTGCCGCAGGACACGGTGCTCTTCAACGACACGGTGGAGTACAACATTGCCTACGGCAAGCCGGGCGCCAGCCACGCCGAGGTGGAGGAGGCGGCCCGGGCGGCGCGCATCCACGACTTCATTGCCTCCACGCCGCTGGGCTACAAGACCATGGTGGGCGAGCGCGGGCTCAAGCTGTCGGGCGGCGAAAAGCAGCGCGTGGCCATCGCCCGCACGCTGCTGAAAAACCCGCCGGTGGTGATTTTTGACGAGGCCACCTCGGCGCTGGATTCGGCCAACGAGCGCGCCATCCAGGCCGAACTGCGCACCGCCGCGCAGAACAAGACCACGCTGGTCATCGCGCACCGGCTTTCCACCGTCGTCGAGGCGCACGAGATTCTGGTGATGGACAGCGGGCGCATTGTGGAGCGCGGCACGCACGCTCAGTTGCTCGAGATGGAAGGTGCTTATGCGCGCATGTGGGCGCTGCAGCAGAATTCCTCAGAGGCTTACGCGTAAATCGGCAATTCATCGGCATGTAGCGGCGGAAGTTTGCTATTTAATTGATAGCTGACTGCAGATCCGCAAGACCCTGCCACCCCTCCGGGCGCCGGGGCCCATGGGAATCCCCGTAGCGCCGGGTCCTCGCGGGGCTCGCATAATCCAAGGACCTAGCGGCCGTAGTTGACCGCTTGATTGCCTTTTGGAGCTTGCATGAGCAACCACACCAGTGACTTTGAACAACCTCGCCGTTTGGTTGAGAGCGCTACACGCCCGATTGAGCCGTCCTGGCGCACGCTGGCGGCGTTGCTTCTCCTTGCAGGCAAGTGCCTGCTGCCTCGTCGCGCCTTGCCCGCGCACACCATGACGGCCCACTCGGGCGCGTCCAACTGCGGTCGCTAGGTCCATGGAAACCAAATGGCTGGAAGATTTCGTCAGTCTTGCTGAAACCCGCAGTTTCAGCCGCTCGGCCCAACTGCGTCATGTGACCCAGCCGGCCTTTTCGCGGCGCATCCAGGCGCTCGAAGCCTGGGCCGGCACCGACCTGGTTGACAGAAGCTCCTATCCCACGCGCCTGACGCCTGCCGGCGAGACGCTGTACAGCCAGTCGCTGGAAATGCTGCAGGGCCTGCAGTCCACCCGCGCCATGCTGCGCGGCCACACCTCGGCCGGGCAGGATGTCATCGAGTTCGCCGTGCCGCACACGCTGGCCTTCACCTTCTTCCCGGCGTGGGTCAGCAGCCTGCGCGAGAAGTTCGGCCCGATCAAAAGCCGGCTGATCGCACTCAACGTGCATGACGCGGTGATGCGGCTGGTGGAAGGCAGTTGCGATCTCCTGATTGCCTACCACCATGATTCCCAGCCGTTCCAGCTGGACCCTGAGCGCTACGAGATGGTGTCGCTGGGCCAGGAAGTGCTCGCGCCGTTTGTGAAGGCCAATGCCGCCGGCGAGCCCGAGTTCAGCCTGCCGGGGCGAGCCGGGCAGCCCTTGCCCTACCTGGGCTACGCGCCCGGCGCCTATCTGGGGCGGGTGGTCGACCTGATCCTCAAGCAGTCCAGTACCGCGATTCACCTGGACCGGGTGTATGAAACCGACATGGCCGAGGGCTTGAAGGCCATGGCGCTCGAGGGGCACGGCATCGCCTTTTTGCCGCTCAGCGCCGTCAGGAAAGAGCTCCGGGCCAAAAAGCTGGTGAGCGCGGGCGGCAACCTGGAGATGACCATGGATGTCCGTCTTTACCGCGCACGGCCCACTTCCAAAGAGGCGGCCAAAAGCCATGCGCAGGCCCTGTGGACCTATTTACAGACCTCAACCGGCCCCCGGGACAAAGCGGCGGGCCGGGGTGGAATCCAGCCACCGACCCGATAGCCTGGGCAGCCCAGTACTTCGACCCAGAAATATCGAAACATGAAAGCGCGCCTTCGAACCCATGCCGTCGTTGCAAATCCTCGCCATAGCTACGGCTATGTCTGCGGTTTGCGCCTAGGCCTGGGCCCGAATCCATCGCTTTCATTGTGTTCCGATACCTCTGTGTCGAAGTACTAGGTAGCAACCCTTAGTGGTTATAAATAAAATGCATAGTTGTCCACTCAAACAGCATTGGTGTTTTTGCACCCGCAAACTTACAGTGCGTCACCTTCAAATTTTGACCATGACCGAATTCCCAAGCCCTGCTGCCCCCGCATCCTGGACCCCGCTCGAACATCCGCTTTCCGACGGGATGCAGCGCCGCTTGGTGGCATGAGGCCGTCTGGAGGTTGGCGGTCCCGCGGCTTGCCCGCTGCCGGCTCCGCACCGCGACGCTCGCTGCATGCCCGGGTTGAAAATCAGGGAGCCCGGCTAAGGTGTGGCATAAAGACTGCTTACATATGAAATTGATAGCGCTGGATTTTTATACATGCACCGTTTTGGAAGCTACGGAAATCGTCGTTTGTACCGAGGCTTTCAAGGCAGTATTTTCAGGCGCGGTCCCCTGTGTCCGTCCCGCCTGAGCCGCTGCGAGAGCCGGGTAAACCTAGGCATGGCCTTGTATCCAACTCTCTAAAATAGTATCTACTCACCGTTTCATTTCAACACAGGAGATTCCATGAAACTCAAACTAGCCGCTCTGTCCATCGCCTTGTTCGCAACCGGCGGGGCCATCGCCCAGGCTACCGACACCATCGCCAAGGTCAAGGCTTCGGGCGTGGTGACCATGGGGGTTCGTGATTCTTCCGGGGCACTGTCTTACACGCTGGGCGATGGCAAGTACACCGGTTACCACGTCGAGATCTGCCAGCGCGTCATCGCCGACCTGGAAAAGGCCGTGGGCCGCAAGCTGGAAGTCAAATACCAGCCTGTCACCTCGCAAAACCGCATCCCGCTGGTGCAAAACGGTACGGTGGACATCGAGTGCGGCTCGACCACCAACAACGCCACCCGCGCCAAGGATGTGTCTTTTCTGCCAACGACCTTCGTCGAAGAGGTCCGCATCGCCGTGAAAGCCAACTCCGGCATCACCTCAATTGTCCAGCTCAATGGCAAGAACGTGGCAACCACCACCGGCACGACTTCGGTGCAAACGCTGCGCAAGAATGAGCGCGCCAGCGGCATCGACTTCAAGGAAGTTTTCGGCAAGGACCACTCCGACAGCTTCCTGCTGCTGGAGTCCGGTCGTGCCGACGCCTTCGTGATGGACGGCGCCATCCTGGCCGGCAATATTGCCACCGCCAAGAACCCGGCCGACTTCAAGATCGTCGGTGAAGTGCTCAGCGTGGAGCCCATCGCCATCATGATCCGCAAGGACGACCCCGCCTTCAAAAAACTCGGTGACGACACGGTCAAGGCCATGATGAAGTCGGGTGAAATTGCCAAGCTGTGGGAGAAGTGGTTCATGCAGCCGATTCCCCCGAAAAACACCAAAGTGGGCTATGCCGCCAGCGAGAGCACCAAGGCTGCCTGGAATGCGCCCAATGACAAACCCATGGAAGACTACGCCAAGAAGTAATTCCGGCCACTGAGATCACAAACCCCGCCGGGGACTGTTCTGGCGGGGTTTGTTGTTTAGTCAAGCGCAAAGAGTCACCGAAGTACAACAACAGGCTGGAGTTGCCATGAGCTGGGATTGGAAAGTTTTTTTAAACGACGATGGGAGCGGTCGCACCTATCTGGAGTGGATGTTTAATGCCTGGGGCTGGACGCTGTCCGTCGCGGGCCTGGCGTGGGTCGTGGCGATGCTGATAGGCGCCCTGATGGGGACCTGCCGGACCCTGCCCAACAGCCCGTGGCTGGTACGGCTTGGCAATGCGTGGGTGGAGCTGTTTCGCAACATTCCGCTGCTGGTCCAGATTTTTCTCTGGTACTTCGTGGTGCCCAAGGTGATCCCCCCGATGAAGGAAGTCCCGGGTTTCGTCCTGGTGGTGCTCGCCCTCGGGTTCTTTACCTCCGCCCGTATCGCCGAGCAGGTGCGCGCCGGCGTGCAGGCCCTGCCGCGCGGCCAGCGCTATGCCGGCATGGCCCTGGGCTTCACCACGGCCCAGACCTACCGCTATGTGATTTTGCCGATGGCCTTTCGCATCATCATCCCGCCGCTCACCAGCGAGTCGATGAACCTGCTGAAAAATTCCTCGGTGGCGTTCGCGGTGTCCATTGCCGAACTCACGATGTTCGCCATGCAGGCCCAGGAAGAGACCTCTCGCGGCGTCGAGATCTACATCGCCGTCACGGCGCTGTACGCGATGTCGGCATTTGCCGTGAACCGCGTGATGGCCGTGGTCGAGAAAAAAGTGCAGATTCCCGGCTACATCGTTGCCGGCACCGCAGGCGGAGGGCACTGACATGCTGGGACTCGACCTGACCTTTCTGAACTGGGAGATCATCTCCAAGTTCGTCGTCAACGGCTTCTTCTTCAGCGTGCAGCTGACGATGATTGCCACCCTGGGCGGCATTGTGCTGGGCACTCTTCTGGCGCTGATGCGCCTGTCGGGCAACCAGGTGCTGATGATTCCCGCCACCATCTACGTCAACGGTATGCGATCCATTCCGCTGGTGATGGTGATCCTGTGGTTCTTCCTGCTGGTGCCCACCATCATCGGAAGGCCCATTGGCGCCGAACTCTCGGCCACGATCACCTTTGTGGCCTTTGAAGCGGCTTATTTCAGCGAGATCATGCGCGCCGGCATCCAGTCGATTTCGCGCGGGCAGGTGAACGCCGGGCGCGCCCTGGGCATGACCTATGGCCAGAACATGCGGCTGATCATCCTGCCCCAGGCGTTTCGCAACATGGTGCCCATCCTGCTGACCCAGACCATCATCCTGTTTCAGGACACCTCGCTGGTTTATGCGATTGGCGCCTACGATCTGCTCAAGGGCTTCACCACCGCCGGCAAGATTTACGGCCGCCCCGAAGAGGCCTACCTGCTGGCCGCGGTGGTGTATTTTGTGATCTGCTACGGCTTGTCCTTCATGGTCAAACGGCTGCAAAGCAGGATCGCCATCATTCGCTGAAAATCGTATCAAGACGCCATGACGCAACATACATAACCATGACGCACACTGGAGAACAAGATGATTGAATTGAAAGAAGTTTCGAAATGGTACGGTGACGTGCAGGTCCTGAACAACTGCACCACCGCCATCCAAAAAGGCGAAGTCGTTGTGGTCTGCGGGCCATCCGGCTCGGGCAAGTCAACCCTGATCAAGGTCATCAACGCGCTGGAGCCCTTCCAGAAGGGCCAGATTTTCGTGGACGGCCAGGCCGTGCATGACTCGAAGACCGACCTGCCCAAGCTGCGCAGCCGCGTGGGCATGGTGTTCCAGAACTTTGAGCTGTTTCCTCACCTGAGCGTTACCGAGAACCTGACGCTGGCACAGGTCAAGGTACTGGGCCGCAAGGCCGATGAAGCCAAAACACACGGACTGAAATACCTCGACCGCGTCGGCCTGATGGCGCACAAAGACAAGTTTCCGGGCCAGCTGTCGGGCGGCCAGCAGCAGCGCGTGGCGATTGCCCGCGCGCTCAGCATGGACCCGATTGCCATGCTGTTTGACGAGCCCACCTCGGCACTCGACCCCGAAATGGTCGGCGAGGTGCTGGACTGCATGATGGGCCTGGCCGTCGAAGGCATGACCATGATGGTCGTGACCCACGAGATGGGCTTTGCCCGCAAGGTCGGCAGCCGCGTCATTTTCATGGACGTAGGCGGCCGGATTCTGGAAGACTGCTCGAAAGACGAGTTTTTCAACCACCCCGAAAACCGCCAGGCGCGCACCAAGGATTTTCTCAACAAAATCCTGTCGCACTGAAAAGCGCACGCAGCGTACAAAAAAAGCCCCGCGATGCGGGGCTTTTTTTATGTGGCTGACCAGTAAAGCTGACACTTTTTAGAAGAAAAAAAGGGAGTCAAGTGGAGTCCGTCTTCAGGGATAGATGCAATCGCGGCAGTGCACTTTCGAAGTAGAGATCGTGCTCGCTTTGCGTACTTACAAATGCACCCAAAGTCTTGAACAAACTGGCGCAGTCTGCTGTGATGTAGGGAGCAGGCCGTCAAGAAGCATCGTCCAACTAGATTAATTAACCCCTTTATTTTTTTCCGTGCGCGACCGATGCATGTCGCGCTATGACAACGCACCTGTTAGTCCTGACAGGGGGTGCGGCACTGGAAATGCGTTGGCGGTGGCATGATTAAACAGCTAGCAGACTCGCCAAGTCGAGATCAATGCTGATGAAGAGATAACGATAAGAGGAAAGCAGGGAGTGGGATGGGGAAGAGCTATAAAAATAGTGGCATCAGGAAGCCACGGTGTCTGCCGCCAGTTTTGGTGAGCTGTGATGGGAGTATTGGTCGCTTCGCGCCACCGCCGACCGTCATGTCATTTTGGTTCTGGCAAGGTGGTGTGCCGAAAATAGGCCGCCGAGAACAACCTACCCCCAACCCGATACCAAGATCGTCCGGCAAGCACACGGCGAACGCAAGTAAGGTGTATTTGCTTGCATCATCAGAAGTGCCGACGCGACGAAGTCACTCGTCGGGGCGACGAAATCAGTGGTTATCAAGATCGCCCATTGGTGCGATGCGCCGGATTGAGAGGGGCGGCGCATGAAGTATTTTTTGCGAAAGTGCGCTGTTGCGATTGCACCTGCACCTGTCCTCATTGCGGTTGCACTCGGCCTATACACAACCGCTCATGCGCAGGAGCGCAGTACTGCGGCCAGCAGCCAAAGTGCAGTTTCTGGTCAAGTTGTCCTGCCCTCAATGCCAGACGGCTTGTACATGACGACTTATCCAGGCGGGGCGATGCCCTTTCTGCTTGTAGATAAAGGTCAATGGGTCGACCCCTATATGTGGGTGCAACGCGGCGGTATCGAAGCGCTGAACATGCAGTTTGTACAGGGTCGCAAGTTTGAAGTGTTCCACATGCATACATGGCGGGCAAGCATTGACAGCGTGGTGCTTCAGAGTATGAGTCCGCAGCAATTGTTGGCGCACGACCAATTGAAGAACTATGGGAAGTTCGATATCAAATCCCTGCCGCCAGCCATCAGCGACCAGCGATGTAGCTTTGGGGGGGATGGGGCAGATAGGTGGCGATGCGACTCGACCACGATCTCAACCAAGTTTGGACCTCCTATGCAGTCGTGCAGTACAAGCTCCACTTCAATGGGGTGCGGTACCGGAGTGACCGCTCCTGCAGCGGCGTATCAGGAATTGGCGAACAAAAGGCTTGCCCTCGGCTTTTTGAAAGTGGACCGTGGTGCGATCAGCAGGCAAATTGATGCGGAATTTAAGAAGGTTGCACCAACTGATACGACGCGAAATCGACTTAGCGTCAATGCAAGCCCGACGGACGCTTTTTACGGCCCCGCCAAACAACGCCTAATCGCCGGACTCATAGAACTTAGCTTCAGGACCAATGCCAAATGGAAACCACGCTTTAGCGGAGAGCCAGAACCCGCAAGCAAGATCGAACTCGGGTTTATCTGGGACATTGACCGCGCTCGTTTTCTTTACTTGCAGGACAAGCCGAAAGTGCTGAATGCCAGTCTCATGCGCGCCTGCGAGCGCCCCAATCTTGATGCGTGCCCCCGTGCAAGGCCGTTGGGCATGTGGGCCATCGGAGACAAGCTCTATGTCGTGTGGCAGTACTCCCAAATCATTGGCATGCGTGCATACAAGAACCCGCCATCAGCTGGTGCCTACGAGTATGAACCTAAGGATGAGCTGGCTTTCCCAGAAGTCAAGCAGCTCGCCGTGATGGAGATCCAGTTGACTGACCGCGTGAGCAAGGAGCTGTTTGCTACCACGCCGTTCCTGTCGTTTTCTCCCTATTGAGGAATCCACATGGCTAACCCATCCAGTTTTCAGCAATTGCTGAACAACATGCTGCCACCCAAAGTGGTGAACGGTATCACGTATGTTCCCCGGCTGACCACAACCGGCGGTGAGGTGGGAGCGCAAGTTTTCGGGGCCGCCCGTGACGGCCGATTCCACGGCGGTATCGACGTCATCTACGGTGAACTGCAACCGAGCAAAACGGATACAAACAGCAGCGTTCCAACCGTCAGGGATGTCACCACACGGCATGCGGTTAACCAAAACGTCCTCATTGGCGCTCCGGTCGACGGCACGCTGAGAATAGTGACCGAGAATCCTAAGTTGCCGGCCAACAAAATCGCAATTATTGAGGGCACGGATGGCGTGGAATACGTCATCAGGCACATGAGTAACCTGCCTATTGGCTTGGATGGCCTGACCCTTAAAGCCGGTACGGTCATCGGCACCATGAGCAATGTCGGTACGGTTGCGGTACACGATCACCTGTCCGCCTACACCTACGCCGAAATCGACGGCAAGATGCAGCGCGTGGCGGTTGATCCGTACACCCTGTACAAAAATAACTTCGACTTCTCGAAGACCGACATGATTGTGCTTGTGGATCAAAAGGCGGTCGGTTATAGCACCGTTGGACGCTATCGTCCCAGCGATCTCGTAACTACAGATGATCGAAATCCCGTACTACAAAACATCTACAAGTACGAAGACGCCTCTCTTACCCCCGTCCGGATCGGCGGCACCAATGCTTTGCGTGAATATCTCGTAGGCCTGGAAGGCGGTGGGGACTATCGTGCGGTCAACAGTCATGGCGCGTTGGGCGCCTATCAGATGTTGCCTGATGCGCTACAGCAGACGAAATATCAGGATAAAAATGGCAATTGGACTGGTAAAGATGGGGTTTGGAGTAACGATGATTTTTTGACCAAAAAGACTGCTCAAGACAACGCTTTCGCCTTGAATGTTGAGGCCGTCAGAGATCAGTTAAAGAGCAATGGGGCATGGGCTCATTTGGGGGAGACTCTTTCCGATGGCACCGTATTAACCGAAGGTAGTCTGATTGGAGCGGGCTGGCTTGGGGCAGCTAATGTTGGCAAATACCTGAATCCGGAGAGTGGCTTCAATCGAACAGACAAAAATGGAGCAAGCGTAGGCTATCGCTTGCGTTCGTTTTCTCGATTTGACCCGTCGTTACCGGAAAATGATCGACCGGTGCCTGCGCAGGTTACCCCTGCCGGTGGCCACTGGGAAGATCGCACAGCCTACGACCTGATGACCGGTTTGCCTGTTGGTCCGGAAAACAAAGTCTGGATCGGTGATCCAACCAGCGCTTCAACCGCCCCTGCATCGGCCACCCCGGCATCTTCGTCAACTGCCGCCAGTGCGCAACCTCCAGCTGACAAGAACCGTGACATCAAAAACCATGAGGATGACTCAACCACCATTAGCTTCATCGCGAAGGCGGATAGCACCAATGGAGGTATCAAGAAAGGCGACATTGTTACCGAGGTTTTTGACCCTGAAGGCGAGCTCAGCTATTACAGTGTGAGCCACACCGAACGGGGCGAAACCACGGTAGTGGAGAGCATTCCAGGCGCCGCTGAAGGCGAAACCGCTACCACCTTCAGCCAGTGGACCGGCAACATCTTGAAGCTCCAGGGGCAGTGGGACCGGGCTGGAAACAGCGTGGGGGATCGCTATACGGTAGGCGGCGTCACTTACACCCGCAGCACGGACCCGGACGGACAAACCCAATGGCTTGATCCGAATGGCCTGAATACCGGCGAGCGCGCCCAGCAAAGTTTTGATCAGGAAACGCAGCGCTTGTTTAAGGTGCACCCGGGTGCCGATGGGTCAGAGGTAGTCAGCATTCGCACCTTGAGCGTTGATGAGCTCAGAGCCCTGGAAACCGGCTTGATCCAGGCCGCCACGGTAGGGCCCGGCACGGACTACGCAGACGCCGGCACCCACACCGGCAACGCCGTAGTTACCGATGGTGGTTCTGGCGCGGACGAGCCTCTGAACGTCGGCGATATTCCGGTCCTCGACTTGGCGAGTCACTTCACTGGCAACCACAACGCAGGCACCTATGGCGCAGGCCAGCTCGGCGGCTTTGACGTTTTGCCCTTCACTGCGACCAGCAGCTTCCTCGTGAACGCCGATGGTGATATTGCCGGCGAGATTAACCAGCTGGCCAATGGTTACTACCAGATCAAGAACTTGAGCGGCGACAGCGTGTATGTCAGCGACGCTGGCCAAGTCCTCACATCCAGTAAATACGAACAAGCCCAGGCCGAAGCCCAAGCCGGCCAAGCCGCCAGTGCCGTCGGCCTGATGAACAGCATCATCGGCCTGCAGTACTGGGACGACATGAGCGACCTGCAGCGCACCGCTGCCGTGGCCAGCATCTACAACGCTGTAGACAAGATTGCAGGCAATGCTCTGCCTGGCGACCTGGGAACGGCGGCCTCGGTGCTGGGCCTGCTCAACGCTTTAGATCAGGGTAATGCAGGTGGCGCCTTGTACAGCGGCCTAAGCTTGGTAGAAAACCTGACCTACGACGCTGCCACCAAGATGGGTCTGGTCAGTGACACCTTCGGCGGTAACTTCTTACCCGGCTTGGGCTTGGTGCTTGCCCTGGACTCGGGCGACCCCGTTGCCATCCTGGCCGCCGCCGCCAACTTCATTCCCGTTTACGGCCAGATTATCTCGGTGGCCATCACCATCTGCGGCAGCCTGTTCGGTGATGAACCCGATATCCCCATGCGCGAAGGCCTGGCCCATGCTGAATGGGATAGCGCAGGCAACACCCACGTCATCACCGACCAGGACGCAGAAGGCGGCGGAGCGACGGCCACTGGCTGGATGCAAAGCCTGGTCGATGGCCTGCAAACCCAGCTCGCAGCCATGAGGGACGAAGCTGGCAACAGCTACGCCTTGGTCCCCAACCTGCTGCCCGCCATTGGCTATCAGTACGACCCCGATGGCTTCAACCTGGGTAATGGCGCCAAGGGATTTGTGTACTTGAAGTGGCAGGATGAGAACGGTCAAACCCAGACCCGTTACTACGATGGCGCAGGTAGCCGGGGCGACGGCACCGGTGAAACCCTGGCTGGCGATTTCATGCAGCATGCCCAGGGCGCGATTGCTCCGGCATGGCAAGTGCAAACCGTGCTGGCGCATTTGCAACAAGGCCAAGGCATTCAACAGCCAGGCACACAGGCTGGCTTGCCGCAAGAATTGGCCGACGGTCTACATCAAACAATGCAAGCCCTCACGCTTGCATTGCCGGTGGAGCCTGCCCTTCAAAACGCTCTCATAGACATTGACGGCGACGGCTACCTGGAGCGCAGCCAGTGGTTGGCCGCCAATCAAAGCGCATTGGCTATCGACGCCAATGGAGATGGAACCATAGGCACGGGCGAACTGCTGAACCTGAGCAGCAGCACGGCCCTGAACAGTCTGAACTGGCTTGATGCCAATAACGACAAACTGCTTGATGCACGCGACCCTGCATTTGCAGCCCTGCGTTTGTGGATGGACGTTAATGCCGATGCGAGCGGTAGCAACAGTAGTGGCAACAACGCCGCAGAAGTCCAAACCCTGGCCCAGGCAGGTATCACTGCCATCGACTTTGGCAGCAACCCGCCCGCCATCGTCAAGGCCGACGGAAGCCGTGCGCCGCTGACTGCCCAAACCCTGACCGGTGACGTTCTGGGTGTGGCGTACAAGGCCGTCACGGGCGGCGTGCTCCAGCTGGATGAGCAAACCAATGCACCTGCCGTCGCCACGCTGCATGCCGTCAACACCCGGCAGTTTGACGGGCGGGCGGCGCATATCAGTGGCGGAGGAGCGGCGACTACAGCAGCAAGCGCCGCAGCCACATCCACGGTAGATACAGGCGACAGCCGCCTCACCACGACGAGTGCACGCACCATCGCCACGCAAAGCGCTCAGACCAGCACTGCGCTTGGTGCGGGTGATGCCAGGATGCAGGGTGGTGCAGCAGGGCAGACCGTTAGCGGCCAAGCCATGGGGCAAACAGAAGGCACAGCGCAAGTGCGCAGTAACTCAGCAGTCGCTGGCCTGGCATTCATACCCCTAGCCGCAACCAGCCTGGGTGGTGAGGTCAGACAGGCAACGGAGGCGATGGTGCGCAGCGCCAGCGTAGGTCTGTTCGACACAGCATCCGTCGCAATGCCCCTGACTGCGGTAGCTCTAGGCGCCGTCGCGGCGCAGTGGCCTGTGCTGGCCGCTGCGAGCAAAAACGCTTCAACGCCGGCAGACACCGAAAGTTTGATCACATCGGCAGCACCGTCTGAGTCCGCCGTCACAAGCGACATCGACTGGCAAATCTGGGATGGAACGCGGGTCAGCATTGCCGCGTCGGAGTTCCTTGCGCCTTATTCCACTGGCTCCACGCCTTCGTCTTCTGCCACAACGGGCACTGGCGTGCCAGTTGCAAATGATTCAGCTACCAGTGATCCAGTTGCAAGCCATATTGATGCTTCAAATCAGGCGTTAACCCGGGAAGAGGTGGCGCAAACGGCTATTAATTCAGTAGCGAGCGAAGTGTTGTCTTCTTCGATCCAGTCTTCAGGCTATGCCTCTCAGGGTATTTCCGCGACTGGCATGCTGAGCGCAGACTCCGCCACAGTCGTAGACTTTCCACGCGTTCAGGGCGAGCAGGGTTCCAGCGGGGAAGATACCGGCCTGCGCTTTCTTGAGTCTTTGCTGCTGGCCAACGACAGCACGCTCAACGCGCCAGCTCGGCCAGGCGAACCCAGCCTGCGCATCACCTCGGTGTTTGCCCCCGTGCATGGCGGCGTGTCGCTGCAGGTGAATGCCCAGGGCGCACTGGAAGTCGTGTTCTCGCCCGAAGCCAACTACCACGGCCCGGCCAGCTTCAGCTACACCGTGACTGACCAATACGGCCTGTCAGGCAGCGCCAGTGTCAGTTTGCAGTTGGCTGCCGTCAACGATGCTCCCGTTACACAAGGCGAGACCGCCAGCGGCGATGAAGACCACACGCTGCTGTTCACCGCTGCCAGCCTTCTGGCCAATGACAGTGATCTCGATACCGCGGTAGATGGCGATGTGCTGCGCATCACCCGCGCTGGTCTGGCGGAACATGGTCAGGTCTTTTTGCAACCGGACAGCACGGTGCGCTTTGTACCGGACGCCAATTACAACGGCCCGGCCCAGTTCAGCTACTGGGTGGGCGACAGAAACCCCGCCAGCATTGCTGCGGGCAAAGGCTGTGAAACCCCAGCCACCGTGCACCTGACGGTCCTGCCCGTCAATGATTTGCCCGTGGTCACTGGCGAGGCTCTGGCCGGTGATGAAGACATCGTCCTCAACATCAAGCCGGCACTGCTGCTGGCCAACGACACCGATGTAGACACCGCAACCACCAATGCAGAGCCTGCGCAGGTGCTGGCGATTACCGCCGTGGGCAATGCCCAGCACGGCAGCATCGTGCTATGGCCGGACGGCACCTTGCGCTTTACGCCGGAGCGCGACTATTTCGGCGCGGCGGGTTTCAGCTACACGGTGGATGACGGCCACGGCGGGCAGGTAGCAGGCCAGGTAGTGGTCAATCTGGCACCGGTGAACGACGCCCCGGAGGTGCTGGGCGAGACGGTCAGCTTCAATGAGGACGAGGTGCAGACCTTGAGCCAGGCATCGCTGCTGGCCAATGACAGCGATGTGGACAACCCCCATTCGGATCTGCGCATCGTTGCCGTCGACAACGCCACGCACGGCGCTGTTGCGCTTAATCCCGATGGCTCCATCCGTTTTGTGCCTGATGCGGACTACTTCGGCCCCGCACAGTTCACGTATACCGTGAGCGACGGTGTTGGTGGCTTTACAGTGGGTCTGGCCAGTCTGGACATTGCCCCGGTCAATGATGCGCCGCGCTTGGTAGGTGAGGCGGCCACGCTGGATGAAGACATCCAGGCCCGCTTCACTGCAAGTGCGCTGCTGGCCAACGACGCCGATGTGGACAACCCTCACGGCGATCTCACCATCAGCGCAGCGGGCAATGCCAGCCACGGCAACGTGCAGGTGGTGGCTGGTGAAATTGTTTTTACGCCAGACCTCAACTTCAACGGCTCGGCGAGCTTTACGTATACCGTGAGCGACGGCGTGGGGGGCGAAAGCCAGGCTACCGTCAACCTGAACTTCAATGCGGTCAATGACGCACCGGTGGCCAACAGTGAGCTAGTCTGGGGCAAACGCGATGTGGGCTATACCCTCACGCAAGCTGCCTTGCTGGCGAACGACACCGACGTCGAGTCGCCCCAAGCGCTGCATATCAGCGCCATCAGCAACGTGCAGCATGGCGCCGCCACCCTGGATGCCAACGGCAACGTGCGCTTTACACCCGATGCAGGCTATGCCGGAAGGGGAAGTTTTGACTACGTGGTGCAGGACCCGGAAGGGGCCACGAGCACCGCCACGGCGCAGATCGATTTTTCGCACATCAACATCAACCCGACTGCCACCGATGACGGCTTCATCGGCTATGAGGACATTGCCTTCAGCATCGCCCAGGCCCAGTTGCTTGTCAACGACTCGGACGCTGATAACTTGGCGGCCGATTTGCGTGTCACCGCGGTGGCCAATGCCCAGAACGGCACGGTGAGCCTGCAGGCAGATGGTTCGGTGCGGTTTATGCCGACGGCAGATTTTTACGGAACGGCAAGTTTTCAGTACCAGGTCAGCGATGGAGATGGCGGCCAGACCTGGGCCATGGCCCAGTTGAACGTGCAGTCGGTCAATGATGCTCCCATCATCGAAGATATCTGGTATGGCAGGCCACTGTACGGCTACCAGCAAATCTTTTATCCCGGTAGTGGCTTGGACGGCGACGTGGGTTCCACCGAGGATGTAGCCATTCATGAGGAGGCGCAGGCGCGGGTTCTGGCCGCCACGGGCGACTTATACGACCGTACTTTGAAAATGGCCAATTTTGACCAAGAGGGTTATGTGGCCTATGTCTACGACTATGCGGCCGTGACACCCACCTACTACCGCAATGGCGCAATGCGGCCCGTGGCAATGGAGCCTCTGGATGCCACGTTCTATTCGGAAAGCAATCCCTTCAAGCTGCAAACCCCCGGAGACACCACAATCTGGTCGGTGGATGACCCATACCGGCAAGCGGGTGGTGTTGTGGCTTACGACCCCGATGGTGATTCTTCCGGGATCAGGTTTGGCATGGCGGGTGGTCCGCAGCATGGGCATGCATGGGCGAACCAGTACACCGACCTTTCCGCGCCCCGCGAAATTGACCATACCCAGGCACCCGCCTATGCCGTGGCGCAAAGTGGCGCCTGGCAGTATTACAGCCAGCGCGGCGACGTCTACGGCGGGGCCGACCCCTTCAGCATCACCGTGACCGACAGCGGTGGTGCCAGTACCAACGTCGCCATCAATACCGTGCATGTGGGCTCCAGCGCTAGCAGCGGGGGTGGCGGCAAGCCGGTGACGCTGGACCTGACCGGCAATGGCTTGCACTATGTAGGCTTGGACGACTCCAAAGCTTACTTCGACGTCAACCACGACGGCTGGCGTGAGCACCTGGCCTGGATATCGGCGGACGACGCACTGTTGGCGCGCGACATAGGCGGAGACCGGGTGATAGACCGTTTTGATGAAATCTCGTTTGTGAGCTACCTTGCTGGCGCCCGCACTGACCTGGAGGGACTTGCGGCTTTTGACAGCAACGGCAACGGCTTGCTTGACCGGCTGGATGCGCGCTGGCAGGAGTTCGGAGCCTGGGAGGATGCCAACGGCGATGGTGTAAGCGCACTGGGCGAATTCCATACCCTGGACGAAATCGGTATCACTCAGATTGGCCTTGCCAGTGACCACCAAGTCCGGCAGGTGGACGGGGTCACCGAACTGGGGCAGTCACGCTTTACATGGGCCGATGGCCACACGGGTGCTGTGGGTGATGTGGCGTTTCCGGTAGACGAAACCGCACGCTTGCCGAGTGCTTCTACCGTTGTCGCTGCCGAACCCGTCACTGTGCCCGCAGCCGTGCCGCTTGCCCCCGAGCACATGGCCTTGCTGATGGTGCAGATGATCAACAGCGTTACCGCCACCTATGACACCGCGCCGCTGGCCAACATCGAGATACAGGACGGGCAAGACCCGGACCAGACCCTTGCGGCCATGCAGGCGCAATGGACGCAGGCTGCCCAGTCGCAGGCCGTGCAGTTGCATGGGGCGTCTGCTTGAAGGTCGCACCGCCTGTTGTGGGTGACATCACGTCTTTGGTGAAACTGGGTCAACTGTGCCACCTGGAGAGCCGCTTCGCGCGTTTGCCGTACGACGGCGAGCGTGTGGCCCAGCGATTTTCCCGCATGATAGAGCAGCCGCTGTCCACCACTTTCTTTGTGGCTGCGCGGCATGCCTCGGGCGAGCTGCACGGTCTGATGATTGGCATCATCGACGAGTATTTTTTCTGCCGCGAGCGCATTGCTTCTTCGATTTTCTTGCTGGTGCATCCCGAGTATCGCGGGGGACTGGCCGCCATCAAGATGGTGATGGCCTTTCGGGCCTGGGCCCACGCTCGTGCCGCCGCCGAGGTGTACATCGGCGTGGCCAGTGGCGTTTCCATTCACCGCACCGGGCGCTTTCTGTCCAAGTTGGGCCTGACGCTCAATGGCGGTAATTACTCGGCCTGGCTGCCCGTCCCACCGGGCGACGCAGACACTGCCGCCATTCACTAGTTTTTTCATCAGCTTGAGCCTTTCGTGCAATCCGACACCTCACCTCAACACCCCGGTCCACCAGAGTCCGGTCAACCCAACGCTACAGATGCAGCATACGCGGCCTCCTTATCGGATTTATATGGCTTGATCGCATCCTTTTTGCATCTGGTGGGCGCCAGCGCCGATGTGGCACGCCTGGCCGAGCACCATGCCTGGCCGGCCGAAGGTCCCGACAGCGCGACCCTGGTTCAGTCTTTACAAGGATTGGCACTTGAGGCCAAGCATCACCAGACCTCGTTGAATAAACTCATGCGCGGCCCCTTGCCCGCGCTCGCACGCGGACCGGGTGGGACCTGGCTGCTCATAGGCCATGCCAGCAAAGACTGTGTGGTGGTTCAAGCCAGCGGCGCCGCGCAGCCGCGGCAGCTTTCCTGGGCCCAGTTTTCCCGGAAGATGGCCCCGCAAACCCGGCTGGAATGGATCACGGCGCGCCCGCAAGCCGTGGCGATGGACAACGGTGCCTCTGATCGGGGTTTTGGGGTGGGCTGGTTCTGGACGTCGCTCAGCCAGTACAAGCGGGTGCTCGGTGAGGTTTTGCTTGCCTCTTTCTTTGTGCAGATATTTGCGTTGCTCACGCCGTTGATTTTTCAGGTGGTGATTGACAAGGTGCTCACGCACCGTTCGATGACAACGCTGGATGTGATGGTGATTGCCCTGTTGGGAGTGGGACTCTTCGAGGTGATATTGGGTGCCATGCGGCATTACCTCTTTACCCACACCACCAACCGTGTGGATGTGGAGCTGGGTGCCAAGCTGTTTCGCCACCTGTTGCATCTGCCCCTGTCTTACTTTGAGTCACGGCGCAGTGGCGATACGGTGGCACGGGTGCGCGAACTGGAGAACGCGCGCAACTTCATGACGGGCAGCGCCCTGAGCAGTTGGCTGGACCTGTTCTTTGCCGTGGTGTTTCTGGGCGTGATGTTTTATTACAGCGTGCCGCTCACCCTGATCGTGATTGGCTCCTTGCCCGTGTTCTTCGCCGCGTCCTGGCTCATCACGCCACTGATGCGAAAGAAGCTGGAAGACAAGTTCGCACTGGGCGCCGAAAACCAGACCTTTCTCGTGGAAACCGTCACCTCCATGGAAACACTCAAGAGTCATGCGGTGGAAGGCGCGTGGCAACGCGATTGGGAGCGGCGCCTGTGCGACTATGTGACGGCCGCCTTCGAATCGGGCCACTTGGGCAATGCCACCAACCAGTTTATCGGCCTGGCGAGCAAGGTGTTGACGGTATTGCTGCTGTACTTTGGCGCCAAGCTGGTCATCGACGGTGACCTGACAGTGGGAGGCCTGATCGCCTTCAACATGCTGTCGGGTCGTGTCAATGCGCCGATCCTGAAGCTCGCCTCGCTGTGGCAGGACTTTACGCAGATGAAGGTCAGCATCAAGCGCCTCGCCGATATCATGAATGCGACCCCCGAACCCATATTCCGGCCTGGACGCAGCACACCGCCCGCACTGGAAGGCCGTGTGACGTTTGAGCATGTCTCGTTTCGTTATGCCCAGAACGCTCCAGAGGTGCTTGGCGATGTGAGCGTGGACATTCGTCCCGGCGAGATCGTGGGAATTACCGGAATTTCCGGCGCGGGCAAGACCACGTTCATGCGGTTGATGCAGCGCTTGTATCTTCCGGAGAAGGGCCGTGTTTTGCTTGATGGCATGGACTTGAGTGTGGTGGACACCGCCTGGTTGCGCCGGCAGATCGGCGTGGTCGGGCAGGACACGGCCTTGTTTAACCGCTCTGTGCGTGAAAACATTGCCTTGGGCAATCCGGCCATTGCCATGAGCGCGGTGATGGACAGCGCTCGACTGGCCGGTGCGCACGAGTTCATTCTGCAATTGCCCGAGGGTTATGACACAGTGATCGGCGAGCGGGGCAGCAAGCTCTCGGGTGGGCAGCGCTCGCGTATCGCGATTGCGCGGGCGCTGGTGAACAACCCGCAAATTCTGTTATTCGACGAAGCCACCGCCGCTCTGGACTACGAAAGCGAGCGGGTTATTCACGACAACATGGCCCGGATCTGCGAAGGACGCACCGTGTTCATCGTGGCGCACCGCCTGTCCACTTTGCGGATGGCTCACCGCATCCTGGTGCTGGATCGTGGCCGCCTGACGGAGACCGGCAACCATCGCGAACTCATGAATATCAATGGCCGCTACGCTTCGCTCTATCAGGCGCATCAGGTGCTGGAGGCCGCATGAGGATGTGGCCCTCATGTTCGCTCACTGGGCGTAACTCTCTGCCTCCGAGGGGGCTAATTTCCCTTGGGGCGGCCCGGCGGGAAATTGCTGGTCTCTCCTTTTGAGGTTTATATGAAAGACATCAGCAACCCGGCTGAGCATGCCATGTTCAGCACAGCAGCCATTGCAATGCGGCAACAACCACCCGCCAGAGTGGCACGCATGGTCACCCTGGCCATCTGTGCGATGGCTGCCGCAACGCTGGCCTACGCCAGCCTCGCGTCGATGGATATTGTGGTCACGGCCCAGGGGCGCGTCGGTGCCTTGGGCAAGAGCAAGGTCATCCAGCCGCTGGAGGCTGGGGTGGTCAAGGTCATTGCAATCAGGGATGGCCAGTCCGTCAAAGCCGGCGACCTGCTCCTGGAGCTCGACGCCACCGCTACCCTGGCCGATCGTGACCGGCTGCAGCGTGAATTTTGGGAAACCCAGGCGGACGTGGCGCGGCTCAATGCCTTGCTATCGGGCAAGGATGCCTGGGCGGAAGCGCGCGATTTGCCGGTCGCCATGGTTGCCAATCAACAGGCCGTGCTGGCCAGCCGGCGCAGCGAGCAGGATTCCCGTGTAGCGGCGCTGGACGCCGACATTGCGCGGCGTACAGCCGATCATGAGGCCATCTCGGCCAATATCGCCCAGTTGCACAACAGCCTGCCGCTGGTGCGCAAGAAACACGAGATGCGCGAAGAGCTGGCCACCACGGGCCATATAGCGCAAACGGGCCTGATCGAAACCCGGCTAGAACTGCTGGCCATGGAAAAAGACCTCTCCGTCATGGGCAAGCGGCTCAACGAATCGGCGGCGAGCCTTCATGCTTCTGTCCAGCAGCGCAAACAGGCGCAGGCCGAGTTTCGTGCCCGGGCCAGTGCTGAACTGGTGGACGCCATCCGCAAACATGATGCAGCGCGCCAGGAACTGGTCAAGGCCACCCAGCGCCGCGACTTGCAAACGCTGCGCAGCCCGATTGACGGCGTGGTGCAGCAACTGGCAGTCACTACGGTTGGCGGTGTGGTTACCCAGGCGCAGGCACTGATGACCATCGTGCCCCATGACGCGGTCCTGGAAATCGATGCCCAAGTCATGAACCGCGACATCGGCCATGTCAAGGTCGGCCAGCGCGTCATCAACAAGGTGGAAACCTTTGATTTCACCCGCTTTGGATATATCGAAGGCACGGTGCAGTGGGTCGGCACTGATGCAGTGACCGATTCCAAGCTCGGACCTGTATACCCGGTGCGCATCAAGTTGAATACGGTTGAGACACCGAATGTTGTGAACGGTTTGCACGGGGCCGTCACGGCCGGCATGAGTGTGACCTCGGATATCCGCACGGGCGAACGCCGCATGATCGAATACTTCATCGCGCCCATGCTGCGCTATAAGCAAGAGGCCTTGCGTGAAAGATAAAGTGCTTTCGCGCATGTTGTTGCGCCCAGCGCATTGGGCCGATCTTGCTCCTTCCGGGGGAAGGTCGGGATGGGGGCTCTCTGCGGCTGAATTTTTTTCAATCAAGGTTAGCAAATCTTGCGCCGCAGGCCCCCATCCCATCCTTCCTCCAGCGGGGGAAGGAGTAAGAACGCGGGCCGAGCGCGGCATTTTGGGGTCTCGTATGCGGCCTGGGCTGATACCCATGGCCATGGTCGGGGCACCTTTGCTCCTGGTGTCGTTTGGCGCCCTGGCTGACAGCTTGCTGGATGTTTACCGCAAGGCGCAGGAGCGCGACCCAGCCTACCGCGGGGCAGTCCATGCGCTGCAGGCGGCGCGTGAGCGGGTGCCCCAGGCGCGTGCCGGTCTGCTGCCCGTCGCGAATCTGGTCGGCACCACCAGCCGGCAATCAGGGCAGGCTGCTTTCAGTGAGGCCGCTTATGTAGACCGCAACGTGCGCAGCCGGAACTGGAATCTGCAACTGACACAGCCGCTGTGGCGCGCGGCCAGCTGGGTGGCCCTGAGCCAAGCCGAACAACAGGAGCTGCTGGCCGAGGCACAGTTTCGGCAAATCGAACAGGAGTTGATCCTGCGAACGGCACAGGCCTATCTGGACGTGCTGGTGGCGCAGGAGGCCGAACTCGTGGCGCGTCTGCAGATCGGCGCCGTCGAGCAGCAATTGGGTTTGGCGCGCCGTAACTTCGAAGTAGGCACGGCGACAGTGACTGATGTCCACGAGGCTAAGGCCCGGCTCGACCTGTCACGCGCGCAAGCGGTCGCGGCAGCCAGCGACATGGAGAACAAGCGCGCTGAGCTTGCACGTATCCTGGGAGACTCGGACGCGCGTCTGGCACGCTTGCATGACAACGGCCGATTGCCGGGTTTACAGCCCGCGACTGTCCAATCCTGGGTCGACAGCGCCCGCGAGCAGTCCCTGCAGGTGCGCATCGCTCTGACAGCTCTGGACGTGGCGGATCGGGAAATCACCAAAAACCGGGCGGCTCATTCGCCCACCCTCGACTTGACGGCCGGTTACGGCACTAACTTCGCCTCGGGTAGTATTTCCTCGCCGGCAGATATTGCGACCCGCACGCGCTCTGGTCAAGTCGGTCTGAATCTGAGCATTCCGCTTTATGCTGGTGGTGGGGTGCAGGCACGCGTGCGCGAAGCCATTGCCTTGAAGGACAGAGCAGGGGAGGAACTGGAGGCAGCTCGCCGGCAGGCGATCACGCAAGCGCGCCAGGCATTCTCTGGTGTCGTAAACGGCGCGGCGCAGGTCGAGGCGCTGGAATCCGCCATTTCCTCCAGCAAGAGTTCACTCGATGCCAACAAGGTCGGCTACCGCATCGGCACGCGTATCAATATCGATGTGCTGAACGCCGAGCAGCAGCTTTATGCCACCCAGCGCGACTGGCACAAGGCGCGTGCCGAGACCCTGATGCAGGGCCTGCGTTTGAAGGCTTCGAATGCAACGCTGGGCGAGACGGATTTGCAAGCCATTAACAATCTATTGGAAACAGAAAAGCCATGATGAAGACATCGCCACCTTCCACGCAGCTTTCTGTCGGCTCAAGAGAGGCCAGCCCTATGGCTCCGGAGGAACTGGCAGCGCTGGCTGAGCTTGCCAAAAAGCAGGCGCACAAGGTGCTTGCGAAGATTCCACTATTGGGTCCCGTAACGTGGCTGATGATGCAACAGGCCACCAGCCGGCACACGCTGCTCAGCGAACTGGAATGGCGTGTCATGCCGGCGTTGATTCTCGACCAGGCAAAGCTTTACCTGAAGGACGATGCACCCGTGGCGTTTGCCTCGTGGGCGCGACTCAGCGATGCGGTGGTGCAACGCTACAAAGCGGCTCCCCATCAGCTCACTGCCGCTGACTGGGTCTCAGGTGATCAGATCTGGTTGATCGATGTGTTCACTCCATTTGGTGGTGCGCAGGATGTACTCAAGGATTTGCGCGAGAAGGTGTTTGCCGGGCAGGTCGTGCACCAGCTGGTGCCGGCGGCTCCTGCACAAGCCAAGGTATTGACTTGGCCTGCGGTATTGCCCAAGGCAAGTCCATGATCAGGATTTTCACGGTCACTTGAGGTGCCGCGAGGGGCTAGCCCCCCATCTTCGCCGCCGAACCTGTCAACGAATCACGGCAGCGACGGCACCGGTCGTTTTGTGCGTTTTTTGGATCCGGGCTATTCAACAGAATGGATCCCAAGCGGGCGATATCGATTGATCGATTGCGAATCACCTCCGGCCTTCCATTGCCGCGGGCGGGAGGGTGAAGAAGACGGCTGCGCCGTGCCCTGGCGCGCCCTCTGCCCACACGCGGCCTCCGTGGCGCTCGACGATCCGGCGAACGGTCGCGAGCCCGATCCCTGTTCCAGGGAATTCGCTCTCGGTGTGGAGTCGCTGAAAGGGCCGAAACAGCTTGCTGGCGTAGGCCATGTCAAAGCCGGCTCCGTTGTCGCGCACCACAAATACCTCGCTGCCGTCGCGCTGTTCCGTTCCGAATGCGATCCTCGGTTCACCGGTCTTGACCGTGAATTTCCACGCGTTGCCGAGAAGGTTGTCGAACAAAATGCGCAATAGCTGGCGATCCACCTCGGCGACGAGGCCTTCCTGGATCAGCAGGCTGATCCGCCGATCGGGTGCCTTGCGCTGCAGCTCTTCACCGGCGCCCCGGGCAAGGGCGGAGAGATCGACCGGGTCCCGGCTGAGCTGTGCGCTCGTGATCCGCGAGAGATTGAGCAGGTCGTCGATCAGTTGCCCCATCCGGTCGGCTTCCTCGCGCGCCACGCGAAGAAACCGCCGTCCTTTGTCGTCGAGCTGCATCGCGTAGCCCTCCTCGAGCAGGTGCGTGTATCCGTTGATTGCACGCAGCGGCACCCGCAAGTCATGGGACACGGAATAGCTGAACGCTTCCAGCTCCTCGTTGGCGCGCATGAGCTCCGTGTTCAGCTCGTCGCGCGCGCGCGCCATGGTGAGGTGGGTGCGCACCCGCGCGAGCAGTTCCTGGGACGTGAACGGCTTGGCGAGGTAGTCATCGGCGCCGGCGGAAAGGCCTTCGAGCGAGGCTTCCTGGCCCGCGCGCGCCGACAGCAGAATCACCGGCAGCGTGCACGTTGCGGGATCCTCGCGCAGTGCGCGCACCAGCCCCAGGCCGTCGAGGTTCGGCATCATCACGTCGCTCAGCACGAGGTCCGGTTTTCTCTGCTGAATGGCGGCGAGCGCTTCACGGCCGTCGGCCACCACCTGCACGTCGTAATGCGGCGAAAGCAGGCCCGAAATAAAGGTTCGCAGGTCGCTGTTGTCGTCGGCGATGAGCACGCGAGCACCGCTCTTTGCCGAAGCGGCGGCAATCGGCTGCGACCCGTAAGGCAGCCATTGCAGTGCCTCGTCGAGGTAGGTCGATGCGCTTCTCGCCACCGATGCGGCGTCCGGGGACTCGGCCACGACGTGCTCCGGCGGCAGGTGGCTGCGCCCGCCGCGCAGCGCGATCGTGAATTCCGCGCCCTGGCCTTCGTCGCTCGCGACGCGGATCTCGCCGCCGTGCAGCTTGACGAGCTCATGGACCAGCGCAAGCCCGATGCCCGTGCCTTCGTGCGAGCGAGCGCGCGCACCCTCCACCCGGTGGAACCGCTGAAAGAGCTTCGACAGTTCGCTCTTGGGGATGCCCGAGCCCGTGTCCTTCACCGTCAGGTGCGCGCCGCCATTGGCTGCAACAAGGCGCAGGCTCACACCGCCCTCGAAAGTGAACTTGAGCGCATTGGAGAGGAGATTCATGACGATCTTCTCCCACATGTCGCGGTCGACGTAGATGGGCGCCGGCAACGGCGTGCATTCCACCGCAAAGGAGAGCCCGGCCTTTTCCATTGCCGAGCGAAACGCGCTCGCCAGATCCGCGGTGTAGCGCGCGAGGTCGGTCGGTGCGAACCGCGCCGAATGCCGCCCGGCCTCCATGCGCGAGAAGTCGAGCAGCGTATTCACCAGGCGCAGCAGGCGCAATGCGTTGCGCTGCATCTGGAGCAGCCGCTCCCGCGACTCGGCACCGAGCTCGCGCTCGGCAAGCAGCGTCTCCAGCGGGCCGAGCAGCAGCGTGAGGGGTGTCCTGAACTCGTGGCTGACGTTGCTGAAGAAGGCGGTCTTGGCCCGATCGGTCTCGGTCAGGGCCTCGGCCCGCGTTTTTTCTGCCTCGTAGGCGCGGGCATTGGCGATGACGGTCGCCACCTGATCCGCGGTAGCCCGAAAGAACCTTTGATACCGGTCGTCCAGCGCACGGTGCGGGCTGATGCCGGCAACGAGAAACGCAAAAGGCTCGGACTGGCCTGTCCGCGAAAGCGGCAGGACGATCGCTCGTTCGGGCCGTGCGTTCCAGCGACCCGCCGGCAGGGGCCCGAAGCGCGATGAGAGGTCGTCGACGACGAGCTCCTGCGCGGTTTGAATGACTTCCGCAAAGGGCCAGGAAGCTGTACTTGCCCCCGCCTTGACCGGCACATACGCGGGCCTGGCGCGGCCTTCATACGCCTTCCAGCCGCTCACGGCGACGAGTTGGGTATCGACAGCCTTCTCGTTCAGCACATAGAACAGCACAAACGGAAGGTCCAGCTCGTAGGCCGACAAAACCTCCGCGGCAATTCGGTACGCTTCGTTCTCGGATTTTGCTTCGGCCGCCCGCGCGGACAATTCGTGCAGCATCCGGATCTGGCGTTCGCCCTGTACCTTCGCTGTTGTTTCCTGCACCGTGTTGAGCAGGCCGCCGACGCGCCCGTCATCTCCCGGGACGGGGCTGTACGAAAACGTGAAGTACGTTTCCTCGGCCATGGCCCCGCTGTGAATGAACAGCTGAAGGTCCTCCGTCCATGTCGCCGGGCCTCCTTCCAGGACGCCCCTCGCCATGGGCCCGGCAACGTCCCAGATCTCGGCCCATATCTCCGCGGCCGGAGCGGCGAGTGAGGCGGGGTGCTTGTCCCTCAGGATGGGGCGGTATGCGTCGTTGTAGAGGTGCAGGAGATCGGGGCCCCACCAGAGCAGCATGGGAAACCGGCTGCCCAGTACGACGCCCAGCATGGTTCTGAGACTGTTCGGCCAGGCTTCGACCGGGCCGAGCTTCGTCTTGGACCAGTCCGTCGCGCGCATGATCGCGCCCATTTCGCCGCCGCCGGTAAACAGGTCCCTGGGAGGTGCGCCGACAGGGGCGGCGGCGCCCGGCACGTTGACGGCGTTGGAGTTGGTGTCCGCTACGTTCTTGTCTGTCATTTGCTACCCGGTGAGGATCGCGAACAAGGTGGTCACAACGATAAGAGCAATGTGTCACGCGTCAAGGCGCACAACGCAATGCGTAATGTATGCCCGGGGTCTGCGGTACGCAACGGCCGCTGCGGCATAAGGTGGCGGTCTCGAAATGAGCTACGTGATTGTCGGGAAATGACTTTCAGCACATTGCAGCCTTACGCCAGTTAAATAAAAAGCACTAAACCCCGCAGTTGAATTTTAGGGAGCAAGCCGCGAAGACGCCTCCTCTAAATAGACTAGTTGCTGGAAAAGCAACAGGCTTATTCCGTTTTATCCCGTCGGCACGGTGTCGTGCTGGTTACGCGTGATGAGACCCTGGCGGCGCGGTGCGGGCGGCGCTTTGGGCTGGTGTCGGGACGGTTGTCGGAGTGGGGTTGAAGAGCCCCGCCGCACCCACTCGCCAACCCGAGGGGTACCCTTGGGCGTCCGTGTTGAGTGACCTGTTCGACCTCATCTTCATAGGCGCGTCGGACGATGAACTCCAGCGGCGGGGGGGCAAACGAAGCTTGCCGGAGGACGTCCGCTCGGTGGAGGGGTTGGGCGTCATGGGCTCAGGCGCACGAGTGGACTCAGCGCTTCGGGCTACCGGGAGGCGGACGGTTCTTGCGGTAGGAGTTCTTCAGCGCGATCTTGCCGTCTCGAAAGGTGAACAGATCACAACCATGGACTTCAACGCGAGTGCCGTCCGCCCGCGCCCCCGTGAACGTCCACTCGGAGACTCCCCTGTCGCCATAGACAAAATGGCGCGCGTTGCTCCAGTGGGCATCGGGGAAGGTCGTCCAGACTTCAGCGAAGGCGGCCCGCACTGCCTCATGGCCCGCGTACCGGGTGCCGCAGATATCCGGGCCTGCTGAGGATTCAAAGACACAGTCATCGCTCATGAACGACATGAGGGCATCGACATCGTGACGGTTCCACGCATCGGCAAAGGCTTTCAAGACCTCGGTGGTGACCTCTGCAATCGCGTTCGACATGACCTGACCCCTTTCGGCGTGCACACCGTCAATGATGCTCCTGACGCCCAACGTTCGACGCTCGATGGAAGAGTTGGGCGTCAGTTGTCGTTAGTTTGGAAGGCCTTCAACCACGTAGGAACGCCAGTTCGACGACTTGTCGCGACCTACTTTGAGCGCCACGTAGGCCGGGGATGCGTCGAATGCCAACGCTTCATCGACGCTTGGGAACTTGATGAGCGTGATGGTCTTCGGGGGTTCCCCGGCGAGGGGAACGCCTTTGGTGGCCCGTACGACGAAGGTGCCAGTGGTTGGTAGGGCGCGAGCGGCATCGACATAGCTCTTCCATCCAACCGGATCGGTGACCTGGAACTCAATGACCAAGTAGCCAGGGGGTTTACTTTGGGCTTGAACACTCTCGACGCCAACAGCACAGATGGCAACGGCTGCGAGCGCTGCTCCTAGGAGTTTGAGGTTTGAGTTCACGTGTATTCCTTTCGATTGGTGGACGGGAAAATAGAGCGGACTGCCGGAAACTGGAGCACGAGCTGAAACTCCGCCTTCTTCATGACATCCAACGTTTGACTTAAGCGGACCGCCGTAGGCGGGTCCGCTTGAAGGAAGGGGTAGACCGCACTAAGACAGCGGTTTACATGGGCTCGACTTCGATGCGCTTCCCCTGCAAGCGAGACTCACCGCCGCCAAGTTCGTTGTCACCGAGATCACGATTCACCGCGCGAGCTGTACCGCTGAACTCATTCGGTCCAGGGCCCGGCCTAATGCGCAGACGCGTCTTCGTACTGCCAACCCATTTTCGACTCTCGTCAAAGCGGAATGCGATGTACGTTGCTTCAAACTCGCCGTCCGACGTACGCCTCCATGCTCCATGCCCTCCACTCAGGTTTGGGTGGGTATCGCCACTTCTGAAGAACGTGCCGTCCGAAGAGAAGGTCAGTAGATTCTTTCCCACGCCTGATGTTCTGCTGGACGTGACGATCCAGGCGCCGATGAGTTCACTTCCTTGGTCTCGTGACACTCCTGGGGCTGCGCAGCCGGCCAGCAGCAGCGCGAAGACAATGGACGGAAGCAATGCGATGCGAGTTGACATTGAATTTCTCCTGGTTGTCCGGCGAGGTCCCGACTGGAAGCGTACCTCGCCAATCTGCGTATGAGAAGTGATTCAGTTCCGTGAATCGCGCCGAGGCGTATGTTGTGAGGCCTAACGTCCGCGCTCAGCCGCGTGCGTCTTCGCACGTCGGCTGCGGCGCATTGTTGGATGGCATGCTCTCATGTGGCCACAAATCTCGTGTCACCCGGTGGCCACAGGACCGAGTACTCCTCGGCGTCCAGTCTCCGGTACGCAGCTCGCAATACTGACGCGAGACGCGAAACCCTGCCAACGACAGCATGAGCACGCTCGAACGTCTCGTGCGGCTGGGAAGTGAGGATGAAGATATTGGCTTCCCCCGACCCCGAATCATGACCATCGACGTCTGTAATTCCGCCCGACAATTCTGCCATCAACGTCTCTTCCAGCCCAACCACCGCATCAAACTCCTCCATCGAGTTGCACGGAAATTGGAGCACGAGCTGAAATTCCGCCTTCTTCATGAGATCCAACGTTCGACATGAGCGGCAGACGCAGGTGGGCGAAGCCCGCTTCTTGCTGTTGAGGGGGAGTCCATATAGGAGGGGTTAGGCGTCACTTCGCAAGTTCAACGTAGGCTTCCGATTCGGATGGTTTGGCGATGAGGCCTTCCGGCGTTGGGCCAAACTCCTTTCGAAAGCTCGGCATGACAACCTTGAGATGATTGTCGTATGCGGCTGGCGAGTCATAGACTTCGTACCAGAGGAAGGTTGTCGGAGTCTTACCGCTGCGATGCAGCCGGAATACGGAGGTTGGTTCGGCCTTGCGAAGGTACTCAACTTGCTTCAAGTACCGTGCCTGTAGCTCATCCTCTCGGCCCGCGCTCGGAAAGACCTTCACAAGGACGGTCACTTGCTCAGTGGCCTGAGCAGGAAAACTTGAAATCGCGGCGGCAAACACAACAGCGCTGACGAACGAATGGATAGAGATCATCTTTCTTCCTTTCAGGGTGAACGGCGAGTTTCGGTTCGAAATGACTGGGATCGCCATTGGACTTCGCAGAGGAGCGCGGGTTGAGGATCATGCTTGTGACGCCTAACGTCCGCGCTCAGCCGCGAGCGTCTTCGCACGTCGGCTGCGGCGCATTGTTGGATGGCATGCTCTCATGCGCCCACAAATCTCGTTTCACCCGGCGGCCACAGGACCGAGTACTCCTCGGCGTCCAGTCTCCGGTACGCAGCTCGCAATACCGACGCGAGATGCGAAACCCTGCTAACGACAGCATGAGCACGCTCGAACGTCTCGTGCGGCTCGGAAGTGAGGATGAAGATATTGGCTTCCCCCGACCCCGAATCATGACCATCGAGGTCTGCAATTCCGCCCGACAATTCTGCCATCAACGTTTCTTCTAGCCCAACCACCGCATCAAACTCCTCCATCGAGTTGCACGGAAATTGGAGCACGAGCTGAAACTCCGCCTTCTTCATGATATCCAACGTTCGAGGTAACCGGCACGGAACGGAATGACAGCGCTGGGCCAGAATGAAATGAGGCCCAGCGCTGGCATGCCGTGGAGTGTCCGGTTGACTGAGGGGTTAGGCGTCACCGCGGTTCAGTACCGCGCACGGCCACCCGACATGTCGAAGATGGCGCCGGTATTGAATCTGCTGGCCTCCGTGCACAGCCAGGCGACCAGGTGCGCGACCTCACCGGCTTCTCCCAGGCGGCCAAGCGGGCTGTCGCGGATCCAGCGATTGACGACCTCCGATCCGAGGTCTTGGATCATGTCCGTGTCGATTGGCCCGGGCGCCACGCAGTTCACGAAGACATTGTATTGGGCGACTTCCCGGCTCAGAGCCTTGGTGAAGGAGATGACTCCGGCACTGGCGGCAGAGTAGGCCGTGATGCCCGCCAAGCCCTCCTTCCCGGCGAGCGATCCAAGGTTGATGATCCTTCCACCACCCTGGCGGATCATGATCGGCAGGACCGCTTGGGTAACCTGCATCGTTCCCAGGAGGTTCACATCCAGTATTCGTCGCCAGTCCATCGGGGCGTGTTCGACGAAGGTGGTCGTTCTGCCGAGGTAGCCCGCAGCGTTCACAAAGATGTCGACGCGCCGATCGGCGGGGAGTTGGTCGACCGCAGCTGCGATCTGAGCGGGCTGCGTGATGTCGACCTGAACCGAATCTGTACCCGCCACGTTTGAAGGACTGGCGTCCCAGATCATGACATCGCAGCCATTGACCAAGAGGAGATCGGCAATCGCACGTCCGATTCCCTTTGCTGCTCCGGTGACGATCGCGTACTTGCCGGCAAGGTCGTAGGTGTTTGGCATGTTTCCTCCGAAGGGTAGGGGTGGCTGTCGTGACGCCTAACGTAATGTATACCGCAGGGTCTGCGATATAAAACAGCCGTTGCCGTATAACGTGGCGGTCTCGAAATGGGTTAAGTCTTTGTCAGGAAAAGATTTTCCGCACATTGCAACCTCACGCCAGTTAAATAAAAAGCACTAAGCCCGCAGCTGAATTCTAGGGAGCAAGCCGTGAAGGCGCCTCCTCTAAATAGACTAGTTCTGGAAAAGTAACAGGCTTATTCCGTTTTACCCCATCGGCACGGCGTTTGCGATGGTGGCGCATGATGAGACCCTGGCGGCGCGCTGCGGGCGACCTCTCCGGCTGGTGGAGGGGCAACTGCCGGCGTGGATGTGAGTACTAGCTGCCAAGCCGGGAATAAGCTGGCCGGGCATAATCTAGGGGCCGCGCGTTTGCTGGCGATATCCCGGGTACACCAAAATCCTCCGCATTTCGTATGAGCCAACAGCTTTTGGTTCCACCGAAACGCTTGCGCTCATATGACCGATCACTACACCACCCTTGGACTCAACAGCGCTGCGACGCTGGCCGATGTCAAGAAAGCCTTTCGCCAGAAAGCGTCTTTCCTGCATCCGGACAAAAACGCCGCCGCTGATGCGGGGGCGCGCTTTCGGGCGGTGCAGGAGGCTTACGAGGTGCTGTCCGATGCGGACAAACGGCAAGCCTATGACGACAATCGGCGTCGCAACCTGCTCGACAGCCCGGTCGAGACGGCGCGCGAGATATGGAAAAATTATTTCAACCCTTTGCTTTGATACGTGCATGACACGAAGGACCCCGTGACATGACGATCACCCCGTTTTTTCTTGAGTTGCGCTCGGCCTACCAGTCCGAAATCGATGACCTGACCTTTGACTCCGAAGGGCGCGATGTGCTGGGCCAGCGCCTGGCCGATAAACGCAAGGAGATCGATTTTCTGGTCCACATGATGGAGTTGAGCCCCGAGATGGTGGCGGTGATATTCCATCGCGGTTTTCACTTCAAGCTGCCGGGGGCGATGGATCACCTGCTCGGCCTTGAGGCGGAGGATTTCCCGGAGTGGAGCGGCCTGGCTGACGCTGTGGAGTTGACCCCGTGGGCCCAGGACCTGGCCGAGGTGGTGTTGAAACACCCCGGCGGCGAGTGGTTTTTGGCGGTGGCTGCCGGGCTGGAATTCATGGCGGGCCAGCCCACTGCTGCGTCTGCCGCGCAAGGCGAGGGTGACGAATCCGAAGACGATGATGCAGACGCCGACGAGGATGGCGACAATCGCGAAGGCTTTGATGCGGATGAATACGGCGATGGAGCAGACGACGAGAAAACCCGGCAGGAAGCCGGCGCCGACTGGCTGGTCGAGCAGGGCTTTGACCGCAAAGATTGATGGACGACCGATAGATGAGATTGGAAGTGAAGCCTTTATGAACCACCTTGCCCTGATTGCCAAGACACAGACCCTGATTGCCGCCGGCGACATCGTGGGCGCCGAGTCCGCACTGGTCGAACTGGCCGACACCGAAGGCGATGCCGCGCTGATGGTGGTGCTGGATTTGCTGCCGCCCAAAGACATCCTGGCGGTCATCCGCGAATACGACAACTCGAAGGAGTCGGTGATCAACCTGCTGGTCACGCCCGAGCAGTTCGCGCGCGCGGTGGTGATTGAAAAGCAATATAAAGACCTGACCCGCACCCACCTGCGCGGCATGGTCAACTCGGTGCTTTTCAGGGAAGACGCGGACCCGCTGGAATTTTTGAACGCGATCGGCGACCTGGAAGGCGGTAGCGAAGCGCTGGCCGACTATTTCACTGAAAAGTGGAGCCGCGTCGAGGCCTTTGCCCGCACCGGCACCTTTGATGCCGTGGATGACACGGGCGAGCTGTTGTCCAAGGCCGCCTTGCAGGCCTCGGCCTATGCGAAGCCACGCGTTGAAAAGGACGAAATTTCAGACCACGACTGGATGGAACTCGCCTGGCTTTTGCGCCATGAGTGCCCGGACCTTTTCATCGAGATGCTGACTGTGCTGCGCGCCAAGGCGCGGGCCCATGACCTGAGCGCTGAGGAAGAAGACGCCGAAGAGGACGATGGCAAAGTCGAGACGGGTGATACCGATCGGGGCAAGGCCACGCCGGCTGCGCGCGATTCTGATGAGGAATCGGCGATTTAACGAATCGGCGATTTAACGAGATATGAGCCTGAAAGCCCCTCTTTCCACGACGCCAGTGCAGCCCTCAGCCTCACCATCATCTTCACCCTTGTCCGGCTCGTCGGTCGCGCTCCACGATGCGCGCCCGTTTTTCGAAAAAGCACTGCAGTTTGGCGTGCAGCACGGCATCATCAACCAGCAAAAACTCGACGCCATCTGCGAGGATGCTCCCAAAGGCATGGTGCAGATTGCGCGTCACTTTGGCAGCGAGTTTTTGCGCCCGGAGCTTGAAAAAGCCAGGGACCGCATCGTCAATCTGGTGAGCCTCTACCTTGAAAGCACCAGTGGCGGCGACCTGCGGCAAGCCGCCGAGTCGCTGCGTGATCATTCGTTCCTGTCCCGCTCCAAGGGCGGCTCGGACATGCTGAAGGCCATGCTGGCCCTGCCCGAGAGCAGCAGCTTTGACACGGATCCGGGCAGCGACGGCGCTGACAGCCAGGTGCCGTCCCCTGTGTTTGCGGCGTGGACGCTCAAAAGCCTGGACGACTACCAGGCCGAACTCGCCATGCGCGGCCCCATCAAGCTGCAGAAAGACGCTGCCATCTGGCTGGCCGACCAGCTGGGCCTGGATGTCACCGAGCTGGAAGAGGCACATACCCATGCGGAAGCGGTGATTCGCACGGCACTCCTGGTGCTGTCCACCGGGCGTGCCGAGTTGCGCGATTGGGTGGCGTTTGAAAAAATGGTGGCGGCGCTGCGCAAGAAATACGGATCTGCCAAAACCGCCGCTGCAGCACCCGCGAAGAAGGCCGGCGCCGGGCCTTCAGCCTTGTCTGTCACCCTTCCCAGGGACTTGCCCGAGGAATTCAGGGCGGTGGTGGAGGCCGTGCGGCAATCCGTCGTGGCTGATTTACCCCGGATACTGGATAGCTCCCAGCCGCCCAGGGCGCTGTTTGCCAAGGACAGCGATCACCAGACGCCACCGCTGTTTGGACGGTATTTCTGGGTGGAAGACCTGGCGAGCGAAATCGACCACCATGACCGCTCCGTCTCCAAAGCCTGGGACAAGGCCACTGCGGGGAACAGCGATGACGGCTCGCTGCTCACGCTGTTTTTGTGCGTGGCGGCCGGTGCTACTCCCAAAACGCTTCTGACCGAAAAAGCCGCTGCGGCCCTGGTTCGCAAGATTCAAAAAGCAGGGCCCGGCCTGGGTTTTAACCCGGACCTGGCTCATCAATACATTCTGGATAACGCGCCCGTGCAATACCAGGACGACTATGGCCGGCTGTGGGCGGACTTTGTGGACGAAGCACAGCACCTGCTGCAAAGCGACTCGGTGTTTGCGCTGGAAGATGCCCTGGCCTTGCTGCGGCGCGAGTGCAATGTGAAACGGTAAGGGGTCTTGGATTGACCCTCGCGGCGTGAGCGCACCCGCGAATCCGCGAAGAGGCCGCCTTAGAGAATCCGGTTAAACCACAGCAGTGACAACCCGGCGGAGAGCAGCGCCAGCACCGCGGCTCCCAGTGCCAGCAGCGCGGAGATTTCAGTTTCCTTTTTTTCCACTGTCAGGCGGGAGCTCAGGGTCTCATAGACTTTTTTCAGGTCAGCCGCCGTGCCCGCATAAAAGTACTCGGCCTGCGTGGCGCGTGCGATGCCCTTGAGGGTTTCCTCATCGAGCCTGACGCGCATGGACCAACCTTCAAAACCTATCGTTTCACCGTCCACCGTACCGATGCCGACGGTGTACACGCGCACACCGCGGTCGGCTGCCAGCTTGGCGGCATCGAGCGAATCGACGCCGGTGGTGCGCTGGCCGTCTGTCAGCAGGATGATCGCGGCCGAGTTGTAGGAGCCCGGTGCCACCGGCGTGAACTCCTTCGTTTCCTTTTTCTCCTGGTCAATGGCAAAGCCGCGCTGGCGCTCGCGCCCCGTTTGCATGGACTGCAGGTCGATGCCGGCATCCGGAAAGAGCGTGGCGAGCGACATGACGATGCCGTTGCCGATGGCGGTGCCGCGCTGCAGCTGGAAGCGGTCGATCGCGGAAACCAAATCTTCGCGGTTCACCGTTGGAATCTGCGCGACCTGGGCAGAGCCGGCAAACGCGACGATGCCGACCTTCACCGTGCGCGGCAGGTCGGCAAGGAAGGCCTTGGCAGCCGTTTGCGCAGCCACGAGGCGGCTGGGCTGCACGTCGGTGGCACGCATGCTGCCGGAAACGTCCATCGCCAGCATGATGGTCTGCTGGTTCGATGGCAGTGTGATCACGGCCATGGGGCGCGCCGTGGCGAGCAGCATCAACGCCATGGCCAGCAGAAACAGAATGGGCGGAATATGACGGCGAATGCTTTGCCCTGGTCCCATGGCCTCCTTGATGATGGCCAGCGATGCGTAGCGCACCGCCAGTTTTTTCTTGCGGCGCAGCAGCCAGAGGTACAGCAGCACGAGCAGCGGTACGGCCAGCAGCAGCCAGAGAAATTGGGGCCAGAGAAAAAACATGAAAAATCCTTGGGCGGTATCCTGGGCCGATAGGTATGTCAGGCGGCTTGCCGCAGGTGGGAGGGCAGCTTGTTTCCTGCCGGATGCAGGCCGGCGGCATGGCCACCGGACAGCCGGCTGCGGCGTTTGCGCAAATCGGCAAAACGCATGATGGCATCCACCAGGTCGTCATCGGTAGCGAGCTCCAGCGTGTCGACACCGGCGCGTGCCAGGGCCTGCCGCAACTCGGCTTCGCGCTGCGCCGCAATGCGGGCAAAGCGCTTGCGAAAACCCGGATCGTGGGTGTCGACCAGCAGTTGTTCGCCGGTCTCCGCATCGCGGATCGGGATCAGCCCGAGATCGGGTAATTCCAGCTCCAGCGGATCGAGCAGACGCACGGCCACCACTTCGTGACGCTGGGCGAGTTGGCCCAGGGGTTTTTCCCAGCCCGGCTCGCTGATGAAATCGGACACCACGAACAGGGTGGAGCGCCGGCGCACCAGGTTGCCGGCGGACTCCAGTAATTCGTTCAGACGCGTGGGGCCGGCGCTGGCCGTTTCAGGGCGCGCATGCAGGGTGTGCAGCATGCGCAGCACATGGTGGCGGCCGCCGCGCGCCGGAATCACGGCGTCGACGCCGGAGCCGTAGAGCATGGCGCCGACGCGGTTGCCATGGCGCGTCAGCATGCGTGCCAGCACCGCCACGAATTCTGTCAACACCTGGCGCTTGCGCAACTCGCCGGAGCCAAAGTCCATCGAGGGGCTCAGGTCGAGCAAAAACCAGGCGCTCATTTCGCGGTCTTCGGTGAAGACGCGTACATGGGGCTGCTGCAGGCGTGCCGTTACGTTCCAGTCAATGTGACGCACGTCGTCGTGGTGCTGGTATTCGCGCAGGTCCGCCAGGTCCATGCCGGTGCCGCGCAGCAGGGTGCGGTAGTCGCCCTGCAGCAGCCCGTCGAGGCGGCGCAACACGGTCCACTCGAGGCGTCTGAGCAACTGCTCTGCGTCGGATGAAGGCCTGCTCATGGGCATGCTCCTGACGGCCGCAGCGCCGAGGGGACTTTATGCAAGCCGGGGCCGCGGAACCGGCTTTGCCGGGCCGCAGGCGCAGCAGCCCCCCCGGGGGGCAGCGACCCGCGTAGCGGCGGAGCGTGGGGGCTCCCTCTAAGCGGCGAGTTGTTCATGTGCAAGCGGCCTGGCGGGAGCCGGGATTTTGAGCATGATCTTGCTGACCACCGTGTCGGCCGAAAGTCCTTCAGACAGGGCTTCGTAAGACAGCACCAGGCGATGGCGCAGCACATCCGGAACCAGGTCGGTCATGTCTTCCGGCAAGGCGTAGCTGCGGCCACGCAGCATGGCCAGCGCCCGGGCGCCCTCGGTCAGGTTGATGGTGGCGCGCGGGCTGGCGCCAAAGGTGATGAAGCGTGCCAGGTCCTTGAGCCCGTGCCGGGTCGGGTTGCGCGTGGCCGAAACCAGCCGCACCGCATACTGCACCAGGGAGGGGTCGACATACACGTGCCGGCATTCGTTCTGCAGGGCCGCCAGCTGCTCGGTAGTGGCCACGGCCGAGACGGCAACCGCAGGGCCGGTGACGCGCTGGACAATGACAAATTCTTCCTCGTCGCTGGGGTAGTCGACCAGCACCTTCATCATGAAGCGGTCTACCTGCGCTTCGGGCAGCGGGTAGGTGCCTTCGGTTTCAATCGGGTTTTGCGTCGCCATCACCAGGAAGGGCTCGGGCACCTTGTGCGTGATGCCTGCAATCGTGACTTGCCGCTCCTGCATGACCTCGAGCAGCGCGCTTTGTACCTTGGCCGGCGCCCGGTTGATCTCGTCGGCGAGCAGCAGGTTGGTGAAGACCGGGCCGAGCGAAGTGCTGAATTCGCCGGTTTTCTGGTTGTAGATGCGCGTGCCTACCAGGTCGGCCGGCACCAGGTCGGGCGTGAACTGGATGCGCTTGAAGTTGCCGCGCACGGTGCTGGCCAGCGTTTTCACGGTGAGGGTCTTGGCCAGGCCGGGAACCCCCTCCACCAGCAGATGGCCCTGTGCCAGGATGGCGACCATCACGCGTTCGAGAAAACGGTCCTGCCCGACCACCACGCGCTTGACTTCGTAGAGGATTTTCTCCATCAGCTGCGCGGTCTCATGGCTCACAGGCAGGTGACTCACGGGCAAATGATCAGGGGTGTGCGATTCCATGCGGGTCTTTCAAAATGGGGGCATGCCGGCAGCCGAGGCGGCGTTTTCAATCGGCACGGCAAAACCGATGCCGACAAACGTCCGTTGCTGGTTGGGGTTGTAGATGGCGGTCACGATGCCAATGACCTCGCCGTCCATGGTGACCAGCGGCCCGCCCGAATTGCCGGGGTTGGCGGCCGCGTCGAACTGGATGAGGTTGGTCATTTGCTGCTTGCCCTCGGGCGAGCGGAATGTGCGCTTGAGCCCCGAAATGACACCGGCCGAAGCGGAAGGGCCGATGCCAAACGGATAGCCCACCGCCAGCACCTCATCGCCCGGGGCGAGGTCGGCCGTGGAGCGCATGGTGGCGGCAATCATGTCGTCGGGAATTTTGTCTGCCTGCAATACCGCCAGATCGTTTTCCAGCTGTATGCCGACAATCGAGGCGTTGGACTCCAGGCCGTCGGCGAACGTGACCTTGATGCTCTCTGCCCCCTGCACCACGTGCAGGTTGGTCAGAATGATGCCCTTGTTCACGATGACCACGCCGGTGCCCACGCTGCGCTCACCGTCGTCCTTGCCTTCCTTGCCATCCTTGGCATTTTTGGCGTCCTTGGCATCTTTTTCCTTGCCCACGCCCAGGCCCACGACGCGCACCACTGACGGGCTGATGATCTGATAGGCCCGGGCGGCGGCCGAGGGCAGGGTAGTCGTCTCCAGTGTCTTGAGGACGGCGGCATTGATGTCGTGCTGGGTCAGCTTTCGGCCCGCCGGCTGCAGTGACAGGGAAAGACTGACAGCCAGCAACAGGGCCAGCAAGGCAATGACAGCCCAGAGCAGGTAGAGGTGGTAGGCCGGAAAGCGCGCGGCCAGCCGTGCAAAAAGTGAAGGGTGAACTGCCGCTGATTGTGGTTGTGCTTGTACTTTTGGTTGCAGCTGCGTTTGCGTTTGCGCAGGCGGGTCGGCCTCGGGTGCCTCCGGCGTGTCGTTGCCGCGGCGGTCGTGGCTGGAGCTACTGTAGAGGGCAGGCCTTCGCATCCGTTCACCTGTGGGGTAAATGTTTAAACGATTAATGCGTTCAAAACTGCGGGTTCAAGAACTGCACCGTATCACGATTTTTGCGTTCATGCACGTATTTGGGTATTCGCACGGGGCCGCTGTAACAGGCGGTTTTACGGGCTTGTTGACTCCCGCCCCATCAGGCAGGATTGGGCAGGATTGGCGCAGCCGGCCGCCAGGTGTTTCAGGCTGGCCCGCCGATGGCAGGCTTGCGCAGCAACGTGAGTGCCAGCGCGGCAGAGGCGAGCATCAGAAACAGGCTGACGGCGTTCAGGACCGGGGTAGCGCCTTCGCGCATGCGCCCATACATCATGACGGTGAGCGGCGCGTCCGAACCCACCAGCATCAGCGTGGTGTTGAAGTTCTCAAAAGACATCAAAAACGAAATGGCCGCGGCGCCCACCAGGGCCGGTTTGAGCGCCGGCAGCGTGATGGTGGCAAAAACCGCTGCGCGCGAGGCGCCGAGGTTGTAGGCAGCTTCTTCCAGGGTGATGTCGAAGCGTTTGAGGCGCGCCGTGATGATGAGGGTGGCAATGGACACGATGTACGAAAACTGGCCGAGCACCACCAGCGGCAGGCCGGGGCGCAGAAAATCAAGCTCAAGGCCCCACATGTCGTCTGCAAATTGCGCCATCCGGCTGGCAAAGGCCAGTATCGAGATGCCCAGAATCACGCCCGGAATCACCAGCGGGGCCAGCATCAGCAAAGACAGGGCCTGCTTGCCCGGAAACCGGCTGCGCTCAATCAAAAAGGCGTTGGTGGTACCCACCAGAACCGCCAGCAGCGTGACCCAGCTCGCCACCACCACGCTGGTCCAGAGGCTGGCCAGCAGCGGCCCGTCCGAAAACAGCCCGGTGCGGCCGGCCTTGCTGCCAAAAAACCAGTCCAGCGTGAAGCTGCGCCAGGGTGGGGCGGGATAGGGCGCGTCGTTGAAGGCGAAAACCGCCACCACCGCCAGCGGCAGGAACAGGAAGGCGAAAAAGGCCAGGGCATACACCACCGTGCCGGCGCGCAGCCAGGCTGGGCGGGGCAGGGAGGCGATCATTCGATGGTCCTCCTTCGCGACGCGGACCCGCCATGCAGGCGCACGCCGTCACAGGCAAGTGACATCGCGGAACCGGCTTTGCCGGGCCGCAGGTGTCGCCCCCTGCAAGGGGGGAGGCGGCTACACGAAGTGAGTCCGCAACGGGGGTGTGTCATGTCACAGCGCGGAACCGGCTTTGCCGGGCCGCAGCTGTTGCCCCCTGCAAGGGGGGAGGAGGCTACACGAAGTGAGCAAGCCTGGGGGTGTGTCATGTCTTCCTCATCACTTCACCGAATTTCTGGCCCGTGAGCTTCAGGCCCAGCCAGACGATGGCGGTGGACAACCCCAGCAGCAAAAAGCCGAAGGCCGCACCCTGTTCCCAGTTGAAACGGGTAATGAACTGGGTGTAAATCTGCTCGGTAAACCATAGCGAGTTTTTGCCGCCCAGCAAGGTGGGCGTGAGGTAGTTGCCCAGGGTCAGCATGAAGACCACGATGCAGCCGGCCAGAATTCCGGGCGCCGCGTGCGGAATCACGATTTGGCGCAGGATGGAGGGGCCGGTGCCTCCCAGATCGTAGGCCGCTTCAATCAGGGTGTCGTCCAGGCTTTCCAGGGCGCTGATCAGCGGCACCACCATGAACAGCATGGAGGTGTACACCAGGCCCACCAGGATGGTGGCGTCCCGGTAAAGCATTTCCACTGGGGTTGCCGTGAGGCCGAGCTGCACCAGCAGGGCGGGCAGCACGCCGGACTCGCGCAGCAGGATCATCCACCCCAAGGTGCGCACGGTTTCGCTGACCCAGAAGGGGATCAGGCACAGCACCAGCAGCAAGGACTTGGCGCGGCCGCGCACCAGCTTGGCAATGGTCCAGGCCACCGGAAAGGCCAGCAGCAGCGTGATCAGTGTGGCCAGGATGGACATGACGGCTGTCCGCACAAAGGTGTGCCAGTACAGCGGTTCTTCAATGAAGGTGCGGTACTGGGCGATGCTGGGCGTGTACTGCCGCGGCGCGATGCGCTCGCGCAGCGACAGCACCGCCAGATCGATGTGCGGCAGCACAATCAGGCCCACCAGCCAGATCAGCGCAGGCGCCAGCAACAGGAAAAGGATAAGCCGGGCCTGCGTTGAGGCCGGTGTTGTGCCAATTCCCGGGGCGGCAACCGCGGTTTGCATGAATCTCAGGCGCTCGCCGCCGCAAAACAGACGGCCTGCTGCGGGTCAAAGCTGAAGGCCACGGTTTCCCCGATGTGCAGGTCGGCAAAACGGCCGGTTTGCGGCAGCGCAATGCGGAACCCGGTGCGGGTGGTCGCCTCGCTCAGCAGCACGGCCGAGTTGGCGCCGTCAAACAGCAGACTTTCAACCTGGCCCGCATGCGTTGGGTGACTTGCCGGCAGCTCGCCGGCGTCGCGCGCCAGGCTGACGGCCTCAGGGCGCACAAAGGCTTCAATCGCCTGGCCGGTGCCAATAGTGCCCACGGCGCGGGCGCGCATTGTCAGGCCCTGCCCGGACACGAAGGTCACAAGGCCCTCCGGTCCCGCATCCACCTGCGTGGCTCGGCCCGCAATTTTGTTGTTGGCACCCACAAAGCCCGCCACAAAAGGCGTTTGGGGCTGGTAATAAAGCTGCTGGGGTGTCCCCAGCTGCTCGAAACTGCCGGCGTTCATCACCGCGACATGGTCGGACAACACCAGCGCTTCCGACTGGTCGTGCGTGATGTAGACAAAGGTGGTGCCGAAGTCCGCCTGCAGCTGCTTGAGCTCGACCTTCATGTGCTCGCGCAGTTTGAGGTCCAGCGCACCCAGCGGTTCATCCAGCAGCAGCAAGGTGGGTTCCAGCACCAGGCTGCGGGCAATCGCCACGCGTTGCCGTTGCCCGCCGGAGAGCTGGTCGACGCGTTTGTCCTGCATGCCCGGAAGGCTCACACGCTCCAGCATGGCGCCCACCTTTTTGGCAATGTCGGCACGGGACAAGCCGCGCCGCGCCAGGCCGTAGCCGACGTTTTCACCCACCGACATCATGGGAAACAGGGCCAGGTGCTGAAACACCATGTTGACCGGCCGCTGGTTGGGTGGCACGCCATTCATGGGCTTGCCGCCGATGTGGATCTGGCCTGTGTCGGGCGCCAGGAAACCGGCAATCATGCGCAGCAGGGTGGTTTTTCCGCAGCCCGATGGGCCGAGGATGGAAAAAAAGCTGCCGCGCTCGACCGTCAGGGACAAGTCCTTGACGGCGAGCTGGCCGCCGTAGTGCTTACCGACGTGATCGGCTTGAAGGTCTGCGTGCACCGGTGACGTGCCTGCTTTGGTCATCTACTGTGCTCGCCAGCGGATGGCTGCTTGCCACATGACGGACGAAAGGCCAGGGAAACCGCGGAACCGGCTTTGCCGGGCCGCTGGTTTCGTCCCCCCTGGGGGAAGGCGCGAAGCGACTCAGGGGGCTACTCAATTGGCGGCCTTGATGCGGTCCAGCACACGGCCTTCAATGTCTTCGATGCCGGCCGGTACGGCCGGATACCATTTGACGTTCTTCAGGGCGGCTTCCGGGAAGCTGGCGGCGAACTGGGCCTTGAGCTTGGCGTCCATCAGCTGGTCAGCGCCTTTGGCGGCGGTGAAGTTGCCGGCGGAGCTCGCCACCTTGGCGGCGATTTCCGGGCGCATGTTGAAGTTGATCCAGGCATACGCGGCAGCGTCATTGCGGCCTTTGGCGGGGATGGCAAAGGTGTCTATCCAGCCGAGTGCGCCCGACTTGGGGGCGATGTACTGGATTTCGGGCTTTTCACTGTTGAGCTTCCAGCCGCCGGTGTCCCACATCATGGCTCCCACTACTTCGCCGGTGCGCATGCCGTTGAGCAGCTGGTCCTTGTTGTCCCAGTAAAACTTGATGTTGCTCTTGCAGGCGATCATGGTCTTGCCGACTTCGTCCATCAGCGCGCCATAGGCTTTGGGATCGTTATACAGTGCAAACGGATCCTTGCCGGAGGCAAAGGCGAATGCCAGCAGGGTGGGCCGCTTGAGGCGAACGGCGGTCTTTCCCTTGACATCGGCTTTGCACAAATCGGGGTAGTCGCTCATCTTCGCCAACTGGGTGTTGACCACCAGGCCGTCGGTACCCCAGATGTGCGGCAGGCCATAGACCTTGCCGGCCAGCGTGGTGTTCTTCTTGGTGGCGTCGAGCATGGCAGGAATGAACAGCTCGGACTTGATCTTGCTCAGGTCCATGGGTTTGTAAATGCCAAACTCCTGCTGCGGGCCGGTGATGCGGTCCTGTGAGGGCTGGGCCAGGTCAAAACCCGCACCGCCGGTGGCGCGCAATTTGGAGATCATCTCCTCGTTGTTCGACAGGGTGAGCTCGACGTCAATGCCGGTTTCCTTTTTGAACTGCGCCACAACATCGGCCGGCACGTAGTCCGCCCAGGTAATCAGCCGCAGTTTCTGATCCTGAGCCCAAGCCGTATTGGCCAGGCTGGAAGCAAGCAGACCGGCCCCCATCATGAGGCGCATCAGGCGAGATAATTTCATGGGATTTTCCTGGTTGATGACATGGTGATGTGACGCGAAGGGATCGCAGCAAAGCCCGGAAATGCATGAGCATGCGAAAAAAGCATAGCCTGTACCGGTTTCATTTCTGTGTCAATATCATCTGCACTGATAGCGCGCTTCTCCTTTTTTCACGCCACCCCCGCAATGACCTTCTGGATTGACACACACTGCCACCTCGATGCCGGGGAGTTCTCGCCAGATGTGGCCGCAGTTCGTGCGCGGGCTACCGCCAGGCAGGTCGCGCATTGCGTGCTGCCGGCCGTGGCGGTCAGCAACTTCGCGGCAGTGCGCTTGCTGGCGCATGAGTTTTCGGACAGTTACGCATTGGGCATACATCCGCTTTGTGTGCCGGAGGCACAAGAGGCCGACCTGCTGGCGCTGGATGCGGAGCTGACCCTCAGAAAGTCCGACCCGCGCCTGGTGGCGGTGGGTGAGATAGGGCTTGACTATTTTGTGCCCGCATTGACGCAAAGCCCCATGCGCGAGCGCCAGGAATATTTCTACCGCGAGCAGCTCAAGCTGGCGCGCAAGCACTGCTTGCCGGTCATCCTGCATGTGCGGCGATCGGCCGACAAGCTGCTCAAACATTTGCGTGAGCTGGTGCCCCATCACCCGGAGCACCCGGAGGACGGCTGGCGCGGCATTGCCCATGCCTTTAACGGCAGCGAACAGCAGGCGATGGAGTTCGTCAAGCTGGGTTTCAAGCTGGGCTTTGGCGGTGCCGTCACGTTTGAGCCCGCCCGGCAGCTCAGGCACCTGGCCGCCCGGTTGCCGCTGGAGGTGCTGGTGATGGAAACCGATTCACCCGACATTCCACCGCACTGGCTTTACACCACGGCAGCGCAGCGTGCCGCCGGGCAGGGCCAGGGCCGCAATGAGCCGGGCGAGTTGCCCCGCATTGCAGAGCAAGTGGCGAGTCTGCGCGGCATCTCGGCCGAAGCGTTGGCCAGCGCCACCAGCGCCAACGCGCTAGAGGCGCTGCCCCGGCTCAAGGCGCTCGTGTCGTGAACAATGTGGTGAGTAATGACGGGAGGACTGCCATGCTGACCGGCTTGCCGCCGCTCGTCTGCAGCCAGACGCGCCTCTTGATCCTTGGCAGTTTCCCAGGCGCTGCGTCTTTGGCCGCCCAGCAGTACTACGGGCATCCGCAAAACCATTTCTGGAAGATTTTGCAAGCCATTTGGCCTGATGGCCCAATAGCAACGGGGGCAGGTGGCTATCAGATTCGTAGCGAATGGCTGCTGTCGAAGCGACTTGGGGTCTGGGACGTGTACGCGGCGTGTGAACGCGACGGCAGCCTGGACAGCAATATCCGCAATGCGGTGGTGAATGATTTTGCAGCCGTCAGGCAGCTCTGCCCGGAATTGCGGGCCATTGCCCACAACGGAGGCGAAAGCTTCAAGCATTCAAAATACGTGATGGGTGCCTTGAGCGCCGCCGGGCCGCCCCAAGGCGCGAAGGCCCCCTCGGGGGGCAGCGAGGACACGCCAGTGACGAACGTGGGGGCGACATTCGTCGCCGGGCCGCCCCAAGGCGCGAAGGCCCCCTCTGGGGGCAGCGCAGCACACGGAGTGGCAAGCGTGGGGGTTCAGTTTCACCGGTTGCCTTCCACCAGCCCGGCCAATGCGTCCTGGTCTTTTGAGCGCAAACTCGTTGCCTGGCGCGAAGTCTTTGAAAAACACGAATTGATCTGATGGCGAAAAAAATTACCGAGAACACCACCCTGGAGTTGCCAGAGGTCAATTTCTCCGACTTTGGCGATGTGCGCTTTCTGCATCTGGGTACTGAATGGGTGCAGGGCTCCATGCTGCGCGATGCGCCCTATGACATTGAGCTGGAGTATGTGCAGCGCATGATGGCGGGGCTGCTGTTCATGGACGCTACGGCCGTGTCAAAAAAGCATGCGATGCAGCTCGGTCTGGGCTCGGCGGCGCTGACCAAGTTCTGCTACAAAAAGCTGCGCATGAAAACCACGGCCATCGAGATCAACCCGCAGGTGATCGCCGCTTGCCGGCTCTGGTTTAAATTGCCGCGCGACGACCTCAGGCTGCATGTCATCGAGGCCGATGCCGCCGAAGAAATCCGGAACCCGCGGCATCAGGGGAGTGTTGATCTCCTGCATGTCGACCTGTACGACCACGAAGCGGCGGCGCCGGTGCTGGACAGCGCTGATTTTTACGCTGATTGCCGGCGCCTTCTCAGTGATGAGGGGGTGATGACGGTAAACCTCTTCGGCCGGGATTCGAGCTATGTGCACTCGCTGACCAAGATCGCCGAGGCCTTTGGCCCGGAGGCGGTCTGGGCCTTCCGGCCGACGCGGGAGGGCAACACGGTCGTGATGGCCCAGCGCGAGCCCACGCGCCCTGACCGGGCCGAACTCCTGCTACAGGCGGGCGTCATTGAATCACGTTGGGACCTGCCCGCCAAAAAGTGGCTGCGGCTTTTCAAGCCGGTGACCTGATGCCGGATGAGGACGGGGTGGCAATCGCCGGAGTGGATCGGGTACAGTGCCATCCATGAGCGCCGTGATACCTCCCCCACGCCCCACTTCCTCGCGGGACTCCCAGGGTAAAAAAGTCCACGCCGGCCCGCTCGACTGGCGCAAGCTGGTCGAGTGGCTCAGCGAAGATGGCGTCATCAGCAGCACCGAGGCGCAGCGCACCATTGCCCGCTGCTCGCAGGTGCAGAGCGCCCAATTGCCCCTGATCCGGCTGGCCAGCGTTGGCATGGTGCGCGTGGCCGACGGCAAGCCGCTTGACATCGAAACCATTGCGCAGTGGCTGGCCGACCGTGCCGGCCTCCAGTACCTGAGGATTGACCCGCTCAAGGTGGATGTGGGCAAGGTGGCCGACACCATGTCTGCGGTGTATGCCGAGCGGCACAAGGTGTTGCCGGTCCAGGTGACTCCCCGGGAGGTGGTGATCGCCACCTCCGAGCCCTTTGTCACGGACTGGGTGTCGGAGGTCGAGCGCCAGGCCAAGCGCAGCGTGCGCCTGGTGGTGGCCAATCCGCAGGAAATTGCCAAATACACGGCCGAGTTTTTTGCGCTGGCCAAATCCGTCCGTGCGGCGCTCAAGTCTGGCGGCACCTCGGGCTCGGCCAGCTTTGAGCAGCTGGTGGAGCTGAACAAGAGCAACAAGCAGCTCGATGCAAACGACCAGGGTGTGGTGCAGGTGGTGGACTGGCTCTGGCAATATGCTTTTGACCAGCGCGCCAGTGACATCCATCTGGAGCCGCGGCGCGAGCAGGGCGTGATCCGTTTCCGGATTGACGGTGTGCTGCATCCGGTCTACCAGTTGCCCATGGGTGTGCACAACGCCATGACGGCGCGCATCAAACTGCTGGGCCGTATGGATGTGGTTGAAAAGCGACGCCCTCAGGACGGCCGCATCAAGACCCGCAACCCGCGCGGCGACGAAATTGAAATGCGCCTGTCAACCCTGCCCACGGCCTTCGGCGAGAAGATGGTGATGCGGATTTTTGACCCGGACACCACGGTCAAGGACCTGGACGCGCTGGGCTTTTCGCAACATGACGCGGAGCGATGGGAGCAACTGCTCAAACGGCCCTACGGCATTGTCCTGGTGACCGGGCCGACCGGTTCGGGCAAGACCACCACGCTGTACTCCACGCTCAAGCGCCTGGCCACTGAAGAGGTCAATGTCAGCACCATTGAAGACCCGATCGAGATGATCGAGCCGGCCTTCAACCAGACGCAGGTGCAGGCGCATCTGGATTTTGATTTCCCCGAAGGGTTGCGCGCCCTGATGCGGCAGGATCCGGACATCATCATGGTCGGCGAAATCCGTGACCTGCAGACCGCGGAAATGGCCGTGCAGGCCGCGCTGACGGGCCACCTGGTCTTCAGCACGCTGCACACCAATGACGCGCCCTCGGCGGTCTCGCGCCTGATGGAGCTGGGCGTGCCTGCCTACCTGATCAACGCCACGCTGCTGGGCGTGCTGGCGCAGCGGCTGGTGCGTACCCTCTGCGCCCAATGCCGTGAAAAGGACGAGGGCAGCTCGCGTGAAGCGCTGGCGGAAGTTGTCAAGCCCTGGCAAATCAACGGGGGTTACCAGCCCTACAAGCCGGCGGGCTGCGTGGATTGCCGCATGACCGGCTTTCTGGGCCGGATGGGGCTGTACGAGTTGCTGACGGTGACCGAAACCTTCAAGGACAAGGTCACCCGGGAGCCGAATATTGATGCGCTGCGGCGCCAGGCCGTGGCAGATGGCATGCGTCCGCTGCGGCTGGCGGGCGCGCTCAAGGTGGCGGAAGGGGTGACCACCATCGAGGAAATCCTCTCCACCACCCCGCCGATGTCCTGAGCCGGACCTGAGCGGGTGCCGCGCGCCCCAACCGGGTGCCTTGAGAACCTGTTTACGATCTAAACAGGGCCGCGCAAGCACCTTGTCGGGATGGGATGCAAGGCGCGGTGCGCCGCCCATAGCTTGGGCCTGTAGGTGAAAGCCACATGCCCGTCGGGGTTGATTGCATGCACAATCCGCAGGTTCAACTAATTTTCGAAGGAGACAACCGTGAATATCAAGAGTCAAAAAGACTTCTTTTGCGGGCTTATGTTCATGGGCGTTGGGGTGGCGTTTGCATGGGGTGCGAGCACCTACAACGTCGGCACAGGCGCCCGCATGGGTCCAGGCTACTTTCCGCTGATGCTCGGTATTTTGCTGGCCCTCATGGGCGGCGTCGTGACGTTTACGGCGCTGGTCGTTGAAGCCGAAGGCGGTGACAAAATAGGCAAATGGGCCTGGAAGCCGCTGTTCTACATCATTGCCGCCAACCTCGTGTTCGGCCTTTTGCTGGCGGGCCTGCCCAGCATCAAGCTGCCGGCCTTCGGCATGATTGTCGCGATTTACGCCCTGACCTTTATTGCCAGCATGGCAGAAGCTGGCTGGAAGTTCAAAGCCACCTTCATCCTGGCGACTGTTTTGGCGGTCGGTAGCTACCTGGCTTTCGTCGTGGCGCTCAAGCTGCAGTTTCCGGTGTGGCCTGCCTTCATCACCGGCTAAGGAAAAAAAATGGATCTCATTGCAAATTTGTCGCTGGGCTTTGGCGTGGCATTCACGCCCATCAACCTGTTGTACGCGCTCGCTGGTTGTATTCTGGGTACGCTGATCGGGGTTCTGCCCGGCATCGGCCCCGTAGCCACCATCGCCATGCTGCTGCCCGCCACCTACGCCTTGCCGCCGGTGTCCGCGCTGATCATGCTGGCCGGTATTTATTACGGTGCCCAGTACGGTGGCTCGACCACCGCCATTCTGGTGAACCTGCCGGGCGAGTCTTCCTCGGTTGTGACCTGTATTGATGGGTATCAAATGGCCCGAAAAGGTCGAGCGGGGCCGGCGTTGGCTGCTGCCGGACTGGGTTCGTTCTTCGCCGGTTGCGTGGGTACGCTGATTCTCGCGGCCTTTGCACCGCCGCTGACCGAACTGGCTTTCAAGTTTGGCCCTGCAGAGTATTTCTCTTTGATGGTGCTGGGCCTGATTGGTGCTGTGGTGCTGGCATCGGGTTCGCTGCTCAAGGCGGTGGCCATGATTGTGCTGGGCCTGTTGCTCGGCCTCGTGGGTACCGACGTGAATTCGGGCGTGGCCCGCTTCAGCTTTGACATTCCCGAGTTGACCGACGGCATTGGTTTTGTCGTGATTGCCATGGGTGTGTTTGGCTACGGCGAAATCATCAGCAACCTGGCGCAGCCCGAGCATGAGCGCGAAGTGTTCACCGCCAAGGTTTCGGGCCTGATGCCGACGAAACAGGATTTCAAGGACATGGTGCCGGCCGTGCTGCGCGGCACTTTCCTGGGTTCTTCATTGGGTATTTTGCCCGGTGGTGGCGCCTTGCTGGCTGCGTTTGCAGCCTACGCGCTGGAAAAGAAAATGAAGATGAAGCCGGGCGAAGTTCCTTTCGGCCAAGGCAACATCCGCGGCGTGGCCGCACCTGAATCTGCCAACAATGCCGGTGCACAGACGTCGTTTATTCCGCTGCTGACCCTGGGTATTCCACCAAACGCCGTGATGGCGCTGATGGTGGGTGCCATGACGATTCACAACATACAGCCGGGCCCGCAGGTCATGACCAGCAATCCGGAGCTGTTCTGGGGCCTGATTGCCTCGATGTGGATCGGCAACGCGATGCTGATCATCCTGAACCTGCCGCTGATCGGCATGTGGATCAAGCTGCTGAGCGTGCCTTACCGCTACCTGTTCCCGGCGATTGTGCTGTTCTGTGCGATTGGTGTTTACTCGACCAACAACAACACTTTTGATATCTGGACGGTGGGTATTTTTGGCGTGATCGGCTACATCTTCGTCAAGTTGGGTGCAGAACCTGCACCATTGCTGCTGGGCTTTATTTTGGGCCCCATGATGGAAGAAAACCTGCGCCGCGCGCTGCTGCTGTCCCGTGGAGACTGGAGTGTGTTTGTCACCCGTCCGCTGTCAGCCGGCTTGCTGGCCGCCGGTGCGCTGCTGCTGGTGATCGTGCTGCTGCCGGCGGTGAAAAACAAACGCGAAGAAGCGTTCCACGAAGAAGACTGATTGCCGCAGTCATCCTTCAAGAAAACGGCGCCTGCGGGCGCCGTTTTTCATGGGCCTGTACCTTTGCTGTAACTACTCTGAGCCACAATGCGGATGAAAAGGTCATCATGCAACTGAACCATCACCTGCAGCAGCATCCACAAAGAACGGCGCTGCACAACGAAATCCATGCCCGCCCGCCCGAGGCGATGAGCATCCCCCTGGCCATTTCACACGTGGTGATGGTCTGTGACGCTGCACAGCGCGAGGCCAGCCGCGCCCATGTGGCCACCTTGCTGCGCGACCATCATTTGCCCCAGCCTGACCTGGGGTCCACCCACATTCGCATGGAGGTGGGGCCGTTTCGCATCCGCTGGGAGCTGCACACCGAGTTTGTCTCGTGGACCTTCATGCACCCGATCGGGCTCGATGACTTCGACGAGCGCGAGCCCGCAGCCGCCATCGCCGTCGTGCCGCAGGACTGGCTCGCCGGCTTGCCCGGCCAGTGCCTCGCGGCCTTGCACCTGTGGGCTTTGCCCATGCACAGCCTGGGTGCTTCGACCCTGTCCCGGCGGGTGTTGCAGGAGGACACCATGATCGGCTCGTCGGTGGCTGATGGCAACGGCGAGGTCTATACCGATCTGAGCATTCATGCCGATGGTTTTTCCCGCATCGTGGTGCTGGCCGGCAGCCTGTCGCCGCGCCGGCTGGGCCGGCTGGTGCAGCGCCTCATCGAGATTGAAACCTACCGCATGGCCGCGCTGCTGGGTCTGCCGGCGGCTCGCGAGGCCTACAGCGTGCTGGCCTATGCCGAGCGCGAACTGGCCGAACTGGCGCAGTCGATTCGCAGCGCCACGCCCAACGACGAACCCTTGCTGCTGGACCGCCTGACCAAACTGGCCGGCCAGGTGGAAAGCCAGCATGCGGCCACCCACTCGCGGTTTTCGGCCAGCGCGGCCTATTTCGAGCTGGTGGACAAGCGCATTGACGACATTGCCGAGGCCCGGCTGCCAGGCCTGCAGACCATCCGTGAGTTCATGGACCGCCGCCTCACCCCGGCACGCAGCACCTGCGAGTGGGCCGCGCGCCGTCAGGACGCCTTGTCGCAGCGGGTTTCACGCATCAGCAACCTGTTGCGCACCCGGGTCGAAATTGACCAGCAGCAAAGCAGCCAGGCGCTGCTGGCCACCATGAACCAGCGCCAGGGTGTGCAGCTCAAGCTGCAGACCGCGGTCGAGGGCCTGTCCGTGGCCGCCATCACCTATTACACCGTCGGCCTCATTGCCTACATGGCCAAGGGAGCACATGCACTGGGCTGGCCATGGAGCGGCGAAAGCACGGCCGCACTGGCCATCCCGCTGGTGGCCGCGACTGTGTGGTGGTCCATGCGCAAGCTGCACCGGAAAATTGTGGAACAGCACCCCGGCGAAGCTTAAAAGCCTTCGCTCTCTTCCGGTTGCCCGCCTGGCGCAGGCCTTTGCCCGCTGCGGTGCAAACCAGTTCCAACCGCAGCACCCGTTCGCCAGTGCCGTGCCCGGCCGGAGGTGCCATGGACGGCCGGAGGTGCGCCATGGACGGCGCCTCCGGGCGCTCCGCGTTCCCGTCATCCTGTTTCAAACGCTTGATAATCCCGTGATGGACTTCAACTTCAGCAACCCCTACGCCTCGACCCGTATTCCCCTGTTTGCGCGCAATGTGGTTTCCACGTCCCATCCGCTGGGCGCGCAGGCCGGTCTGCGCATGCTGCTCAAGGGAGGCAATGCGGTGGATGCCGCCATTGCGGCCGCTGCCGCCATGGCCATCGTGGAGCCGGTCAGCAATGGCCTGGGGAGCGATTCCTTCTGCATCCTGTGGGACGGCCAGGAAATGCATGGCCTGAACGCCTCGGGCCGCGCGCCGCAGAGCTGGACGCCCGAGTACTTCAAGCGCAAATACGGTGACAGTGCCACCACGCCGCCCAAGCGCGGCATGGACTCGGTCAGCGTGCCCGGCGCCGTCGCGAGCTGGGTTGCCCTGAGTGAGCGCTTTGGCAGGCTGCCGTTCGCCGACCTGATGGAGCCTGCCATTGAAATCGCCGAGCGCGGCTATCTGCTGTCGCCGGTGGTGCAGCAGAAGTGGGCGGCCGCTACGGCCGAGTTGCAGTCGCAGCCCGGATTTGCCGGTGCCTTCCTGCCCTGGGGCCGGGCGCCCAAGGTGGGCGAGCTGTTCCAGTTCAAGGCGGCCGCCAAAGCCCTGCGGGCCATCGCCCAGACCCGGGGCGCCGCGTATTACGGCGGCGAAATTGCCCACGCCATTGAAAAGTTCTCCGCGCAAAACGGGGGCAGCATCACGGCGAAAGATTTTGAAGCCTACCAGCCTGAATGGGTGCAGCCCATCGCGAAGGACTACCGAGGCTACACCCTGCACGAGATTCCCCCCAACGGGCAAGGCATTGCGGCCCTGATTGCGCTGGGCATCCTGGACAAGTTCGACGTCGCCGGCCTGCCCGTCGATGGTGTGGATTCGCAGCATCTGCAGATTGAAGCCATGAAGCTGGCATTTGCCGACGTGTACCGGTATGTGGCCGAGCCGTCGTCAATGGAGGTGACGGCCGCGCAAATGCTCGATGACGCCTACCTGGCATCCCGTGCCAAACTCATCGACATGAAACAGGCACAGGACTTTGGCGCTGGCAATCCGGTCAAGGGCGGCACGATCTACCTCACCGCCGCCGACGAAGACGGCATGATGGTGAGCTTCATCCAGAGCAACTACATGGGCTTTGGCTCGGGCTGTGTCGAGCCTGAATTTGGCATCAGCCTGCAAAACCGCGGCCATGGTTTCAGCGTGCAGGCCGGTGCCAACCAGGTCGCCCCCGGCAAGCGGCCCTTTCACACCATCATCCCGGCCTTCCTCAGCAAAGGCGGCCAGCCCGTCATGAGCTTCGGCGTGATGGGTGCCAACATGCAGCCGCAGGGCCACCTGCAGACACTGGTGCGCATGCTGGACTACAGGCAGAGCCCGCAGGTGGCCTGCGATGCGCCGCGCTGGCGCTACAACGCGGGCCTTGAAATCAACGTCGAAGCCGCGATGAACCCAACGACCGTCCAGGGGCTGGCCGGGCGCGGCCACCGGGTGGAGGTCATCAACGACTCCTACCAGGACTTCGGCGCCGGCCAGTTCATCTGGCGCGCCGGCAACCCCAAAGTGGAAGGCTATGTGTCGGCGAGCGACGCCCGGCGCGATGGCCAGGCTGTGGGTTTTTAAAAGCGCATCTTGAGCGATATTTCAGCGTCAAAAACGCCTGTAACCCAGGAAGAACGAGCGCAGCAGGCTGCAAAAAGCATAGCGTCAGGCCTGCTGCTCGCCATCTTCGGCGCGATTGCCTTCAGCGGCAAGGCCATCATCGTCAAGCTCGCCTACCGCTACGGCGTGGATGCGGTCACGCTGATCATGTACCGCATGCTGTTTGCGCTGCCGATCTTTGCCGTCATGGCCTGGTGGGCCACCTATCGGCAAGGCGGTGGCGGCAAGGCGCCGCTCACGCGCAAGGACTGGCTGGGGGTGCTCGGGCTCGGATTCACCGGCTACTACCTGGCGAGTTTTCTGGACTTTGCCGGCCTGGCCTACGTCACCGCGTCGCTGGAGCGGCTGATTCTTTACCTCAATCCCACCCTGGTCCTGCTGCTGGGCCTGGTCATGTACCAGCGCCGTGTGGCGGCCGGGCAGCTCATCGGCATGGCGATCAGCTACAGCGGCGTGGTGCTGGTGTTTGGCCACGAGATCACCTTGCAGGGTGCGGACGCCGCCTGGGGCGCGCTGCTGGTTTTCCTGAGCGCCGTCAGCTACGCGGTCTACCTGGTTTACAGCGGCGAGCTGGTCAGGCGCCTGGGCGCCCTGCGGCTGGTCGGGCTGGCGACCACCGTGGCCTGCCTGTTATGCCTGCTGCAGTTTGCGGTGCTCAGGCCTATGAGCGCTGCCGTGGTGGCGCCCCAGGTGATCTGGCTGTCGCTGCTCAATGCCACCCTGTGCACGGCCGTGCCGGTGCTGATGGTGATGATGGCGATAGAACGCATTGGCGCCAGCATGGCGGCGCAGACCGGCATGGTGGGGCCCATGTCCACCATCCTGATGGGCGTGCTGATTTTGGGCGAACCCTTCACCGCCTGGGTGGCGGCGGGCACGGTGCTGGTGATTGCCGGCATTTTTGTCTTTTCCCGGGCGGCCAGGACCTGATCTCCCTCTGTCCGCATATTGGACGTAACTCAGTATCATGGGCCACTCACTGTTTCGCCAGTAACTTTCTAAGCAAGGAACGACTATGGATTTGGGTATTGCAGGCAAATGGGCGCTGGTGTGCGGCGCCAGCAAGGGTCTGGGCTTCGGCTGTGCGCAAGCTCTGGTGCATGAGGGCGTGAACGTGCTCATCGTGGCACGCGGCGCCGAGGCGCTGGAAGCAGCTGCTGACAAATTAATAGCTGACAACACCCGCCACGACAGCCCTGATGTGCAATTTATTGCCGCGGATATCACCACGCCCGAAGGCCGCGCCGCGGTTTTTGCGGTGCGCAAGGATTTCGATATCGTGGTCACCAATGCCGGCGGTCCGCCACCGGGTGACTTCCGCGACTGGGACCGCGACGCCTGGATCAAGGCGGTGGATGCCAACATGCTGACCCCGATCGAATTGATCAAGGCCACGGTGGACGGCATGGCGGCGCGCGGTTTTGGCCGCATCGTCAACATCACCTCCAGCGCCGTCAAGTCGCCCATCGATATCCTGGGCTTGTCCAACGGCGCCCGCAGCGGCCTGACCGGCTTTGTCGCCGGCGTGGCGCGCAGCAAGCTGGCAGGGCAGGGCGTGACCATCAACAACCTGCTGCCCGGTGCATTTGACACGGACCGGCTCCGGGGAACGATGAGCGGCGCGGCGCAGAAGACCGGCCAGCCCCTGGAAGCCATCATGGACTCGCGCCGCAAGAGCATTCCAGCCCAGCGTTTCGGAACATCCGAAGAGTTTGGGGCCATCTGCGCATTCCTGTGCAGCGTGCACGCGGGCTACATGACGGGTCAGAACGTGCTGGCCGACGGCGGTGCTTATCCGGGAACGTATTAAAAAAACGTACTGGGAACGTATTACAAACGGACGCGGCCCGCCGGCCCGCGGCGCGACGTCTGCGCCAGGCCACGCCTTGCGAATTCGTCCTACGCGCCCTTGTGTCAACTATCGCCTATGCTTGTCCGTTAGACAAGGCAGGCGTTGTTTCGCAGTATTGCAGGTGAGCAGCTAGCTGGAGCGTCGTCGGACCGCATGTCTAATTCTTAAAAATGGAGATCCCATGAAATCCCTCAAACTTTCCCTGACGCTACTTGTTGCAACTTCCCTGCTGTGCGGTGGCGCATGGGCCGAAAAGCCGGAATGGGCAGGAGAAGGTGGCGGTAAAGGCCAAAAACATGAGAAGAAGAATCAAAAAGAAGGAAAAGGGTCGGGAGCAGTTGAGGGAACAGTTCAGGGCGCAGTGCAGGGATCGGGGCAGAAAAACCAGGTCACCCGAGCAGAGATTCGGGTCGGTGGTTTTTTTGCGGACCAGCAGCGCGTGGCGGTGCGTGAGTACTACGTCGGGCAAGCCAAAACCGGTCGGTGCCCACCGGGGTTGGCCAAGAAAAACAACGGCTGCATGCCCCCCGGCCAGGCCAAAAAATGGGCAATGGGCCAGCCTTTGCCGCGAGACGTCGTTTTCTACCCCGTGCCTCAGGCCGTGACGATACGCCTTGGCGTTCCTCCTTCCGGCTACAAGTATGTGCGGGTCGCGAGTGACATCCTGCTGATCGCCGTGGGCACCAGCATGGTGGTCGATGCCATCCAGGATCTCGGTTCGATGTGATGACCGCTGCGCGGGGTTCGGCGTCGACCCGGCCCCCGTGCTGGCCGCCGCACCTGCGCTGGTCGCGGTGACGGAGCGGCTTCCAACACACATGAAAACCCCATGGGGAGCCAGCCGGCGCCCGTGGGGTTTTTGCTATAACTGCGAAAACACCATGCAGACCGGGCTGCCGCAGTAGACCGACAGGCCTGTGGGCGACAGCAGGCCGGAGTTCTCGTGCACGGTGAAGGGCACGATGCAGTCGCTGTCTTCGTTGAGTACAAAGAGCATGCGCCCGTCGGGGCTTAAGGTGAAAAACCGTGGCGTGCGGCCCATGGAGGCTTCGGCGCCCACGAACTTCAGGCGCCCCGTGCCCGGCTCGATACGAAATACTGCGATGCTGTCATAGCCCCGGTTGGAGGCATAGAGCGTGCGCCCCGCAGGGTCCACGACGATGCCCGAGGCGCGGCTGTTGCCGGTGAAATGATCGGGCAGGGCAGACAGAACCTGCAGGGGTTCCAGATCACCCGTTTCAGCGCTGAAACGGTACGCGGTCACGCTGGAGTCCAGCTCGTTCACCACATAGGCGAAGGGCTCGGTCGGATGGAAGGCGAGGTGGCGCGGTCCGGCGTTTTCGCGCGTCGCGACCGACGCCCGGTCGGCCGGCTGAAGCCGGCCGTTGGCGAACCGGAAGCAGAAAATGCGGTCCAGTCCTTTGTCGGGCACGACAACAAAACGGCCGCTCGGGTCGAAAGGATTGAAGTGGGGTTTGGAAAAGGGCTGCTCGGTTTTGTGGGGGCCCGGCGTGCCTTCCAGCTGGACGATCTGGCTCACCTTGCCCAGCGAACCATCAAGGGCCACGGGCAGCACCGCGAGGCTTCCGCTCAAATGATTGGAAACGACCAGAAACCGTTCGGTCGGGTCCAGGGCCAGATGAACAGGGTTTTTGCCCTCGCAACTCTGGCGATTCAGGAAGCGCAGTGTGCCGTCGCTCGCGTCGATACGGAATGCGCTCACCTCCTGCTGGTCTCCATGAATCACATAGAGCACATCACCCTGGCGATTGCGGGCCAGGAAGGATGGATTGACCAGGTCTGCGACCACTTGCACCCGTTCGAGTTGCCCGGTGGCGGGGGCAAGCTTGAAGACGCTGATCCCTTCTCCCCGGGCATTGCGCTCGCGCGTGGTGCGCGAACCGACATAGGCGTACATGGTGTTGTCCTTGCGAGCCCGGGTCGGGTCACTGTGCCGCGGCAGCGACAGAGGCTGGCGCGACCGAAGCACCCTGGATGCCGTGGCGAGCCAGTGCCTCGGCCACAAAGCCGCTGGCTTTCATTTCCTCGACGTATTGGCGCAAGAGCTCCGCCGCTTCAGGGCCACGACCTTTCGGTGTGCCCATGGCCTGCTGGATCACCATGAAGCGGCCGGGCAAGAGCCGCAGGCCGGGAAAGCGTCTGGCATCTCCTTCCAGTTGCTGCCTGACGCCTGCCGCCACCTCCAGGCCCTGCGCCACGAAGACATCCACGACGGTCGGAGATGTCGGTGCCCGCACGATTTGCGCCTCGTGAAGTTCCCGGCTCAGGTACAGGTCGTAAGCACTGCCTTTGCCGACCGTGACCCGACGGCCCGGGCGATCGACCTCTTCATTGGACTGAATCGGTGAGTCCTGGGGCACCATGTAGCTGCCTTCAATCAGCACGTAGGGGGCTGTGAAGGATATTCCCTCGCCACGCAGCGGATCAATCGCAAAGAACCCGATATCAGCCTGCTCCTGGGTCACGGCATCCACGGATTTCCCCGCGGTGTCGAACACCACCAATTCGATCCCGACGCCAAGCCGTTCGGCGAAAGCCCGCGCCAGGTCGATCGATACGCCGACGGGTTCACCCGTTGCGGCATCACGGTTGGCGAGGATGGGGTTGCCCAGGTTGATGGAAGCGCGCAGCTTGCCGGTGGGCGTGAAGGCTTTGATGAGATGCGGTGGAATGTTCATGGCGAGTTCCTGATACGTTCAAAAGTCAAAAGGGGTAACGCGAAAATGAGCTGCAGACAATGGAAAAGCGGCCTCAGGATTTGAGAAGGTCACTGATGTCTCCCAGATTTTTCAGGGTGCTGGACAAATGATCGCGCAAGGCCTCGGAGGCTTCTTCGTTGCGGTATTTTTCCAGAAGGTCAAGCACGCCCAGATGCTGCAGGCAGTGTTCCTTGTAGCGTTTTCGGTTTTGCATCGAGCGGTAAGAGAGCAGACGTCGCACGCGGTTGACGCGGCGTATCGTGTCGATGAAAAAAGGGTTGCCCGAGGCCTCTACCAGCGACTCATGGAAACGGACCCCGCGTTCATGCAGTTGGTCCGCCGTGTCTGTCTCGATGCCGCCGTCCAGCAAATGCATTTCTGCGGCGCGGCAACGCGCCAGCACCTGTGGATCGAGGCGGTAGCCCGGTTCCAGCAGGGCTGCAGGCTCCAGCGCCAGCCGGAGGCGGTAGGACTGCAGCAGGCTGTCCGGCGTGGTGAGCATTGACGAGAAAACCCAGCCATATCCGGGTTTTCTATTCGCCCAGCCCTCCTGCGAAATGCGGCTCAGCACGGCCTGCAGCTGTGCCGAGGTCAATCCATAACGGTTCCTGATCAGAACTTCGGAGAATTCATCGGACAGCAGGCCCTTGAGCCGGTCGTCGGCTATCTGGAAGTAGACGCTGGTCACGACATCCGATTCGTCCAGCCCCCACTGCTCGGCCAGGTCGGCCACGGGTTGTGCGACCGATTTCGCCAGAAAGTAGCCCCGGTTGCGCTCGCGGCTCAACACGCCTTTTTCATGCAGAAGGCACAAGGCTTCATTGATCGGGGAACGGGAGACGCGCAAACGATCGGCCAGCAGTTGCGCCGGCAAGTGACCGCCAACCGCCAGCCCCTCGGCCTGGATGAACTCGATGATCTGGACAGGGATGGATTTTTCAGCCTTCATAGAGCCGGTATTCTGCCCCTGATCGCGCATGTCCTTCATGGGTTGAGGGCCGCCGGCCTGGCCCGGGCACCTTGCGCCGCAATGGTCTTGCCCAAAATCGACGGGATGACCCCGCCGTCGCGCAGCAACTGCACCTCAAGCTGTGTTTCGACGGCGGCTGTGGCCAGCAGGGCTTGCGTGTCACCGTTGAGACGGCTGATGCGCACCGCCACATTGCAGCGCGGCGCCAGGCGCTGCGGGTCGGCATCAATCTCGAGCCGGTCGCCGGGCTGGAGTTGCAGCGTGTGCGGATTGACGCCCGGCGCAAGCCGCAGCGGCAGAATGCCCATGCCGATCAGGTTGGAACGGTGGATGCGTTCAAAGCTCGCTGCCAGCACCGCCCGGATCCCGAGCAGGCGCTGGCCCTTGGCCGCCCAGTCGCGCGAGGAGCCGGTGCCATAACGCTCGCCGGCGACGAGTACGACCGGGTCACCGTCGTTCCGATAGCGCTGCGCGACCTCCCATATCGGCTGCACGTCACCGCTGGGCACGTGCAGGGTGTGGGCCAGCGGCACGTCCGGCTTCAACAGGTTGACCAGTGTCTTGTTGTGGAAGGCTGCACGCACCATCACTTCCCAGTTGCCGCGCCGGGAGGCAAAGACATTCAGGTCCTGGCGGTTGTCGCCGCGTTCGACCAGAAAGTCCGCCACCAGGCTGTCCGGCGGGATGGCGCTGGCCGGCGAGATGTGGTCGGTGGTGATGTCGTCGCCCAGCACCAGCAGGGGGTAGGCGCTGTAGCGGCCGAGCAGGCTGCCCTCCGTCACCGCTGCGAACGGCGGGCGGCGCAGCGTGGTGGACTGCGCATCCCAGGGGAACAGCGGCGTGTCGGGCGCCTTCAGGGCGTGCCAGAGCGGATGGCGGCTGGCCATCTCGAAGTCGCGCCGGTAGTCGGACGGGTCGCCGGCCAGCGCCAGGTGCGCATCGATTTCCTCGCGCGTGGGCCACAAGTCCTGGAGGAAAACCTGCCGGCCGTCCGGCGTGGTCTGCACCGGGGCCGTCCGGAGGTTTCGTTCGCCGTCACCGGCTAAACCAAAAGCCACGACCAGCGGTGGCGACATGATGAAGCTCAGTTCGAGGTCGGGATGCACGCGCCCCGGAAAGTTGCGGTTGCCCGACAGCACGGCCACCGCCTTGCTGTGGCCTGCCACCTGCGCCTGGCGGATCGCCTCCGTGAGCGGGCCCGGATTGCCGATGCAGGTGGTGCAGCCATAGCCCACGATGTCGAAGCCGACGGCGGACAGGTCGTCGGTCAGTCCGGCCCGTTCCAGGTAGGACGCGGCAGCGGGCGATCCGGGCGCCAGGGAGGTTTTGACCCACGGCGGCGCCTTGAGGCCGAACGCGCGTGCCTTGCGTGCGAGCAGCCCGGCGGCAATCAGCAGGCGCGGGTCAGAAGTGTTGGTGCAACTGGTGATGGCGGCGATCGCCACGGGATGCCGTGGCATGTCGGCGCTGGGCGCCGGCGGCACAAATCCCACCGCCGCCAGCGCTTTGGGCGTTTCTGAATAGTCGAGCAGGTCTTGCGGACGGCGGGGGCCGGCCACGTGCATGCCAATCGTCTGGAGGTCGATCTCAATCGTGCGGGTGTAACGCGGCTCGGCTTCGGGGTCGAACCACAGTCCGGTGCGCCGGGTATAGGCCTCCACCAGCGCGATGGCATCTTCGCTGCGTCCGGTGCTGCGCAGGTAGTCCAGCGTGCGCTGGTCCACGGCGAAAAAGCCCGTGGTCGCGCCATACTCGGGCGCCATGTTGGCCACCACGGAGCGGTCGCCCGCGCTCAGCGTCGCCACACCGGGGCCGTAAAACTCCACGAAGTCACCCGAGACACCGATCTGGCGCAGCCGCTGCGTCACCGTCAGCGCCAGGTCTGTGGACTGCGCGGCCGGTGGCAGCCTGCCGGTGAGCCGCACACCGATCACGTCGGGAATGCGCAGCATGGTCGGCATGCCAAACATCACCGTCTGGGCCTCCAGCCCGCCCACGCCCCAGCCCAGCACGCCAATGCCATTGATCATCGGGGTGTGGCTGTCGGTGCCTATCATCATGTCGGGCACCGCCCACAGCGTGCCGTCGCGCATTTCAGTCGTCACCACCGTCGCGAGTTGCTCCAGGTTGATGGTGTGCATGATGCCGGTGCCCGGCGGATGGATGCGCACCCCGCTGAGCACGCGGGACGCCCAGCGCAAAAAGCGGTAGCGCTCGCCGTTGCGACGGATCTCGTGCTGCAGATTCAGCGTGACCGCGTCGCGCCGGGCATACACCTCCACCGCCAACGAATGGTCGATGGAGACATCGACGGGCAAGCCGGGATTGAGTACCGAAGGGTCCACGCCCGCCTCGTCCAGCGCGTTGCGCATGGCCGCAATGTCGACCAGCGCAGGCGTGCTGGTGGTGTCATGCATCAAGACACGGCCGGGCTGAAAGGCCAGTTCGGCCTCGCTGGTGCCGTGTTCCAGCCATCCAAAGACTGCATCTACCGCAGCCTGTCGCTCATCGCCCTGCATGTTGCGCACCGCGTTTTCCAGCAGCAGTCGCAGCACCACGGGCAAGCGCTTCAGACGCGCACCAAACAGCGCTGGCAAGTCGACCAGTGCATGGTCCTTGCCATTGACGAAAAGTTGGCCCCAAAGTTGTCCTTCGGGGAATTTGTAGGTGTTTTCCATAATACGCATTTTGCACATTAACGCAATAAAATGCAATTAAGCATAAACCCTAGACCTCAATTTCAGCCTCACTCCAGGAGCTTTTCCGTGCAACTTTCGCGTCGTCATTTCTTCCTCCCCAGCCTGTTGATGGCTGCAGGCCTGGCCGGCCCGATCGGGGTGCTGGCCCAGGACTATCCCGTCAAGCCCATCACCCTCGTGGTGCCCTTTTCAGCGGGCGGGGGCGTCGACACGATCGCGCGCCTGCTCGCCGAAAAGCTTCGTGTCTCGCTGAAGCAGTCCATCGTGGTGGACAACAAGGCCGGCGGCAGCGGCATGATTGGCGCGCAAGCGGTGGTGAGGGCTGCGCCCGACGGCTACACGCTTTTGTTGGGTTCAGCGGGTGAGACCGCCATCAATCCCTTTGTCTACAAGGGCCGGATGCAGTACACGCCCGCGAAAGACCTGGCGCCGATCACGCTGGTGACGCGCATTCCCAATGTGCTGGTCACCAGCCCGACGCTTCCGGTCAAGAACATGGAGGAGTTGATCGCCCATGCCAAAAAGAACCCCGGCAAGCTGTCTTATTCGACCAGCGGTGTCGGCAACCCCCAGCACCTCAACGGTGAATTGCTGGAGGAGCTTGCCGGTATCCACATGGTTCACATTCCCTACCGGGGCGCGGCAGGCCAATTGATTGACGTCACCTCGGGCACGGTCGACATGACCTTTGTCAGCTACGCCGCCGCCAAGGGTTTCATCCAGAGCGGCAAGGTCAAGGCCATTGCCGTGACCTCCTCCAAACGCGCCAGTTTTGTGCCCGACATTCCCGCCATCGCCGAGTACAAGCCGCTGGCCAGGTACCAGCTGGAAAACTGGTTCGGCCTGTTTGCGCCGGCCGGCACGCCAGACGCCGTGCAGCAAAAGCTCAATGCGGCGGTCACGCAGGCCTTGCGTGATCCGGAGCTGGCAAAAAAGCTCCGGGAGCAGGGCGGAGAGCCCGCTCCCATGACGGCGCAGGAGTTTCGTGACTTCATCAAGACCGAGGCCGTGCAGTTCGAACGCATTGTCAGAACGGCCAACATCACGGCGGAATAGGCCGCACCTTCTCTTTCCCTTCATTTCCTTCGTTTTTCTTTTCCCCTTCACATGACCTTCAACCAGGAAACCTTCATGCACCGCAAGACCTTTCTGAAAATTTCCGGCCTCCTGCTGGGCTGCCTGGCCGCTCTGCCCGCGCTGTCGCAAGACTATCCAGCCAAGCCCGTGACCGTGGTCGTGGCGTTTGCCGCTGGCGGCAACAACGACATCCGCGCCCGCATGCTGGGTGTAGAGGTTGCCAAAACCCTGGGCAAGAGCATCATCATTGAGAACAAACCCGGCGCCAGCGGCAACATCGGCCACGACTTCGTCGCGCGTGCCGCCACGGATGGCTACACGCTGGGCATAGGCGCGATGGGCCCGATGGCGGTGAATGCGGCTATCTACCCCAAGGTGCCGTTCGACCCGGTCAAGGACTTCACGCCCATTGTCCTGATCGAAAAGGCGCCGCTGGTGCTCGTCACCCGCACCGACAAGCCCTTCAAGTCGTTGAAAGACGTCGTCGCGGCGGCGAAGGCCAAACCAGGCTTGCTGACTATCGGCAACGCCGGCGCGGGCGGCGCGCACCATCTGAGCGCCGAGTTGTTCAAGCAGACGGCGGGCATCTTCATGCTGTCCGTGCCGTACAAGGGGGGCGGACCGGCCGCGGGCGCGTTGCTGGCGGGCGAGGTGGACCTGATGTTCGAGCAAACCTATGCGGCCCTGCCCTCGATCCAGGCCGGCAAGACACGCCCCCTCGCTGTCACCAGCGACAAGCGTCTGCCCAGCCTGCCCGATGTGCCGACCATGGCCGAGCTTGGCTACCCGCAGGCCACGGTTTCAAACTGGCTCGGCCTGATCGGGCCCAAGGGGCTGTCGCCCGTCGTGGTCCGCAAGCTTAACGAGGCCTACAACAGTGCGCTGGCCTTGCCCGATATCCGGGAAAAAATCGCAGGCCCCGGCAACGTGGTCGGTGGTGGCACGCCCGAGGAGTTTGCGGCATTTATAGCGGCCGAGAACAAACGCTGGGCGGCGCTCGTGAAGGCGGCCGGCATCAAGCTGGAGTAGGCGTGGCTTATTCGACTCGGTCGACGTCAGTCGGCCTTGGGCGGCCTCATGTGTGCCCTTCACCGAGCTTGGTGATGCGCGCGGTGTTGAGGTGCTGGCGCAGAAACTGTGAAGCCTCCATGCGCTCGCCCCGCACCAGCAGGTCAATCAGCACCAGGTGCTCCTCGCACTGGCGGTGAAGGCGCGAACGGTCCAGCCGCGTGCCGTACTCGACCACCCGGCGCATCTGGTTGACGGTGCGCAGCGAATCGGTGAGGAACTGGTTGTGCGCGCCAGCGATCACGGTTTCGTGAAAATGAACGCCCGCGCGAAAGAGTTCGGCCGGCGTGCAGCGTTCAATGCCGCCTTGCAGGAGGTCGATCTGTTCGCGCCGGCATTTCTCCAGCTCGGCCAGGTCCACCTGGTAGCCCGGCTCCAGCAGCGCCGCCGGTTCGATGATCATGCGAAAGCGGTAGCTCTCGCGGTGTGACTCGGCGCTGCTCAGCAAGGGCCGGAAAATCCAGCCGCGGCCCGGCTTGCGGTCAATCATGCTTTCGCGCGCCATGCGGTTCAGGATGCGCTGCACCTGCAGGCGCGCCAGCCCGTAGCGCGACATCAGGTCGGCTTCGGCGATCTCGTCTTTCAGCAGGCCGCTGATACGGTCATTGGCGATTTTGAGGTAAATCTCTTCCTCGGATGCCCGTTCGGCCGGCAGCGCCAGGTCGAGCAGTTCGGAAGGCATCTTGGCGACCTGGAAGCCGCGGTGGGGCGCCGACTGAACGACGCCACTGGCCTGCAGGTATTGCAGCGCCTTGCGTACGGGTGACCGGGACACGCCCAGTGCATCACACAAAGCTTGTTCGGTCAGCCGATGGCCGATGGCATGCTGTTCGCGCCGAATGATCTCCACGATGTGGGTGGCCAGGGCCGGAATGAGCGGACTGACTTTGCTGGAGGAGGGTTCGGAGGGCATGTTCGGAAGAAAAATGGTCGTGCGACACGCCAGACTGTACATGGCGGGCTGACTCACGCCCTGCGCGCCGCAGGGCAAGGCGTCACCCGGCCAGGCCGTCTTTAATTTGACGCGACGGCCTGGGCGACAGCCTGGCCGAAAGCCTGGCAGCCCATGGTGCCGCCGATGTCACGGGTGCGCGTCGCCGGGTTGGCCAGCACCTGGTCCACCGCAGCGCTCATCGCATCGCCTGCCTGCTGCAGGGCGACATGGCCGCGCTTGTCCCCTGTCCAGCGCACCATCATGGCCACCGAAAGAATCATGGAGGTGGGGTTGGCGATGTCCTGGCCTGCAATGGTGGGCGCCGAGCCGTGCTGCGCCTGCGCGCAGCACAGGTCGTCGCTGGCCATCACCGAGCCGGCGAGTCCGAGGCTGCCAGACAGCTCGCTGGCCAGATCCGACAGGATGTCGCCATAGAAGTTGGTCGCCACCAGCACGTCAAAGCGCTCGGGCTCGCGCACCAGGTGGGCGGTCGAGGCATCGACCAGCAAGTCATCGAGCTGCACTTCGGGGAAGTCCCTGGCCACGTGGCGCACCGCTTCCAGGAAGAGCCCGTCGGTCATGTGAAAGCTGTTGGCCTTGTGGATGGCCGTGACTTTCTTGCGGCGTGTCATGGCCAGCTCGAAGGCGCGGCGTGCAATGCGTTCGCTGCAATGGCGGGTGATTTTGCGGGTGGACAGCGCCATGTCGGGACTGGGCATGACCTCGCCCCAGCCGCGGCTCATGTTGCGGTCCGGGTAAAAACCTTCCGTCGCCTCGCGCATGATCACCAGGTCCATGGACCGGCCCTCGCGCAGGTTGGATGGCAGGTAGGGGCGGGTGCGGGCAGGGCGCACATTGGCGTAGAGGTCCAGCCCGACGCGAAAACCCGCCGACACGTTTCGGCCGCCCTGCTCAGGTGCTGGGTAGTCGGCGTGCGACTGCGTGCCCAGGATGATCCCGTCGCAGGTTCTGGCTTTGTCCAGGACCTCCTGGCGCAGCGTGGTGCCATGGGCCTTCAGGCTGTCGAAGCCCACGCTTTCATGGTCAAAGGTCAAAGGCAGCTTGAAGCGTGCAGCGGCCGCTTCCAGGACCCCGACCGAGGCGGCAACGATTTCGGGGCCAATACCGTCACACGGCAATACGATGAATTTCAATGTAAATCTCCAGTTGGTTGGGGTGGGGGTAGGAAGCGGGAAGCGGGAAGTGCGGCGGTGGCTTCAATGCGGGCCGGACAGCGTGGCCTTGAGGCGGCGCACGGCGCTGTCGGGGCTGGTGAGAACGGGCCGGTCCGTCGTGGCGGCCACCAAGCCCCGCGCCCGGGCCATGGAGAACTGCCCCATCACCAGCACGTCGCAAGTCGCCAGCGCCCTGGCCTGCTCCACCACCAGCCGGTCGTGGGTCGCGACATCGCCGGCATTCAGGGCCTCCATGGCGTCCGGTGCACAGGCGCTTTCCACCTGGACGGGCAGGTTGCGCTGGCATGCAACGGCCAGCAGTTCTTCGCGCAGGGCGTGCGCGGCCGGCGCAAACGTGGTCAACAAGCCGATGCGGCCCTCCCTGCCGAGCCGGGCGCAGATCGCCAGGGCCTCATCGAACATCGCTTCATTGGGCTTGAGCGTTGGCAGGCCGACCACGCGCGCCGCTTCGTCAATGGCGGGGCCAAACGCAGAGCAGGTGAACAGGATGCCATGGGCTCCCCAATTCCTGGCGTAGTGCGCCAGGCTCACCATGCGCGCGACCATGCCCTCCGTTAGCGCCCCCGCGCTGGCGAGGTCCTGCGACAGCCGGTCGTCCAGCAGGTTCATGCGCTGCACCTGCGGCCAGAGGCGATCAAAAGCGTCTGCGACAGGCCTTATGGCCAGCGATGTGCCATGTATTAATGATATTTTTAGTTCAATCATTATTCGATTAAAGCTTAATTTTGTAGAATTAATTGTACTATAAAATTTATTGGTACAATTAATATTGTATCGCCGCATGCGGTGGTACAGCGCCGCGCCCGCCAGCCGATGGCACCAATCAACAGGAGACAATTCATGCCCGACCAACACCCCGCTGCCCGTCCCTTTGCGCCCAGGCGCTCCTTCCTGGCGGCTGCCGGCCTGCTCTTGCTGCCTGCTTTTGCCCTCGCACAGGACGCGGCCAGGGACTACCCCAGCAAAACGATCACCCTGATCGTTCCCTATGCCGCCGGTGGAAGTTCGGATGTGCGTGCCCGCCAGATCGCCCAGAAATTAGCTGTTTATTTCGGCCAGTCCGTGATCGTGGACAACAAGCCGGGGGCGAACGGAAATATCGGCACCAATGCGATAGCCAAGGCCGTACCGGACGGCTACACCATTGGCCTGGGCAATCTGGCGCCGCTGGCCGTCAACAAGACCTTGATGCCCAACACGCCGTTTGATCCAGCCACCGATCTGGTGCCCGTCATCCTGCTGGAGAAAGGCCCGCTGGTCCTGGTCGTCAATGCGGACAAGTCACCCCACAAGAGCCTCAACGACCTGGTCAGCGCCCTCAAGGCCGCGCCGGGCAAGATGAGCTATGCCTCGGCGGGCTCGGGTGGCTCGTTCCACCTGGCGGGCGAGATGTTCAAGTCGTCGGTCGGTGCGTCTGCGGTTCACATTCCCTACCGCGGCGGCGGCCCGGCGACCAACGACCTGCTGGCCGGTCAGGTGGACTACATGTTCGACATGGTGCCCGCGGCGCTGGGCTACCTGAAATCGTCGCCGCCCAAGTTGCGGCCCCTGGCGGTGGCCAATGACAAGCGCCTGCCCTCCCTGCCCGACGTGCCCACCTTCGCGGAGCTGGGCGTGAAGGAAATGGAAATTTCCAACTGGTTCGGCATCGTGGCGCCCAAGGGCACGCCCAAGCCGATCGTGGACAAGCTCAACCAGGCGATCAACCGCGCCCTGCAGGAGCCCGATCTGGTGCAGCGTATCACCGCGCCCGGCAATGTGGTGGGCGGCGGCGACGCCAAGGCCTTTGGAGATTTTGTCTCGGCCGAGTCGAATCGCTGGAGCAAACTGATCAAGGACAAAGGTATCAAGCCCGAATGAATGGCGCGTTGCGCCTTCGCCTGCGCGACGTGCAGCCCCGAAACGCCCATCCATCAACAGAGTACTTCCATGCAAGCTTTCCCCTCGCTCCCCCGCCGTGCCGTCACGCTGCTTCTGACGATCTTGGCAGCCTCGTCGGCCGCCATGGCTCAGGGCCCGGCCTACCCGTCCAAGCCGGTCCGGCTCGTCGTGCCGTTTGCCGCCGGCGGTCCCAACGATGTGATGGCGCGCGTCCTGGCGCAGCGCCTGACCCTGGAAACCGGGCAGTCGTTCGTGGTCGACAACAAGGCCGGCGCGGGCGGCGTCATCGGCACGGACGCCGTTGCAAAAGCGACGGCGGATGGCTACACGTTGGCCTTCGTCAGCGGTCCGTTCACGATGGCGCCGGCGGTCCACGCCAAAATACCGTACGACACGGCGCGCGACCTGGTCGCGGTGACAAAAGTTGCCGAGTCGCCCATGGTCATGATGATTCCCGCCGCATCGCGCTTCAACTCTGCCCGCGACATGATGGAGTTCGCGCGCCAGAACCCCGGCAAGCTGACCTACGGCTCCGGCGGTGTCGGCAGCACGCCCCACCTCACCACCGAGTTGCTGGGCACCGTGACCGGCGCCAAGTTCCTGCATGTGCCCTACAAGGGGGGCGGCGAATCGATCAAGGCGCTGATGGCCGGCGAGATCGACATGCTGATCGACAGCATCACCAGCACCGCAGGACCGCTGGCTTCGGGCCGCATCAAGGCCGTCGGCATAGGACAAGCCAAGCGCTCGACGCGGCTGCCCGAGGTGCCGACCTTCGAGGAGGCCGGGATCCAGAAGTTCGCCATGACCCACTGGGTCGGCGTGGTGGCACCGGCGCGGACACCACCTGAGGTGTTGAATGCCCTGCATGGACAGATCACCAAGGCACTGAAGGCACCGGAGGTTGCCCAAAAGCTGCAGGAACTGGGGGCAACCCCCGTGGGCGATTCTGCGGCTGAGTTCCAGAATTTCATCAACGGAGAATTGAAAAAGTGGCAGCAGATAGTGAAGACCGCCAACATCCAGGCGCAGTAAAAATGGCTCTGGCAATCTGCGACAGCCACGTCCACATTTTTCATCCGGCGCGTTTTCCCTATGTCACGCCTCGTCGCTTCACCCCCGGGGAAGCAACGGTGGCGCATTTGCAGGCGCATATGCGTGCTGTCGGGCTGGCGCGTGTGGTGCTGGTGCAGCCCAGCGTGTATGGCGAGCAAAACGACTGCCTGCTGGATGCCCTCACTGCCTTGGGTGAGCGGTCCCGGGGCGTCGCTGTGGTGTCAAGGCAAACTTCAGCACAGGAGATTGACCGGTTGAATGCCGCCGGCGTGTGCGGTGCGCGCATCAATCTGGTGGTTGATCATCTTCAGGCGCCCGCAGCCGCGCTCCGGAAAATGCAGGAGGTAGAAGGGCGCATTCCTCCTCAGTGGCATGTGCAATTGCATGTGGCGCCAAATGTTATTGGCGAATTGACCGATTACATCGAGCGATCGTCCCGGCTTTATGTACTGGATCACATGGGGCTTCCCAATGTGGCGTTGGGGCGCAGCGTCGATACCTGGACAAAGATGTTGCGGCTTGTTCAGGGCGGCAAGCTGTACGTCAAGCTCTCGGCGCCTTACCTGTATTCCCGCATCGGACCGCCCTATGACGACCTGGCTCCCTTCGTCGAGAGTTTGCTGCATACACGCAGCGACCGGCTGCTGTGGGGCAGCAACTGGCCCCACACGCAGGGAACCGGGCGCAGATTCAGCGCTCTCACCGAAACACTGGAAGCTTTTCGCCAGATCGATGACAGTGCGTGGCTGGAAACGTGTCGTTTATGGTCCACCGTGGACACTCAGGCTGTGCTGGGTGACAACGCTTCAAGGCTTTATGGATTTCCCGAGTCTGTGGCATTTTTCGGTACAGACGAGCAAAAAACGTCGGCTTGACTGAGCGGTCTCTGTCGGCGTACTCCACCTGGTTCACCGCCGCGACGACATCACAACCCCCCACAATCAGCAAAAACGCCACCGCGTGATAAAGGTGCGACAACTCGCCTGGCAAAGCTGCTGACCGGCAATGGCAGGCCCGATGCGCTGCACGTTCGTGCCCTCAGCTGCGGCGGGCCCAGGATCGACCGTGCGGCGTCCTGCGGCCACAGTGCAAAATGGCTTCCATGAAACCACCCAAGCGACTGCAGTCATTGATCGAGGAAGGCCTGATCGACACAGTCGTGCGTCAGCTCATGAGTGGCAAGGAGGCCATGGTCTACGTGGTGCGCTGTGGCGGCGAAACCCGCTGCGCCAAGGTCTACAAGGAGGCCACGGAGCGCAGCTTCCGGCAGGCGGTTGACTACACCGAAAACCGCAAGGTCAAAAACACCCGCCAGGCCCGCGCCATGGCCAAGGGCACCCGCTTTGGCCGGCAGGCGCAGGAGGCCGCCTGGCAGAGCGCCGAGGTCGATGCGCTGTATCGCCTGGCCGCCGCTGGCGTGCGCGTGCCTAGGCCCCACAACTTCTGCGACGGCGTGTTGCTGATGGAGTTGGTGACCGACGAACACGGCGACGCCGCCCCGCGGCTCAATGACGTGGAGTTCACACCCGAGCAGGCGCGCACGCACCACGGGACGCTGTTGATCGAGGTGGTGCGCATGCTGTGCGCCGGCGTCGTGCATGGCGACCTGTCGGAGTTCAACATCCTGCTGGGCAGCGAACAGGGCGTGGACGGCCCGGTGATCATCGACCTTCCCCAGGCCGTGGACGCCGCCGGCAACAACCACGCCAAACGCATGCTGCTGCGCGATGTGGACAACCTGCGCGGCTTTTTCGGCCGCTTTGCCCCCGAGTTGCTGCACACCGACTTTGGCCTGGAGATCTGGGCCTTGTATGAACGCGGCGTGCTGGACCCAGAGGTGGTTCTCACCGGCCGGTTTGAGCGCAAGGTCGGGGCGGTGGATGTGGGCGGCGTGATACGTGAGATTGACGATGCGCGCGCCGAGGAGGCGGCGCGGCGGGTGCGCATGCAGGCTGTTGGGTGAGGGACTGGGCACGCTGCTTTGGCTGCGCAGGCACGTCAGAAATGCTCCGGCATCAGCGTACGGGATAAGCAGCCATTTCAAATTCTGCATCGCGCAATTGGCTCAGCACGCTGCTGCTGACGTCGTCACTCAATGGGGTGAGCGGTGGACGCACGCTGCGCAGCAGTTCGAGGAAACGGGCGCCGCGCCCCAGGGCTCCCTCGGGCATTGATCGATCCGCAGTAGTCCCTGCGATCGACCTGCCGCGGACGGTGGACGTCGCGCCGTGTCGCACCGTAGCAGCTGCCTGCCTATCTCGGCCTTGAGATCGAACCTGGTGCATGCGGTGTGCTGAAGCCCGATGCGGAGGTAGCGTGATACTGGCTGCTGGCTGCTGGCTGCTGGCCGTGCTCATTGAGTCGTTGAAAACTTGACAGTTCTGGATGGGCGCGATACTGTCATCGCTCGGTAGATTTCCCGGGACGGCACACTGCATTTGGAAGTTGGCAAGCTGCAACTTGGTACGCCTTGTATAGACTTCTGACTGTTTCAGGCAGTATTCACGAAGGATTTCCTCATGAATAGGTCCATGCAGAAGGGCTTCACGCTCATCGAATTGATGATCGTCGTGGCGATCATCGGCATCCTGGCAGCCGTGGCGTTGCCCGCTTATCAGGACTACACCAAGCGGGCCAAACTGTCTGAGGGGGTTTTGGCGGCTTCATCCTGTCGTACACCAATTGCTGAGGTGTACCAGTCCGGCAGTGCATCGGATTCTCCGGGGGCAAACGGATGGGGCTGCGAGGCTGGGGCGGGTACCTCCAACCCCAGTGCGTCGTCCACGTATGTGGCCGCGGTCACCACATCAGCCGATGGCGTGGTCAAGGTGACGATGCAAGGATTCAATGACACTCAAATGGATAATCACTTCGTCACGCTTGCCCCCATGGTAACCGCCGGTGTTGTCGCAGTATTTGCTACCGACGTCGGGAAGTCCCTCTTCGGTTGGCGCTGTGGCTCGCCGACTGACGGAACGGACATTCCTGCCAAATTTTTGCCTGCTTCCTGCCGCGGTTGATGGCAAGCGAAGGTAAGCAAAGTCGTTGATAAATAAACGCCTTACACCCTTCTATTAATCATTGGCCAGCCGTGCGCCCATGTGTCAGCGGCCCGTGAAACGCGCTGCCCTTTTCTCTACAAAGTGACGCACACCCTCCTGAAAGTCCTCACTGCGCAGGCTGGTCACCATCGCGGCGTTGGCCAGCGTAATCGCCTCACCCAGGTACTGGTAGGGCGCCTCCCACAACTGCCGCTTCATCACCTGTACCGAGCGAATCTTCTGGTGCCGTGATGGATCAGCCCGCCTCCAGCGTTCGGCTTCCTGCCTTCTATCGCCGCGACGACACCACAATCCCGCCCACGATCAGCAGAAACGCCAGCGCGTGATAAAGCTGCGGCAACTCGCCCAGAAAGGCAACCGACAGCAGCGCGGCAAACAGCGGCGTGAGGTTGGAGAAAAAGCCGGCAATTGCCGGGCCGACACGCTGCACGCCCATGCCCCAGCAGCGGTAGGCGATCACGGCCGGACCGATGGCCACGTAGAGCAGGGCCGTCGCCAGGGGCCAGCCCCAGCTAATGTGGGCGTCGGTCAGGGCCCATTCGCTGGCCGCAAACAGGCCGGACCAGCCCAGGCCGAAGAAGATTTGCGCCATCAGGAAAGCAGCCCAGTCATCGCGGATGTCTGGGGGCTCCTTGGGTTGCGACAGCAGCCAGCTGTAAAACGCCCAGGCCAGCGTGGCCAGCAGCACGTACAGATCGCCGGGCACGAGCTGCACTTGCGCCAGCAGGGCCCAATCACCACGTGACAGCACCACCAGCACGCCGGCAATCGACAGGACCGCGCCGGTGATTTGCCGGTGCGAGACGCGCTGGCCAAAGCACAGGGCGCCCACGGCCAGCATCCAGATCGGCACGCTGGAGGCGACCAGCGTGACATTGAGCGGTGTGGAGGTTTTCAGCGCCAGGTATTGCAGGGCGTTGTAGCAGCCCACACCCAGCAGGCCCAGCAACGCAAAGCGTTTCCAGTGCGGCCAAAGGGTGCTGCCTGGCCTGAGCAGGCGGTGGGCCAGGGGCAACAAGATCACAAAAGCCAGCGCCCAGCGCAGAAAATTCAGTGTCATGGGCGGCACCAGCGTGGTGACCAGGCGGCCTACCACCGCATTGCCGGCCCAGAGTAAAGGAGGAAGTACCAGCAGCAGGGCGGTGGCGGGGGTCACGCGTTGATTCATGCCGGGAACTGTACCAAGCCGGGCACATGTCCACCCCGCAAACCGTCCTTCAGCCCCTCGGGAGAGCAGCATATTTCGATTCATGGCACGATGCCGCCTGACATTAAATTTTTCAAAACACCGCAGGAGAAACGACATGAGTCAAGCCACACAAACCACGTCCAGAGCCGTCCGCATTGAACAGAATGGCGGGCCCGAAGAACTGAAGCTGGTCGAGGTTGCTGTTGGTGAGCCGGGCCCCGGCGAAATCCGCATTCGCCACAAGGCCGTGGGCCTGAACTTCATCGATGTGTACCAGCGCAGCGGCCTGTACAAGCTGCCCATGCCCCTTCAACTGGGCATGGAGGCTTCGGGTGTGGTGGAGGCGGTGGGCGAGGGCGTGACGCACCTCAAGGCTGGCGACCGCGCCGCCTATGCCAGCCAGCCGCCGGGCAGCTATTGCGAGCTGCGGGTGATGCCCGCCAAATGCGTGTGCAAGCTGCCGGATGCGATTTCGTTCGAGACGGGCGCGGCGATGATGCTCAAGGGCCTGACCGCGCAGTATTTGCTGCGCCGCACGCAGCCGCAGGGCGGCCTCAAGGAAGGTGATTTTGTGCTGTTTCATGCGGCGGCCGGCGGCGTGGGCCTGATTGCCTGCCAGTGGGCCAAAGCCATGGGCCTGCAGCTGATCGGCACGGCGGGGTCGGATGAAAAATGCGCGCTGGCCAAGGCGAATGGCGCGGCCTTCGTCATCAATTACGCGAAGGAGGACTTCGTCGCCCGCGTGAAGGACATCACCGGCGGCAAGGGTGTGAAGGCGGTCTACGACTCGGTCGGCAAGGACACCTTTCTCAAATCGCTGGACTGTCTGCGCCCCTTTGGCTTGCTGGCCAACTTCGGCAATGCCTCGGGCAAGGTCGAGCCGCTGGATATTGGTGTGCTGGCCGCCAAGGGCTCGCTGTATGTGTCGCGCCCGACCCTGTTCACCCACATCGCCACCCGCGAGACCACGCAGGAAATGGCCGACGACCTGTTTGCCATGGTGACCAGCGGCAAGATCAAGATCGCCATTGACCAGCGTTTCCCCTTGGCCGATGTGGCCGAGGCGCATCGGTCGCTCGAGGCACGCAAGACCACGGGCTGCACCATCCTGACGCTGTAAGGCAGGCGGGGGCTCTTGCGGTAAACCTGTGTAAAGCCACGGGCCGCATTCAACGCAAGGCGCGGCGAATGCGTTACAACGGGCAGCAGGAGAAAAACATGCCCATAGCGATCACCCAGGCTGGCGTGCTGGCGGCCTTCCTGGCTTGCCTTGCCGGTCCCGCGGCGTATGCGCAGACCGATGCCGCGCCGTCCCCGGCCAACGTCGCCGCCGCTTGGCGCGTCGCCTCGCGCCTGGGCTATGCGCCCACACCGGCCTCGGCGCAGGCCGCGGAGGCGTCACCCAAAGCCTGGGCGCTGCAACAACTGGACGCGGCCTACGCCGCGAGCCGCCGCCCTCCCGCCCTTCCCGCCGAGCTGGCCGGCATCAATGCGCCGCTCAACGAGATCGCGCGTAGCTTCCAGGCCGAGCGGGAGGCGCGCAGGACCTTGCGTGAAACGGCCAGGACCGGCACGGCCGCCACAGCGGAGACGGGCGCAGGCGCGGAAAAATTCAGCCGCGACATGGCCCAAGGCGCCGCCGCATGGCGCTTGATGTCCTGCAGCGATCCGGCACTGGAAAACCCGCTGCTGGCGCGCATGACTGAATTCTGGTTCAACCACCTCAATGTGTTCGTCGGCAAGGGGGCGGTGCGCCCGTTTGTCGGCCACTACGAGGTCAATGTGATCCGTGCCAACGCCCTGGGCCGTTTTGAAGACCTGCTGCTGGCCAGTGCCAAGCATCCGGCCATGCTGTTTTACCTGGACCAGGCGCAGAGCAACAACCGCGGCCTCAATGAAAACTACGCTCGCGAATTGATGGAGCTGCACACGTTGGGCGTGAACAGCGGCTACACGCAAAAAGACGTGCGTGAACTGGCCCGCATCCTCACCGGCTGGACGGTCAACCTCAAGGACGGCGAGGGCTTTCGCTTTGCCGAGCGCCTGCACGACAAGGAAGGCAAGGTCCTGCTGGGCCGCACCTTCGGCAACGAGAGCCTTTCGGAAGGCGAGGAGGCCATCCGCTACCTGGCACGGCGGCCCGAGACGGCGCGGCGGGTCTCCACGCGGCTGGCGAGTTTCTTTGTGGCCGACAAGCCCCCACTCGCGTTGGTCGACCGGTTGGCAAGCACCTTCACCGCCACGCAAGGCGACATCCGCGCGGTGATGCGCACCTTGATCGAGTCGCCGGAGTTCTGGGCGCGGGACAACCAGCTCTTCAAGACACCGCTGGACTTTGCCTGCTCAGCGCTCACAGCGGCCGGCGGCGTAAAGGAGCGCCGCGACATCGTGCAGACCCTGGGTTTTCTTGCGCAGGCCGGCCAGCCCATGCACGGCTGGCAAACGCCCGACGGCTACAAGACCGATGCCGGCACCTGGCTCGCGCCCGAGGCTCTGACCCGTCGCGCCGACTACGCCATGAGCCTGGCCCAGCGCATGGCGGAGCCTTCCTACCTCAACACTTTTTTCAGCAGCGCCACGCGTGAGCGCATCGCGCAGGAACCCGCGCAGATGCGCACCGGCCTGATGCTGGCCAGCCCCGACTTCATGCGCAAATAAACGGCACCGAGGAGTCCCATGAATTCCAACCCTTCTTCATCGGCGTATCCGCTGCCGCGCCGCAGGGTGCTGGGCCTGGGGGCGCTGTCGCTGAGCGTGCCCGGCGTGTGGGCACAACCCTTGCCTGTGGGCCTGGCGGGCCGATCAGGTCTGGACGGCGGGCGCCTGATCGTCGTCTTCCTGCGCGGCGCGTATGACGGCCTGTCGGCTTTCGTGCCCTATGCGGACAAGGACTACTACGCCATTCGCCCCAACATCGCGATCGCGGCGCCCGACGGTACGGCGCAAACGGCCATCCGGCTCGACAAAACCTTCGCCCTGCACCCCGCGCTGACTCCGCTGTTGCCCTTGTGGCAGCAAGGCGTTCTGGGCTTCGTGCCCGCGGCCGGCCTGCCCGCGCCCAACCGTTCGCACTTCGATGCGCAGTACCAGATGGAGATTGCGCAAAGCGGCAAAACCAGCGGCGCGCCGGGATGGCTCAACACCACGGCAGGCCTTGGCAAAGCCGCCGCGCCGGGCGCGGCCGCGCTCGGTGTGGGGGAGGCCAACCCCGCCATCCTGGGCGGGCAGGCCGCCGTCCGGCTGATCCCGCGTGGCCAGTCGGCCGAACGCAGCGGTGTGCTGGCCAACGACAGAACCCGCCAGGCGCTGATGGACCTGTACGCGGGCAACGACAAGGTCAGCGAGGCCTTCCGCCAGGGCGTGGGCAGCCGCATGCAGAGCGCGCAGGAGCTCACGGAGCAAAGAGCCGAAAAGGCCGCGAAGGTCGAAAAAATGGCGCAAGACGACAGGCGCATGGCCGACAAGCGCCTGGACCGCGACGGCACGCCCGCCAACGTTCAGGCCCAGGCGGCGCAAATGCTGGCGGCCAGCAACGGCGCGGCCGACCCGGTGGGCCTGCAGCTGGATGCGCAGCACCTGGGCACGCTGATGCGCAACGACCGCAAGCTGCGCCTCGGGTTTTTGTCGGCGGGCGGCTGGGATACGCATGCCAACCAGGGCGCCGCCACTGGTCAGCTGGCCAACAACCTGGGCAACCTGGCGCGTGGCATCGCGCAGCTGCGCCAGGACTTTTCCGAGCCCGGCGACGTGGTTGTGGCGATGAGCGAATTCGGGCGCACCAGCGCCGAAAACGGCACACGCGGCACCGACCACGGCTTTGGCAATGCCATGTGGCTCATGGGCAGCCGCATCGCCGGCGGGCGCTGGCATGGCCAGTGGACGGGGCTGGCGCAAAGCAACCTCAACGAAGGCCGCGACCTGCCGGCCCACCACGACTACCGCGCGGTGCTGGCCCAGGTGCTGCGCGGCACCTTCGCCCTGGGTGATGCGCAGCTGGCCGCGGTGTTGCCGGGCGCCAGCTGGGACCAGCGCCTGGACGGCCTGTTCACCAGGGCCTGAGTTCTTTCTGCGGGATTTTCGCGGCCTTGCGGTCCTCGCTGGACGACGGCCGCGAAGGTAAACTGGCGCGAGCCATGAACCCGCCCGCTTCTTTTGACCCGCAATGGTTGCGCGACCTGCGTGCCCGCGCCACCGTGCCGCCCCTGCGCCCGCGTGTGCCGCTGTGGGCGGGTGAGTCCATCATCGGCTCGGTGGAGCCCGGTTTCCTGCACCAGCTGGCCCTGCATACCATGACGGACGGCCACCATCCGCTGCTCAAGGAAGAACACCCCGAGCAACTCGGCTGGCGCCTGATGGGTGACGTGACGACCAGCCTGAACCACGTGGCCGTTGCCCTGCTCGAGGCCGGCCTGGCGGGCGCCTGGCGCAATGAACAGCTGGCGGTGCCTGACCAGCTGGGCCATCGCAAGGGGACGGTAGAACGCGCAGCGGTCCGGCCGCTGGGCATCACCACGCTGGCCGTACACCTGGTGGGGCAGGCGCCGGATGGCCGCTTCTGGGTGCAGCAACGCGCTTTTGACAAGGCCAATGACCCGGGCCAGTGGGACACCCTGATGGGCGGCATGGTGTCGGCGGTGGACACGGTGGAGAGCGCGCTGGTGCGTGAAACCTGGGAAGAGGCCGGGCTGCATGCGGCCGACCTGCAGGACATGCGCTACGGCGGACGCCTGAGCACCTGCCGCCCATGCAGCGATGGCAAGGGGGCGGGTTATGTCAGCGAAAACATCGACTGGTATTGCTGCACCGTGCCCGAGCGGCTGGTCCCGAACAACCAGGATGGCGAGGTTGAGCAGTTTTGCCTGATGGACGCGGAGCAACTGCTGAACGCCCTGCAGCGGGGTGAGTTCACGACTGAAGCCGCGCTGATTCTCTGCGATGTGCTGAAGCTGCCCTGAGCCGCACGCGAGGCTTGCTGGCCCGGTCAGGGCTGGTCGGTCAGCACCATGGGCCGCAGGCGGTTGGGCGCCAGGGCGCCGGCCGAGTCAAGAATCGGGTAGGCGATGGAGCAGATATGCGAGTTGATGCGCTTCAACTCGCTGATCAGGTCGATGTGCAGGGAGCTGGTTTCCAGGCTTTGCAGCGTGTTGGCGGACAGCCGGCCCAGGTGGGTGGTGGCATAGGCGCGCTCCAGATCGCGAAAGCGGGCTTTTTCCTCCAGCAGCTTCTGGGCGTCACGCACCGTGCCGTTCAAAAACACGCTCATGCCCAGGCGCAGGTTATCAATCAGCCGCTCATGCAACTCCGCGATTTCGGCCATGCCGGCTTCCGAGAAGCTGCGGGCGGGTTTGATTTTTTTGTCTTCAATATCAATCAGCACCCGCTCGATGATGTCGCCGATCTGCTCCATGTTGATGGTGAAGCTGATGATGTCGGTCCAGCGGCGGCTTTCTTCATCACTCAGGGCTTCGCGGGAAATTTTGGTCAGGTAGTACTTGATCGCCGAATACAGCGTATCCACCGTATCGTCGAGTTTGCGCAGGTCTTCAGCCAGCTTGATGTCATCTTTTTTGATGACTTCAAGCACGCCGCGCAGCATGGTCTCCACCACATCGGCCTGGTACATGGCCTCACGCGCCGCGCACGAAATCGCCAGCGAGGGCGTGGCCAATGCGGAAGGGTCCAGATGGTGGTGGCGCGTGCTGGCGTCGGTCTTTTTTGCGGCCTTGGGCAGCCAGACTCCAATCCAGCGCGCCACCGTATGGGTCAGGCCAATGAAGACCGCACCGATGATGACATTGAAGCCGAAGTGGAACAGTACCACCGCTATGGCCGGCTCACCCAGCAGCGGGCGCACATGCCGCAGCCACAGGCCGATCAGCGGTGCGGCCATGACAATGCCCAGCACCTTGAACACCAGGTTGCCCATCGGTACCTGCCGCGTTTCGATGGAGGACCTTGCCGTGGTCAGCACGGCCAGCAGGCCGCTGCCCAGGTTGGCGCCCAGCACCAGGCCCAGGGCGACGTCCAGCGGAATGACGTTGGTGCCGGCCAGCGCGGCGGTGAGCAGTACGATTGCCAGGCTGGAATAAGACACCACGGACAACACTGCGCCGGTGGTGATTTCCAGCAGCAGGTCACTGCTGAGCGATGCCAGCAGCGCCTTGACAGCTGGTGCCCGGGTCAGCACCTCGGTGGAGTCCGTGACCAGCCGCAAGGCCAGCAGCATCAGGCCCAAGCCAATCAGGACGCGGCCCAGGCGGCCTGCATTGCTGTCCTGGCGCGAGATGAACAGCACCACACCCAGAAAAATGAAGAGGGGCGACAGCCAGGACAAATCAAAGGAAAACACCACCGCCATCAGGCTGGTGCCGATGTCGGCGCCCAGCATCACGGCCAACGCCAGCGGAAGCGCGATCAGTCCCTGGCCGACGAACGAAGAGACAATCAGCGCGGTGGCGGTGCCGGACTGCACCAGCGCGGTCACGCCGATGCCCGACAAGGCGGCGGTGAAACGGTTGCTGATGCTGCGCGCCAACACCTGGCGCAGACTGGCACCGAACACCCGCAGGATGCCGGTTCGTACTAGTTGGGTGCCCCAGACAAGCAGCGCAATGGCCGCCAATAAATTCAACAGATGCTTCATAAGGTCAGAAGCCACTATACGCCAGCGGGTTGAGGCGCCAGTGGCCTGACCCCATCACTGTGAAGTTAAAGCCACACTCTGAAGCTGCATTCCAAAGCCGCACGCCGGGCAGGGCGCGAGCGCGGGGCCGGGTCAGCTTCTGCGTACGCGGCGCAATTCGTCCAGCACCAGGCAGATCGCGCCGATGGTGATGGCGCTGTCGGCAATGTTGAAGGCCGGGAAATGCCAGTTGCGATAGTGAAAATCCAGGAAATCCACCACGTAGCCGTGCAGGCTGCGGTCTATCACGTTGCCGACCGCCCCGCCCAGGATGCAGGCCAGCGCAAACGAGAACAGCTTCTGGCCGGCATGCGACCTGAGCAGCCACACGATCAACAGCGCGGCTGCAATGCCGATGGCGGTGAAAAACCAGCGCTGCCATCCGGACGCGGAGGCCAGGAAGGAGAACGCCGCACCGGCGTTATGAACCCGCACGACATTGAAGAAGCTGGTCACGTAGGTGGCGTCACCCAGGCGGTAATAGCCCAGGATGAGGACCTTGGTGAACTGGTCGGCAATTAACAGAATCAGGGCCAGCCCCAGCCAGGGGAGCATGGAACCCGAAGTTTTTCCGAACGCCTTGGCCATCAGGCGTACTTCCGGTCTTCACCGGCGCCATACAGGTTGCTGGTGCAACGGCCGCAAATGGTCGGGTGCGCCGGGTCATGGCCGACGTCTTTGCGGTAGTGCCAGCAGCGCTCGCATTTGGTATCGGAACTGGCGGTAACCAGGGTTTTGATTGAGGATGATGCTATTAAATCAATAGTAGACGTGATGAAGACAAACTTCAGGTCATCGCCCAAAGAGGCCAGCAGTGCGTGGTCGTCGGCCGCCAGCTCCAGGGCCACATTGGCCTGCAAGGACGACCCCACCTTGCCGTCGGCGCGCAAAGCCTCAATGTCCTTGTTCACAGCATCGCGAATTTCACGGATGCGTGACCATTTGGCCAGCAGCGCGTCGTCCTGCGGCTTGAACTCCGCATAGGTCTCCAGGAAGATGGACTCGGATTGGCCGAACACCTTCCAGGCTTCCTCGGCGGTGAAACTCAGGAAGGGCGCCATCCAGCGCAGCATGGCATGGGTGATCTGGTGCAGTGCCGTTTGCGCGCTGCGGCGCGCCAGCGACTTGGGACCTGTCGTGTACAGCCGGTCTTTCAGGATGTCGAGGTAAAAAGAGCCCAGGTCTTCGCTGCAGTAGATCTGCAGCTTGGAGACGACGGGATGGAATTCATAGACCTCGTAGTGCGCCAGGATGTCGGCCTGCAGCTGCGCCGCGCGGCTCAGCGCATAGCGGTCGATTTCCAGCATCTGGTCAAACGGCACGGCGTCTTTGGCCGGGTCGAAGTCGCTGACGTTGGCCATCAAAAAGCGCAGCGTATTACGGATGCGGCGGTAGGCGTCGACCACGCGGGCCAGGATCTTGTCGTCGATGCCCAGGTCGCCCGAGTAGTCGGTGGAGGCGCACCACAGGCGGATGATCTCGGCGCCCAGCTTGTCACTGACTTCCTGCGGCACCACCACATTGCCTTCGCTCTTGCTCATCTTGCGGCCCTTGCCGTCCACGGTGAAGCCGTGGGTCAGCAGGCCCTTGTAGGGTGCGTGGTCGTACATCGCGCAGGCTGTGAGCAGCGATGAATGGAACCAGCCGCGGTGCTGGTCATGGCCTTCCAGGTACAAATCGGCGGGCCAGGTTGACTGGGCCGCGTGGCTGTGCCTGAGCACATGGTCGTGCGTGGTGCCCGAGTCAAACCAGACGTCGAGGATGTCGGTGCTCTTGATGTAATCCGGCGCATCGGCGCCGATGATGGATTCGGCGCTCGCCTTGCTCCAGGCCTCGATGCCGCCGGCCTCCACCATGCGGGCCGCCTGGTCCATGATCTCCATGGTGCGGGGGTGCAACTCGCCGGTGGCGGTGTGGATGAAGAAGGGCAGCGGCACCCCCCAATTGCGCTGGCGGCTGATGCACCAGTCGGGCCGGCCGGCAATCATGTCGCGCAGGCGGGTCTTGCCGTTTTCCGGGTAGAAGCTGGTTTCTTCGATGGCGGCCAGGGCCAGTTCGCGCAGGGTTTTTCCGGCCTTGTCCTTGGTGAAGACACCCACGCCTTCATCCATGCGCACAAACCACTGGGCTGCGGCGCGGTAGATCACCGGGGTCTTGTGGCGCCAGCAATGGGGGTAGCTGTGAACGATGTCGTGCGTGTCAAACAGGCGGCCATGCTCACGCAGCTTGTCGATGATCAGTGGCGCGGCCTTCCAGATGTTGAGGCCGCCGAAGAGCGGTAATTCGTCGACATAGCGGCCGTTGCCCTGCACCGGATTCAGGATGTCGTCGTAGGCGATGCCGTTGACCACGCAGGAGTTAAAGTCTTCCACGCCATAGGCAGGCGAGGAGTGCACGATACCCGTGCCGTCGTCCGCCGTCGCGTAGTCGGCCAGAAACACCGGGCTGAAGCGCTGGTAGCCCTGGTTCCCGTTGTCATCTTTTACGTCATACAGCGGATGCATGAACTTCAGCAGCGCCAGGTTTTTGCCCTGCGTGGTGGCCAGCACGGTGCCGGTGAGCTGGTAGCGCTCCAGGCATTTGTCGACCAGCGACGCGGCCAGCAGCAGGATGCCGCGCTGGGTGTCGACCAGCGCGTATTCCAGCTCGGGGTTGAGGTTGAGCGCCTGGTTGGAGGGGATGGTCCACGCCGTGGTGGTCCAGATCACCGCAAAGGCGTCCTTGGCCAGGCTTGGCAGGCCGAAGGCGGCGGCGAGTTTGTCGGGCTCGGCGCTTTTGAAGCCCACGTCCAGGGTCTGTGACTTCTTGTCGGCGTATTCGATTTCAAATTCAGCCAGCGAGGAGCCGCAGTCGAAACACCAGTACACCGGCTTCAGGCCGCGGTAGACAAAGCCGCGTTCCATGATGCGCTTGAGCGCACGGATTTCGTTGGCCTCGTTGGCATGGTCCATCGTGCGGTAGGGGTTGTCCCATTCACCCAGCACGCCCAGGCGCTTGAAGTCGGCCATCTGGCCGGCGATCTGCTCGGTGGCAAAGGCGCGGCACTTGGCCTGCACCTCGGCGCGGGCATCCAGGGGCGACGGGCCGCTCCCTAGCCCCTGGGCGGCCCCCTCGGGGGGCAGCGAGCCACGCGCAGCGGGGAGCGTGGGGGCCAGTTTTCGGCCATGTAATTTCTCGATGGCGTTTTCAATTGGCAGGCCGTGGCAGTCCCAGCCCGGCACATAGATGGCGTCCAGTCCCTTGAGCTGGCGCGCCTTGACGATCATGTCTTTCAGGACCTTGTTGACGGCGTGGCCGATGTGGATCTTGCCGTTGGCGTAGGGCGGGCCGTCATGCAGCACGAACTTCGGCGCACCGCAGCGTGCATCGCGCAGTTTCTTGTAAATGCCTTTGTCGTCCCATTCCTTCACCCAGCCGGCCTCGCGCTTGGGCAGGTCGCCGCGCATCGGAAAGGGGGTGTCGGGCAGGTTCAGGGTGCTGCGGTAATCGGTTTTGTTGTCAGGCATGGGTGTCGCTCGAAAAGGCTTCGACAGGCTCAGCCCGAACGGCTGTGTTGGGGGGAAGGGGAAGAGTAAAAGGCCGCTCGCCCTGAGCCTGTCGAAGGGCTGCGACCGGGGCGACGAGGTCGTCTAAATTCGGTCTCGCGTGGTCTGGCGGCTGGTTTCCGTGTGCATGGATGCCGAAAAAGCCTGGGCCAAAGATGCCTGGGCAAAGTACGCCCGTGCGTCTTCGCAGTCCCTGGCAATGCCCGCTTTCAGGCTGACCAGACCGTCGTATTTCAGTTCGTCGTGCAGTTTGTGTAGCAGTTCCACGCGGATGATTTTACCGTATGCCCCCTCCGCGCCCAGGTTCGCCGGCCATTCGAGGCAATAGGTTTCGAGCAGGACGCGTCCGCCATTGACGTCGCGCGGGTCCAGCGAAGGGCGTATGCCCAGGTTGGCCACCCCCGGCAATGGCTCGGCGGCCAGCCCATGCACATGCACCGCAAAAATCCCGCTGGCAGCCGGTTTCCAGTGGGAAAACCGCAGGTTGAGCGTGCGAAAACCCAGGTCGCGGCCCAGTTTTCGGCCGTGCACCACATGGCCCGAGATGCTGTACGGCCGGCCCAGCAGGCTGGCCACCCGGTCCATCCGGCCTTCTCCGAGTGCTTCCCGCACGGCAGAACTGGACACCCGGGTGCCATGCACCTCATAGCTGTTCATGCGGGCCACGTCAAAACCCAGGCGCTCGCCCGCCGCGTCCAGCATGGCGTAGTCGCCCGCGCGTTTGGCGCCAAAGCGGAAATCGTCGCCCACCAGCACGTATTTTGTCCCCAGGCCCTGCACCAGCACGTCCTGGATAAAGGCTTCGGGGGTTTGCGAGGACAGCCGGGCATTGAAAGGCAGCACCACGCACTGGTCAATGCCGCAGCGCGCCAGCTCGGTGAGCTTGTCGCGCAGCGTGGCAATGCGCGCGGGCGCAAGCTCGGGCTTGCGGGCGACGGCGGCGAAATAGTCGCGGGGATGGGGCTCAAAACTCATCACGCAACTGGGCACGCCGCGGTGCTGGGCCTCATTTTTAAGCAATGCCAGCATGGCCTGGTGGCCCCGGTGCACGCCATCGAAATTGCCGATGGTCAAGGCGCAGCCGGGCGCCAGTTCGGGATGGTGGTAACCACGGAAGACTTTCATGGGGTGATTATCGTTTCCATAGCGCCGGAGCCCGGTTGGACGTGGCCTGAACGTGGTTAATGGGGGATTTGAACCTCATTGTCATGATTTCACTGTATATTGATACACGGTTGGTCCGATTTCGTGTTTCCATGTTCATGGAGGTTCGTTTTGAAGGTCTTGAAGCTCTCAGCCCAGGGGTTGCCACAGTCGTGGATCAGCCTAGAGGAAGCCGTGTTGCATTACGCGGCGGACGAAGTGCGCTGGGAGATGGGCGCGCGGGTCGCCACCTTTCATGGCGGTCACAACGCCATCACCGGAATTCAGTCGGTCATCTCCATCAACAGCATCATTGGCACCAAGGGCGTGCCCAACATCAATCCGTTTGACCTCAAACCCGGACTGACCAACAGCAAGCTGTTTGCGCGGGACCGCAATGTGTGCGCTTACTGCGGCGGGCATTTCCACGAGGAAGACCTGACGCGCGAGCACATCATTCCTTTCGCCCAGAACGGCATCGACACCTGGATGAATGTGGTGACGGCCTGCCGCGCCTGCAACCACCGCAAAAGCAGCCGCACACCCGAGCAGGCCCACATGCCGCTGATCTACACCCCCTATGTGCCCAGCCTGTGGGAGGATTTCATCCTGCGCAACCGCCGCATCCTGGCGGACCAGATGGAGTTCCTGATGGCGCACATCCCCAAAACGTCACGCCTGCACGCGTGACGATCTGAGGCTTTCACGCCTGCATACCTGCACGCTCCAGGCGGTCCGCGCCTGTTCCTTCATCCTTCATCCTTCAGGCAAACACGCCGGCCGTCTCCTGCATCCGGCTTGACACCTCGCCCAGGTGGTGCAACGTGTCGCCAAACGTCATCTCCAGCTGGGTCAGTTTCTTGAAGTAATGGCTGACGATATATTCGTCGGTCACGCCGATGCCGCCATGCAGCTGCACGGCCTGCTGGCCGACAAAACGCATGGAGACGCCCAGCTGGTACTTGGCGCGGGCCAACGCCCGGCGGCGTTCGTCCGTCGGCGCATTGAGCTTGAGCGAGGCGTAGTAGCTCATGGAGCGCGCCAGCTCCAGCTGCATCTTCATGTCGGCCACGCGGTGGCGCAGTGCCTGGAAGCTGCTGATGGCCACGCCAAACTGCTTGCGCGTGTTCATGTACTCGACCGTGACAGCTAGCGTTTTGTCCATCACGCCCACCGCTTCGGCGCAGGTGGCGGCAATGCCGATGTCGATGGCGTGCGAGAGCGCGGTGAGGCCTTCCAGCGTGACCAGGCTGGCCGGCGCATTTGTGAGCGTCACCTCCGCGGCGCGCGCGCCGTCCTGGGTGCTGTAACCGCGGGTGGCAACACCTGTTGCGGTGCGCTCCACCAGAAACAGCGCCAGCTTGCCGCTGGCCATGGCTGGCACAAGGAAGGCGTCGGCCAGGTCACCCGCCGGTACTATGCTTTTGACTGCTGTCAGCGACCAGGCGTCGCCGCTTGCAACTGCTGTTGCTTCGCATTGTTCCAACCGGTAGCGGGCAGCCCGTTCCTGATAAGCCAGCGCCACCAGGCTTGCGCCCGAGGCAATGTTCGGCAGCCAGGCGGCCTTGACGGCATCGGGTGCGTAGCCGGAGAGCACAGCGCTGGTGACCAGGGTCTGGGCCAAGGGCTCCAGCACCATGCCGCGCCCCAGCTCTTCCATGACCACCATGCCTTCCACCGGCCCCATGCCCATGCCACCGCCGTTCTCGGGGATGTACAGGCCTGTCAGACCCAGTTCGGCCAGCTGGCCATAGGCCTCGCGTGAGAAACCGCCGGCTTTTTCAATGCTGCGCCTGCGTTCGAAGTCGTAGCCTTTGTCCACCCATTTGCGAACTGCGTCGCGCAGTTGTTCCTGGTCATCGGTGAAATCGAAATCCATAGTGCTTTCCTTTAAACCAGCCTTTAAACCAGCATTAACCCAAGACGACTTGTGAAACGATGTTTCGCTGGACCTCGTTGGAGCCGCCGTAAATCGTGGTTTTGCGCATATTGAAATAGGTGGACGCCAGCGGCGCATTGGCCAGCACGCCGCCCGGGAAGTTGCCCTGCCAGCCGGCTTCCATGGCCTCTTCGATGAAAGGCAGGCTGAACGGGCCGGCGGCCAGCATCATCAGCTCGCTGTAACGCTGCTGGATCTCGCTGCCGCGGATCTTGAGCAGCCCGGCGATGTCCAGCGAGTTCTTGCCGGATTTTTCAGCGGACAGCACGCGCAGCACCAGCATTTCCAGCGCCACCACATCCACTTCAAGCTTGGCGATCTCGTCGCGAAACCGCATGTCGTCATAAACGTTTTCCGCTTTGGCGATGCGCTTGAGTCGTTCCAGTTCGCGCTTGGCGCGGTTGACGTCGGCAATGTTGGTGCGCTCGTGGCTGAGCAGGTGCTTGGCGTAGGTCCAGCCCTTGTTTTCCTCGCCGATCAGGTTTTCCGCGGGCACTTCCACGTTGTCAAACCAGACCTCGTTGACTTCGCTTTCGCCATCGAGCAGCTTGATGGGGCGCACTGTGACGCCGGGCGACTTCATGTCGATCAGCAAAAAGGAGATGCCGGTTTGCGGTTTGCCGGAGGTAGAGGTGCGCACCAGGCAGAAAATCCATTCGCCGTACTGGCCCAGCGTGGTCCAGGTTTTCTGGCCATTGACGATGTATTTGTCGCCCTGCCGTTCGGCCCGGCATTTGACCGACGCAAGATCGGAGCCGGAGCCTGGCTCACTGTAGCCCTGGCTCCACCAGACGTCGCCGCTGGCGATGCCCGGCAGAAAGCGCTTTTGCTGCTCGGCGTTGCCGAAGGCCATGATGACGGGAGCGACCATCACTGGGCCAAAGGGCACGACACGTGGCGCGCCGGCCAGTGCGCATTCTTCTTCAAACAGGTGCTTTTGCACGGCGTTCCAGCCCGGGCCGCCAAATTCCTTGGGCCAACCGTGACCCAGCCAGCCTTTTTTGCCCAGGATTTTGGCCCAGCGCTGCATGTCGTCACGCGACAGGCGCAGGGCGTTGTGTACCTTGTGCGAAATATCAGCCGGCAGGCTGGCATGAACCCAGGCGCGTATTTCTTCGCGAAATGCCTGCTCTTCAGGGGTGAAAGCTAAATCCATACATGTCTCCGTCGATTTCCACGGTTTTAGCACGAATGTGCTTTTTGACCTGTCAAAACGGGGACAAACCGGCCTAATTTGGCGAATGATCGTGGGCGTCATCCGGTGTTTCAGGCAGTGCAATGCCCAGTTGCTCGCTGATGTTCAGGACATGGCTGCGCAGTTGCGCGTTGTCTGCCTTGAGCCGGGCCAGCTTGTTTTCAAGGGCGGTCACGCGGGCCAGAAGGCCTTCGGCCTCAGCGGTCGTGGGTGCGCTGGCCATCAGGGCCTGGATGTCGGGCTCGCCGCACAGCAGGTGAACCCAGCGTTGTTCGCGGGCGCCTGCTGCGCGGGGCAGTTTTTGCACCGTGGCCTGGCCACCGTCCTCGCCGCGCTGTTGTAGCTCAAGCAACACCGTTTCCACCGCTGCCGAGTCGGCAAACCGGTACCAGCGCTCGCCATTGGTGCGCAGCTCGGCGGCGGTTTGCGGGCCGCGCAGCATCAGCAGGCCCATCACCATGGCCTGGGGCTCGTTGACCCCTGCGGCGCGCTGAAAGTTGTGTTCAAAGCGAGGCACGCGGCTGGAGCTGCCCTCAAAGACCAGACTTTGTGCTTTCAGGCTGTCAATGGCGGCGCGCGCTTCATCGTCATTCACCTCCATCAAGGGGTCGCGGCTGGTTTTCTGGTTGCAGCCCGACACGAGTGCGTTCAGGCTCAGGGGGTAACTGTCGGGCACGGTGCGGGCTTTTTCCATGAGTGTGCCCAGCACGCGGGCTTCAATCGGGGTCAGGGTTCTGATGGTCATAAACTAGGGTGATATTTGAAAGAGGCACCAGAAGGTGATAAGAAACAATATGGGAAGCAGTCCAAAGAACATCGTTATTTTGATCTCTGGCACGGGCTCCAACATGGTGGCCATCGCGAATGCAGCGCAAAAAGAGCGGTGGCAGGAAACACTGCATGCCCGCGTGGCCTGCGTCATCAGCAACAAGCCGGCTGCCGCGGGGCTGGCCACCGCGGCCGGGCTGGGCATTGCGACGCAGGTGATTGATCACAAGCAATTTGACTCACGCGATGCGTTTGACGCAGCGCTGCAGCGCGCCATCGACAGCTACCAGCCCGCACTGGTGGTGCTGGCCGGCTTCATGCGCATATTGACGCCCGCTTTTGTGGCGCATTACGCCGGTCGGCTGGTCAATATTCATCCGTCCCTGCTGCCCGCCTTCACCGGCCTCAATACCCATCAACGGGCCATCGATGCGGGCTGCAAGGTGGCCGGTGCCACGGTGCACCTGGTCACGGCCGATCTTGACCACGGCCCCATCCTGGCCCAGGCGGTGGTGCCCATTCTTGCGGGAGACAGCGCGAACACGCTGGCCGCCCGTGTGCTGAGCCAGGAGCACCTGATCTATCCGCGGGCAATCCGCGAATTGCTGGACAGGCCGCTGACTGATGGTCGCTGACCACTGATCGCTGATCGCTGACCCGGCACCGCGCCATGAACCCGGTGCGGCGTTCTCCTTCTGTCCGGCGGATTCACCGCTTGCGGTGTTGCCGTCCAAATCTGCTGGCTCCATCTCACCTGGCGGCCCCTTGCTTCAGGGTAAACACTATTCAAACCCGCTTGCGGTTGCGTGAAAAGCTACTTATTATTCTCCAAGTTACTTAAAAGTAGGTTTTTAGCCAGAACCTTCAAATAACCAGGAGACATGGTGAAAGTTGCAGCAGTTCCTTCTTTGCTGGAAGTTGAAGATATCACTCTGACCTTCGGTGGCGTCAAGGCGCTGCGCGGCGTCGGGTTCAGCGTGAAAGCCGACTCCATCACGTCGGTGATTGGCCCGAACGGTGCCGGCAAGACCTCTGTGTTCAACACCATTTCCGGCTTTTATCGCCCCAGCGCTGGCAGCATCCGCTTCGCAGGGCAGTCGCTTGACGGCATGGCACCGCCCAGGCGGGCCGCGCTGGGTCTGGCACGCAGCTTCCAGAACATCGCGCTGTTTCGCGGCATGACGGTGCTCGACAACATCAAGCTCGGCCGCCATTGCCACCTCAAGACCGGGCCCTTGCAGGCGCTGTTTTACAGCCCTGCCGCACGGCGCGAAGAGCAGGAGCTTCGCCGCGAAATCGAGGACCGCATCATCGACTTCCTGGAAATCGACCACATTCGCAAGGCGCCGGTATCAGCGCTGTCGTATGGCCTGCAAAAGCGCGTCGAACTCGCGCGCGCCCTGGCCATGAAGCCCAAGCTGCTGCTGCTCGATGAACCTGTCGCCGGCATGAACCGCGAGGAAACCGAAGACATGGCGCGTTTTATCCTGGAGGTGCGGCGCGAGTGGGGCGTAACGGTGCTGATGGTCGAGCACGACATGGGCATGGTGATGGACCTGTCGGACCATGTGGTGGTGCTGAACTTTGGCCAGGTAATTGCCGACGGCACGCCGGCCGAAGTGCAGGCCAACCCGGAGGTCATCAAGGCCTATCTGGGCTCGGGCAACATCGAAGCGCTGCGCGCAAGATTCCAGCAAGCCGCGCAGGCCGGCAAGCGGGCAGGCATGGACAAGGACGAGAGGCTTGCAGCATGAACATCGACTGGTGGCTGCTGTTCGAAATCAGCCTGGCCGGACTAGGCACCGGTGGCCTGTATGCGCTGACGGGCCTGGCTTTCGTGATGATCTACAAGGCCACGCGGGTGGTGAACATCGCCATCGGCGAAATGCTGATGATCAGCGCCTACATTTTCTTTGCGTTTTCGGCGGGCATGGGCTTGCCGATCTGGCTGGCGATACCCGGCGCGCTGCTGGTATCGGGCGCGTTTGGCGCGCTGGTAGAGCGCACCATGATCCGGCCCATGCTGGGTGAATCGCCAATTTCCTCCTTCATGGTCACGGTCGGCCTCTCGTCGATTCTGGTCGGGCTGGTCGAGCTGATCTGGACCGCCGACCAGCAGCGCCTGCCTGAATTTTTGCCGTCCAAACCGATCGAGATTGGCGAGGCTTTTGTGTCGCCCAAGATCTTCTACGGCTTCTGGATTGCCGTGCTGTTGATCGTGGTGGTGCTGCTGGTGTTTCGCTTCTGGCGCGGCGGCGTGGCGCTGCGGGCCACGGCGTCGGACCAGGCTGCGGCGTACTCCATGGGCATCAACGTGCCGCGCGTGTTTTCGCTGGCGTGGGTGGCTGCGGCCATGATCGCGGGCGTCGCCGGCATCGTGGTGGGATCGATCGGTGGCATCTCATCCGCCATGGGCGTGTTCGGCCTGTCGGTGCTGGTGGTGGTGATCTTCGGCGGGCTCGACAGTGTGCTCGGCGCACTGGTGGGCGGCATTCTGGTGGGCCTGGTCGAGGCCTTAACCGGCTTCTATTTGGGCGGTGAATACAAAATTCTGGCCACCTTCAGCCTGCTGGTATTGATTCTGATGGTCAGGCCCTACGGCCTGTTCGGCACCCACGAAATTGAGAGGCTCTGATGCGCATTGGTTCTGCCAAAGAAAGCTACGCGGGCGACACCGCCCTGTTCGACAGCACCACCCAGCGCGTCTGGATGGGTGTACTCGCTCTGACCTTGTGTGCCTTCCCCTTTGTCGCCAGCGAATACTGGCTCTACCTTGCGTGCCTGGTGGCCATCAACATCGCCAGCACCAGTGGGCTCAATATCCTGACCGGCTACACCGGCCTCGTGAGCCTGGGACAGGCCGCCTTCATGGGGCTGGGTGCCTACACGGTGGCGATTTTGCAGATCCGCTTTGGCCTGCCTTTTGTGGTCAACCTGCTGGCCGGTGGCTGCGTCGCCATGCTCGCCGGTGTGCTGGTCGGTTTGCCGTCGCTGCGCGTGAAAGGCCTGTACCTGGCGATTGCCACCATTGCGGCGGGTGTCATCGCGCATTTCATCTTCTCGCATTTCAGCAGTTTGACCGGTGGCAGCAGCGGCTTGACGGTGCCACCAGCGCGATTTTTTGGCATCGAGCTGGACAACTCCTTCAAGCTGTACTGGGTGATCGTGCCGGTCATGGGGCTGATGCTGCTGGGCGCCGTCAACCTGTTTCGCACCCGCATCGGCCGTGCTTTCATCGCCATCCGTGACCGCGATATTTCGGCCGAGGTGCTGGGCATCTCGCTGCTGCGCTACAAGCTGTTGTCGTTTGCGATCTCGTCGTTTTACGCCGGCGTGGCCGGGGGCCTGTTTGCCTACTTCTTCCGCGCAGTCTCGCCCGAGAGTTTTCCGCTGCTGATGTCGATCTTTTTCCTCGCCGCCGTCATCGTCGGCGGCATGGGCAGCATCTTGGGCAGCATTCTCGGTGCGGTGTTCATGACGCTGGTGCCCGAGTTGCTCAAGCTCATCGTGGGCTGGCTGCCCCTGGCGTCTTTTGGCGGAAATGCCGCGCTGATTCTGTCGCCCGTTCGCACCATCGTGTTCGGTTTGATGATCGTGCTGTTCCTGATCTTCGAGCCGCATGGCCTGGCGGAGGTGTGGCGACGCATCCGCCGGCTGTTTCACCTGTGGCCCTTCCGTACCTGAACCTGCATTTAAATCAACCAGGAGACAACCATGAAAAGCTTCCGCAGAACAATTTGCCTGGCGACGCTCGCCGCCGCCGCCTTGGCCATAGCGCCCGCCGCGCTGGCACAAAAGACGCCTCCGAAAACAGCACCGCAAGAAGACATCGTGTTGGGCGGCTCTATACCGCTGACGGGCGTGTTCGCCTTTGCGGGCATAGGCATCGACCAGGGCATCAAGGATTACCTGACCATTCTCAACGAGGGTGGCGGCATCAAAGGCCGCAAGGTGCGCTACGTGCCCGAGGACACCGGCTACAAGGTTGACCAGTCGATGGCGGCATTCAAGAAAATTACCAGCCAGAACAAGGTCAGCCTTTACTACGCCGACTCCACCGCGTTTGTCAAAACCGTCAACCCCGAACTGGAGCGCAACCAGAACATCCTGATGACCGGCGCCTCGTTCGCCAAGGAAATCAGTGACGCGCAGAAGTACCCGCTGCAGTTCATGGTGGGCCCCAATTACAGCGAGATGGTCGGCATCCTGCTGCAGTACATCGCCAAGACCAAACCCGGCGCCAAGGTCGCGCTTGTGTACTCGGACACCGAGTTCGGCCGCGACCCGGTCGACGCCGCACGGACCGAGGCCAAGAAACTGGGCCTGAACCTGGTCAGCGAAATCGTCACGCCGCCGAGCAGCGTGGACGTGTCGGCCGAGGTCATCAAGCTGCGCCGCGCGGACCCCGACTACACCATCTTTCACGGCTACGTCTCGGCACCAATTCCTGAATTCATCAACCAGGCCAAGGCCCTGAATCTCAAGACCGCGTTCATGGGCACCTTCTGGAGCATGGACAACTCGACCGTCATGCGCATGGGCGCGAATGTCGATGGTTTTCTGGGCGTCATGCCTTACCGTTACTACTACGACACCGAAGGCAAAGCGCCGATGCTGGAGCGCATCCGCAAGATGCGCCCCGAGTACCAGAGCACAGGCTACATGCAGGGCTTCCTGAGCGCCATGCTGCTGACCGAGGCTGCCAAACGCACGTTGGACGCGGGCAATGAGCTGACCGGCAAGAACATGAAAACCGCGCTCAGCTCGATCCGCAATTTCGACACCGGCGGCGTCATTGGCGTGCCCTTGTCGATCAAGGGCAACTCCATTCCCGTGGGCCGCATCTACCGGGCCGACTTCAAGCAGCAGAAGATGGTGCCGGCCTCCGAGTGGATCAGTCTGCAGTAATAAATGACCACACCATGATGGAAAAAACCGTGGCAATCGACAGCAACGCCATTCTGGAAGTCAACAACATCGAGGTCGTCTACAACAAGGCGATTCAGGTGTTGCGCGGTCTGTCACTGGCAGTTCCACGTGGGCAAATCGTGGCCTTGCTCGGCAGCAATGGCGCAGGCAAGTCCACCACACTGAAAGCCATTTCCAGCCTGCTGGCGCTGCAGGATGGGGAAATGACGCGCGGCGACATCCGCTTTGACAGCCAGGACACGCGCGGCATCGCGCCGCACGCGCTGGTTCGTGCCGGCGTCTTCCATGTGATGGAAGGCCGGCATGTATTTGAAGACCTCACCATCGAAGAAAACCTGGTGGCAGCCACCTATGCACTGACCGGGAAACGTGCGGGCAAGGCTGATTTCGACAAGGTGTACGACTACTTTCCGCGCCTGCATGAACGCCGGCGCAGCCTGGCGGGTTACCTCTCTGGCGGTGAGCAGCAGATGCTGGCGATTGGCCGGGCGCTGATTGCCGAGCCCAAGCTGATGCTGCTGGACGAGCCCTCGCTGGGCCTGTCGCCGGTGCTGGTGGAGACCATTTTCGAGATCATCGCCCGCATCAATGCGGAGCGCGGCGTCTCCATGCTGCTGGTGGAACAAAACGCGTCCATCGCACTGGCGGTGGCGCACTACGGCTACATCATGGAAACCGGCAAGGTGGTGATCGACAACAGCGCAGAGAAACTCGCCGCCGACCCCGATGTGCGCGAGTTTTACCTCGGCGTTGGCAGCGAGGGCGGCGCCAGGAGCTTCAAGGATCTCAAGCATTACAAGCGCCGCAAGCGCTGGCTGTCATAAGCCCCCAGCACCGCACCAAACCACCGGACCTTCTTTCATGACTGAGATGACCTACACACTGACACTGCCCCAGATGCTGCGTGAGCAGGCACAGCGCCGCACCGCTTCAGTGGCGATCCGCCAGAAGGAACACGGCATCTGGAAGCCGCTGACCTGGGGCCACTACTTTCAGCGCGCACAACAGGTGGGCCTGGGTTTGCGTGCTGCGGGCTTGTCAGAGGGTGGCCATGTGGGCGTGCTGTCCGAGAACCGTGTCGAGTGGGTGCTGACCCAGTTAGGCGCGGGTCTGGTCGGGGGCGTCACGGTGGGCGTCTACCCGACCAGCCCGACCAACGAGATTGCCTATGTACTGGCCCACGCGGATGCCGAGGTGGTGATCTGCGAAGACCAGGAACAGTCTGACAAGGTGCTTGACGCACGCGACCTGCTGCCCCGGCTCAGGAAAATTGTGATGATTGAACGGAAAGGGCTGGCAGAGACGAAGGCGCGCGCACCCGCGCTGGTGATGGGCTTTGAGGAGCTCGAAGCGCTCGGCGTGGCGTCCCTGGATGCTTCGCATATTGAGTCAGTGCTGGCCCATCAACAACTTCAAGACACCGCACTCATCATCTACACCTCGGGCTCTACCGGCAAACCCAAAGGCGCAATGATCAGTTACGGCAACATCGCGGCCATGGCGCCGGGCGTGATTGAACGACTGGGCCTGACCGCGCAGACCTCGCACCTGTCCTACCTGCCGCTGTGCCATGTGGCCGAGCAGATGCTGACTGCCTTTGTGCCGCTGTACCTGGGCTCACGCGTGGATTTTGGTGAATCAATCCGCACCGTGCAGGAAGACCTGCGCGAAGTCGCGCCCACCATGTTTCTGGGCGTACCGCGCATCTGGGAAAAGCTGCACTCAGCCATCTCCATCAAGATGCATGAGTCGGGCGGGCTGCGCCAACGTTTGTTCGATGCAGGCCTGCGCGCATGTGCGCCGTTCGCACACAAGGCGGCGCACCAGCGCTCATTGGGCGAAAAGCTGTGCTTTGCCTTTTATTACAGCCTGATCTTCCGGGCCCTGCAGAACTTCATCGGCCTGCGCCAGGCCCGCGTGGCGCTGACCGGTGCCGCACCGGTCTCGCCGGCCATTGTGCAGTTCTTTCGCACGCTGGGCGTGCCGCTGGTCGAGGTCTATGGCATGACGGAATCCAGCGGCATGGTGCTGGGCCAACGGAACGACCAGGTGGTTTTTGGCACCGTCGGCGTGCCGACCCTGGGCGTTGAGCACCGGCTCTCAAGCCAGGGTGAACTGCAGATTCGTGGCGGCGTGGTGTTCAAGGGCTATTACAAAAACGCAGAGGCCACCGCATCCAGCATTGTGGACGGCTGGCTGCACACCGGCGACGTCGTCGAAGAAAGGGGCGGCTCGCTGCGCATCGTCGACCGGCTCAAGGACATCATGATCACCGCCGGCGGCAAGAACCTGACGCCGTCGGAAATCGAAAACACCATGAAGGGCAGCCTGTTCATCAAGGAATGCGTGATCGTCGCCGACGCGCGCAAGTTCGTCGGTGCGCTGATCCAGATCGACTACGACGCCGTGGCGCAATGGGCGGAGTCGCGCAACGTGACCTTTACGCATTTCCGCTCGCTGGTTGAAACGGCCGAGGTGCGTGAACTGGTTCAAGCCGAAGTGGACAAGGGCAACGCCCTGCTGGCCGAAGTGTCACGTATCCGGCGCTTTCATTTGCTGACCAAGGAGCTGGACCACGATGACGGTGAAGTTACGGCGACCATGAAGGTGCGCCGGGCCAGCATCTACAAAACCTATGCGGCCGAAATTGAGGCGCTGTACCGCTGAACGCTACGCAAACTCCATCTCGCCACGGCATCCCGCTCCACCCTACCCCACAGGAATTGAAATATCTTGACTGCTCGAAAGCTCGTCTCCCCCTGGGCCCCCACTACCGAACGCGAGAAGGTTCGCACAGACAAGCGCGAGGCGGTGCTGCGCATGGCAGCACAGGTGTTCAACGAAAAAGGCTACCAGGCCAGCACGCTGGACGAGGTCGCCGAGCGGCTGCATGTCACCAAGCCGACGCTGTACTACTACGTCAAGAGCAAGGACGAAATTCTTTACGAATGCGTGCGTATTGGCCTCACGATGCTGCAGGACGCGATCACGGAGGTGGGTGCCTCCGGTGGCAGCGCGATGGACAAGCTGGTGGCCGCCATGCACAAATACACCGAGATCGTGACCATGGACTTTGGCATGTGCCTGATCCGCGTGGGCGAAGACCCGCTGCCACCGGAAAGCCAGCGCAAGCTAAGGCGCATGAAGGCCGCAATCGACAAAGAGTTCCGTGAACTGATCCGGCTTGGCATCGAGGAAGGCTCCATCGCGCCCTGTGACCCCAAGATCGCCGCCTTCACGCTGGCAGGCGCGCTGAGCTGGATTGGACGCTGGTACCGGTCCGATGGGGCCTTGAGCCCAGACGACATCGCGCAGCAATGCATCGCTTTGCTGGCCAATGGCCTGTGCAGCGGCAAAACCAAACCCCTTCTGCGCAAACGCCCGGCCGAACCGGCGCCGGCATTGCCCGTACCCCTTGAACCCGCACCGGCCACCGCAGCACGACGCCGCGCCAGCCCGCGCACAGCCCGGTGATTCCAGGTGATTCTGAACGCACCCCAGGAGACCGTCATGACCCATCCAGCCCGCAGAGCCGACACCTTGTTCCACGATGTGTGGCTGCCCGACGAGACGCGCCGGATTCGCGCTGAGGTGCGTGAATTCGCCCAAGACGTGCTGCGCCCGGTTGCGCACCGCTTGAACACCACACCTGAATCCAAAGAGGCGTTTCCGCGCGAGCAGTTTGAGGCCATGGCGCGCGCGGGGCTTTACACGATTCCCTTTCCGGCAGATGTAGGCGGCCGGGGGCTCGAATTTCCCACACTGGCGACCCTCACCGTGCTGGAAGAGCTGGCCTATTACAGTCGGGGGCTGGCCTCTGCCCTCTATGACGGGCAGGCCATTCTGGTCGGCAAAACGCTTGAAAAAGCACCGGCCGCGCTTCGCAACAAATACCTGCCGGCGCTGATACGCGGCGAGTTTGTCGGCTCGTTCGCCACCAGCGAGCCGGAGGCCAGCACCGACTTGTCAGTGACGTCCATGCAAACCACGGCGACCCAGGTAGCCGGCGGCTGGCGCATCAATGGCCGCAAACGCTGGATCACCAACTCCCCGGTGGCCGACTGGATTGTGGTGCTGTGCCGCAGCGGTGAGCGCCTCACCATGCTGATGGCCGACATGCGCGCCGAGGGGGTGTCGGTGGGCAAGCCCGATCTCAAGATGGGCAACCACCTGCAGCTGACGGCCGACGTGGTGTTTGAGAACGTGTTCGTGCCGGACGACCATGTCGTCGGCACCGAAGGTGGCGGCCTGCGCGTAGCGCTGGGCGCGCTGGCGCTCGGACGCATGGGGATAGGCGCGATCGGTGTGGCCATGGCGCAGGCAGCGTTCGACCATGCGGCCGACTACATGTGCAAGCGCAAGGTGTTCGGCCGGGAACTCGCGCGCATGCAGCACTGGCAGTACCTGTTTGCCGAGCATGCAGTGGGCCTGGAGCAGGCGCGCAGCCTCTACCAGAAGGCGGGCTACCGCTACGACGTGGAAGGCAGCGCCGAGGTCGAGGCAGCCATGGCCAAGCTGGTGGGCAGCCGGCTGGCGGTCGACGTGGCACGTGATGCGATTCAGGTCTGTGGTGCCTATGGCTTTGTACGCGAGTTGTCGGCCACGGGCGAGTTGATGCCCTTGGAGTCGATCTACCGCGACGCCAAGATTGGCGAGATTTACGAAGGTGCGAACGAGATCCAGAAATGGGTGATTGCACGCAACATCTTTGGCCGCGCTTACACGGGTTAATTAAGCGCTTGATGACCCGACTCAGCACAACAGAAAGTACCTCATGAGCGCTTCAAATTCAAACCCGGTGATCTTGACATGCGAAGGCGGCATGGCGACGATGACCTTTAACCGCCCCTCGGCCATGAACGCACTGGACGTGCCGACGGCCAGCGCATTTCTGGCGGCTTGCCAGTCGCTGGCGGACGACCCGCAGCTGCGGGTGGTTGTCATCCGAGGCGAAGGCCGCGCCTTTGGCGTGGGCGGCGACCTGGCCGCGCTGCAGCACGACTCTGCGGCGACGGCACACGATCTGATCGGCCGCTTGCACGAGGCGGTCGTGCTGCTGGCCGGACTCAATGCCCCCGTGATTGCCAGCCTGCACGGCGTGGTCGCGGGGGGCTCCTTGAGCCTCTCCATGGCCTGCGACCTGGTCATCGCAGCCGACAGTACGCGCTTTAACCTCGCCTATGCGAATGTCGGTGCCAGCTGTGACGTATCAGGCTCCTGGAGCCTGCCGCGGCTGGTGGGGCTGCGCAACGCGATGCAGATTGCTCTGCTGTCGGAAACTTTTGACGCGGCCGAAGCGCTGCGTCTGGGCCTGGTCAACCGCGTGGTACCCGCTGACAAGTTGCAGGAAGAAACCGTGGCCTTGGCCCGGCGGCTGGCTGCCGGGCCTACCCTGGCCTACGGCCGCATGAAGCGGCTGATGCGCCAGTCCTTCGAGACCGACTTGCCCACGCAGCTCGACGCTGAACGCGAAAATTTCAAGGCCAGCACGCAGACGGAAGATTTCAAGGAAGCCGCGAAGGCCTTCTTTGCCAAACGGCCAGCCGTTTTCAAGGGCCACTAGCCCGCGTCATTTCAACCCTTTAAGGCAAACCATGAAGAACCGAATCACTGAATTGCTCGGCATCCGCTACCCCATCATTCAGGGCGGCATGCAATGGGTGGGACGCGCCGAGCTGGCATCGGCCGTCTCAAACGCGGGCGGTCTGGGCGTATTGACGGGCTTGACCCAGCCCACGCCTGAGGCGCTGGCGGCCGAGATTGCACGCTGCCGCAGCATGACCGACAAGCCTTTCGGCGTGAACCTGACGATCCTGCCCTCGGCCAATCCGCCGCCTTACGAAGACTACCTTGATGCCGTCATCAACAGCGGTGTGAAGATTCTGGAAACCGCCGGCAACAATCCGAGGGAATTCATCCTGAAGGCCAAAGCCGCGGGAATCAAGATCGTTCACAAATGCACCTCCGTGCGGCACGCCCTGTCGGCCGAGCGCAATGGTGTCGATGCCGTGTCCATCGACGGCTTTGAATGCGCGGGCCATCCGGGTGAAGACGACGTGGGTGGGCTGGTGCTGTTTGCGGCCGCTGCCGACCAAGTGAAGATTCCGCTGGTCGCCTCGGGCGGCATTGCCGATGGTCGCGGCATGGCGGCGGCGCTGGCATTGGGCGCTGAAGGCATCAACATGGGCACCCGGTTTTGCGCGACGCAGGAGGCACCCATCCATGAGCACATCAAGCAGGCGCTGATCCATGCAGGCGAACGCGACACGCAACTGATCTTCAGGACGCTGCACAACACCGGCCGGGTACTCAAGAACGCCATTTCAAGCGAGGTGGTGGCGCTGGAGCGGCAGCCCGGTGGCTGCGAGTTCAATGACATCCACCATCTGGTGGCGGGCGCGCGTGGGCGAGCCGCCCTGGAAAGTGGCGACGTGGATGACGGGCTGGTATGGGCCAGCCAGGTGGTGGGGCTGATCCATGACATCCCGACTTGCGCGGAATTGATGGCACGCATGGTCGCTGACTGCCGTGTGGCACTCGATCGCGGGCGCACGATGTTCACCGCTTGATTTCACGCGACCGGTCCGCACTATTCAGGAGATAAGCATGGCACGAGATGTTTTTGTCGCCGGGGTCGGCATGATCCCTTTCGCCAAGCCAGGCGCGAGCCAGTCCTACGACGTGATGGGCGCGCAGGCCATTCGGGCCGCACTGCAAGACGCGCATCTCGACTACCACGAGGTGCAGCAGGTATATGCCGGTTATGTCTATGGCGACTCGTGCAGCGGGCAACGTTCAGCCTATGCTGTCGGCATGTCCGGTGTGCCGGTGTTCAACGTCAACAACAATTGCTCGACCGGCTCGACCGCGCTCTTTCTGGCACGCCAGGCGGTGGCCTCGGGCAGCGTGGATTGTGCGCTGGCGGTCGGTTTCGAGCAGATGAATCCCGGCGCCCTGGGCTCGGTGTACGACGACCGCCCCACGCCCTTTGACCGCTTCGAGGCAGAGGCCGATGCGCTGCTGCAGGTCGAGGGCGTGCCGCTGGCGCTGCGTTATTTTGGCGGGGCCGGCCTCGCCCACATGCAGCAATACGGCACGAAGCTGAGCACCTTCGCGAAAATCCGCGCCAAGGCCAGCCGTCACGCGGCCAATAACCCGCTCGCGCTGTTCAGGCAGGTCCTTACCGAAGAAGACGTGCTCAATGCGCCGGTGATGTGGCCGGGTGTGATGACCCGTCTGATGGCCTGCCCGCCCACCTGTGGCGGCGCCGCGGCTGTCGTGTGCAGTGACGCGTTCGCGCAGCGCCATGGCCTGGACCGGTCGGTGCGCATCAGGGCCCAGGCCATGACCACTGACCGCTCTTCCACGTTTGATGCGCACGACATGCGCCAGCTGGTCGGCGTGGACATGACGCGGGATGCGGCGCGGCAGGTGTATGCGCAGGCGGGTGTCGGCCCGCAGGACATCCAGGTGGTGGAGTTGCATGACTGCTTTGCCCACAACGAACTGCTGACGTATGAGGCGCTGGACCTGTGCACCGATGGCGGCGCGGAGAAGTTTGTGCTGGATGGCGACAACACCTATGGCGGACGCTTTGTCACCAACCCCTCCGGCGGTCTGCTCTCCAAAGGGCATCCGCTCGGCGCGACGGGCCTGGCCCAATGCACCGAACTGGTCCAGCAGCTGCGTGGCAATGCCGACAAGCGGCAGGTCGCCGGCGCCCGCCTGGCGCTGCAGCACAACCTCGGTCTCGGCGGCGCCTGTGTCGTCACGCTCTACGAACGGGTCTAGCACCACGTAGCTGCATGACTTCAGACGGGCGCCAATGCCGGCCGTGAATGCTGGGTTGAGGTCAATTGAACCCGGCAGGCGGCCAGCGCCGCCTTGCCGAACCCCTCACGCTGGGTGCGGGTTCAAGCCTTCAGCAGATGCCGTGCGGCGTTGACGATGCTTTGCGCATTGACACCAAAAAATTCGCGCAAGGCGGCCCGCGTGTCGCTGCGGCCGAAGCCGTCGGTGCCCAGCGTCAGGTAGGCGCGGCCTTCGGGCAGGAAAGCGCGAACGCTTTCGGGCACGGCACGCACGTAGTCGGTGGCGGCAATGATGGGCCCCTGGCTGGCGTGCAGTTGCCGGGTAATGAATGCTTCACTCTGCGCGTCTTTGGGCGTGGTGTGGCCATTGAGCATCCGCTGCTGGCAAGCCGCGCCATCGCGTGCGAGCTCGCTCCAGCTGGTCACGCTGTAAACGGTGGCATGAATGCCCTCGTCTGCCAGTTGCTGCGCCGCCTTGATCACCTCGGTCAGGATGGCCCCCGAACCCATCAGCGTCACCTGTTGTGGCTTCCTGGCTGATTTTCCTTCGCTTGTCGGACCTTGATAGCTATTGAATTGATAGCATCCGCGAATGATGTCCGCCTCCGAGCCTGGCCGCAGGTCGGGCTGGGCGTAGTTCTCGTTCATCATCGTGACGTAGTAAAACACGTCTTTTTGCTCCACCATCATTTCGCGCATGCCCTGGTCGATGATGACGGCCAGCTCGCAGGCAAAGGTCGGGTCATAGGCCTTGCAGTTGGGAATGGTGGCGGCGATCAAGTGGCTGGAGCCGTCCTGGTGCTGCAACCCCTCGCCACCCAGCGTGGTGCGGCCTGAAGTGGCGCCCAGCAGGAAGCCGCGCGCCCGCTGGTCGGCCGCGGCCCAGATCTGGTCGCCGACGCGCTGAAAGCCGAACATCGAGTAATAGATATAAAACGGCAGCATGGCCAGGCCATGGACGCTGTAGCTGGTGGCCGCGGCCGTCCAACTGGCCATGGCGCCGGCTTCGCTGATGCCTTCTTCCAGGATTTGCCCGTCGAGCGCTTCGCGGTAGCTCAGCACCGAGCCGATGTCTTCGGGTGCGTAGCGTTGCCCCACACTGGAGTAAATGCCCACCTGCTTGAACAGGTTGGCCATGCCGAAGGTACGCGCTTCGTCCGCCACGATGGGCACGATCTTCGGGCCCAGGGCCGGGTCCTTCAGCAGGCTGCCCAGCATGCGCACAAAGGCCATGGTGGTGCTCATCTCCTTGGCTGCAGCACCCAGGGCAAACTGGGCGTAACTTGGCAAGGCCGGTACCGGAATCACCTCGGCCGTGGTGTCGCGTTTGGGCAGGTAGCCACCCAGGGCCGCACGCTGCGCGTGCATGTAGCGCATCTCGGGGCTGTCATCGGCGGGTTTGTAAAACGCGATGTGTTTGGCCTGCTCGTCGGTCAAGGGCAAATTGAAGCGGTTGCGAAACTCCAGCAGATCGGTCTCGTCAAATTTCTTTTGCGAATGCGTGGTCATCTTGCCCTGGCCGGCGCTACCCATGCCATAGCCTTTTTTGGTGTGCGCCAGGATCACCGTGGGTTGGCCTTTGTGGTTGGCCGCCGCTGCATAGGCCGCATGGATTTTCACCAGGTCGTGGCCGCCGCGCTTGAGGCGGTCAATCTGTTCGTCGGTCATGCCCTGGGCCAGCCGGGCCAGTTCTTCGTTTTGTCCGAAGAAGTTGTCGCGGTTAAAGCGGCCGTCCTTGGCGGCAAAGGTCTGCATCTGGCCATCCACCGTGTGGGCAAAGGCCTGCGTCAGCGCGCCGGTCAGGTCGCGCGCAAACAGGCCGTCCCAGTCGCTGCCCCAGACCAGCTTGATGACGTTCCAGCCGGCGCCGGCAAAGAGTTTTTCCAGCTCGTCGATGATGCGGCCGTTGCCGCGCACCGGGCCGTCGAGCCGCTGCAGGTTGCAGTTGACAACCCAGACCAGGTTGTCCAGCCCTTCGCGCGCCGCCAGGGTGAGGGCGCTCATGGACTCGGGCTCGTCCATCTCGCCGTCGCCGAACACGCCCCAGACCTTGCGGCTGCTGCAGTCGAGCAGCCGCCGGTGCGTGAGGTAGCGCATGAAGCGCGCGTGGTAGATCGAGCTGATCGGGCCTATGCCCATGGAGCCTGTCGGGAACTGCCAGAACCCGGGCATCAGGTAGGGGTGCGGATAGCTGGACAGGCCTTGCGCACCCTGGCCGGGTGCGGTGAGTTCCTGGCGGTAAAAGCTCAAGTCCTTTTCAGTGAGCCGGCCTTCCAGGTAGGCGCGCGCATACACACCGGGCGCGCTGTGCGGCTGGAAGAACACCAGGTCGCCGCGATGCTGGCCTTCACCCAGGCCCTCGCGCGCATGAAAGAAGTGGTTAAAGCCGGTTTCAAACAGATCGGCGGCGCTGGCATAGCTGGCAATGTGGCCACCCAGTTCGCTGGAGCCGCCCAGCTCGGCCTGATTGGCGCGCACCACCATGGCCAGCGCGTTCCAGCGCATCAGCGAAGCCAGCCGCTCCTCCAGCGCCAGATCGCCGGGGAAGACCGGCTGCTCGTTCACGCCGATGGTGTTCATGTAGGGCGTGGACAGCTCGGGCTGCCAGCCGATGCGGCGGTTGCGGGCAACACGGCTCAGCTCGTCCAGCATGTGCCGCGCGCGGGCCGGGCCCTGCGTGGCTGCCAGGGCTTCAAACGCCTCGCGCCACTCCGCGGTTTCCTGCGGGTCAGGGTCTGGCGTGAAAGCGTCGGCGGTTTGCATCAGGAGATGGTGGGGTGTGGAATCGTTCATGGCAAATCCACTGTACGCATCTTCCCGCAAAAGGTGTTGCCTAAATATCGGGATAAATGCGTAACCAGCGGCATAAAATTCTGCAATTGACTAAATTTACAGACTATGCAGCTTGATAACCTTGATTTGAAGATTCTTGACGAGCTTCAGCGCGATGGCTCGCTGTCCAACGTGGAGCTGGCCCGGCGCGTGCATTTAAGTCCTTCGCCGTGCCTGGCCCGCGTCAAGGCGCTGGAGGCCGCCAAGGTCATTGACCGCTACGTGGCCATTGCCAATGCGCAGGCGCTGGGCCTGGGGCTGAGTGTGTTCATCTCCATCAGTCTGCGTTCGCAAAACAAGGAGGCGCTGGGCGAGTTTGAGCGGCGCATTGCCGAGCATGACGAAGTGATGGAGTGCTATTTGATGACCGGCGACAGCGACTACCTGATCCGCGTGGCGGTGGCCGACATCGGGGCGCTGGAGAAATTCATTCTGGAGCAGCTCACGCCGATTCCCGGTATCGAAAAAATCCGCTCCAGTTTTGCGCTCAAGCAGGTACGCTACAAGACGGCGCTGCCGTTGCCGCGGGTTGTCTAGCTTGATGTGAATTTGGATTTGGTTGGCTTTGCTGAGGGTTGCTGGCCGGGGGTAGCCCGGCGGCTACTCACTTTTCTTTTGCTTCGTGTATAGACCGGGGACATAGGTGACAGGTGTGCGGGGACATGGTGGACACTTTCCGGCGAATTTGCCGGAGGATCACCATGCCTTGGAAAGCACAAGACACCATGAGTCTGAAACAGGAATTTGTCGCACTGGCTACGAAAGATGGAGCGAATCGCCGTGAGCTGTGCCGGCGCTTCGGGATCAGCCCGCAGACGGGCTACAAATGGCTGCAGCGCTATGCCACCGAAGGCGGAGCCGGGCTTGCAGAG